>PLFE01000179.1 GCA_003136675.1 Bryobacterales bacterium
ATGATGATCGACTTCGCGCTGGAAGCAGAGCGCAAAGAAAAGAAAAGTCCGTTTGAATCGATTTATCAGGCTTGCCTGTTGCGCTTCCGGCCGATCATGATGACGACGATGGCGGCTCTGCTGGGCGGCGTTCCGCTGGCGCTAGGGACAGGAACGGGTTCCGAACTGCGCCGGCCTCTGGGCATCACGATCGTCGGAGGGTTGCTGGTGAGCCAGTTGTTGACGCTCTATACGACGCCCGTGGTTTACCTATTTTTCGATCGCATCGCGAGCCGGCTGGCTCACTTCCGGGTGGGGAACCCGGACGAGGGCGCATTCGAGGAAGCATGAGCCTCTCGTCCCCATTTATTCGCAAGCCGGTGGCTACATCGCTGCTGACGGCGGGGCTGGCGCTTGCGGGGATCATCGCTTTCCGGTACCTTCCCGTTGCGCCGTTGCCGCAGGTGGAGTTTCCGACGATTCAGGTATCGGCGGCGCTGCCGGGGGCGAGTCCGGAGACGATGGCTTCTTCGGTGGCGACGCCGCTGGAACGTCAGTTCGGCAAAATCGCTTCGGTATCGGAAATGACGTCGACCAGCGGTTTGGGCTCGACGAGCATCACGCTGCAGTTCGATTTGAATCGTAATATCGACGCCGCCGGCCGCGATGTTCAGGCGGCGATCAACGCGGCGCGCAGCCAGTTGCCGGCCGCGCTTCCGGGCAATCCCACGTACCGAAAAGTGAACCCGGCGGATTCGCCGATCCTCATTCTCGCGCTGACATCCGACAGCATCGAAGTTTCAAAGATGTACGACGCCGCGGATTCGATTCTGTCGCAGAAGCTGGCGCAGATTCAAGGCGTCGGCCAGGTGCAGGTTGGCGGCGGCGCGAAGCCGGCGGTGCGCGTCGAATACAATCCCAACGCGCTGAACAGCTTTGGAATTGGTTCAGACCAGTTACGGACCACGCTCGGCAACGCGAATGCGATTAGCCCCACGGGGTCGATTTCAGGCAGCGGCGCAAGCACGGAAGTAACGACAACCGACCAGTTACACAAGGCGGCCGAATATCAAAAGCTGATCGTTTCCTATCACGATGGCGCGTCGGTGCGGGTGGGAGATGTGGCGACGGTGGAAGATTCCGTGGAAGACCGGCGCAATGCGGGGATATCGGACGGCAAGGCGGCCGTGCTGATTATTCTGTTCAAGCAGCCGGCATCCAACATGATCGATACGGTCGACCGGATCAAGAAGATGCTTCCGGTGCTGGACGCGTCCATTTCGCCGGCGATCAAGGTGACGGTGGTGATGGACCGGACCACCACCATTCGGGCTTCCATTTCGGACGTTGAATTCACGCTGATGGTTTCGATTGCCCTAGTGATCATGGTGGTCTTCATTTTTCTGAAGAACCTGTGGGCGACGTTGATTCCGAGCGTGGCGGTACCGCTTTCCCTGCTGGGGACTTTTGGGTTCATGTACCTGTTGGGATACAGCCTGGACAATCTGTCGCTGATGGCTCTGACGATCTCGACGGGCTTCGTGGTGGATGACGCGATTGTGGTGATTGAGAACATCACGCGCTATCTGGAAAAGGGTGTGCCTCCCATTCAGGCGGCGCTGCGCGGAGCGAAAGAGATCGGCTTCACGGTGCTCTCGATGAGCCTATCGCTGGTGGCGGTTTTTATTCCCATCTTAATGATGGGCGGCATTGTGGGGCGGCTCTTTCGCGAGTTCGCGGTGACGTTGAGCCTGGCGATCGCCGTTTCACTGGCGGTTTCACTGACCACCACGCCGATGATGTGCGCGATGTTTCTGCGGTCCGACCACGGCAAACGACACGGGTGGTTGTATCGCCTCAGTGAAGGCGCGTTCGATTACATTCTGCACGAGTATTCCGTGACTCTCCGGTGGGTTCTGAAGCATCCCGCGCCCATGATTCTGGCGACGCTGGCCACCATCGTTCTGAGCGTCTCACTTTATATCAAGGTGCCCAAGACCTTCTTTCCGCAACAGGACACGGGGCGGATTATGGGCGCGATTCAAGGGGCGCAGGATATTTCTTTTGACGCGATGGAGAAGAAGCTGACAGCGTTCCTGGCGATTGTGAACGCCGACCCGGCGGTGGCGGATGTGACCGGCTTCACGGGAGGAAGCGCAACGAACTCGGCGCGGTCGTTTATCTCTTTGAAACCGCTGAATGAGAGGAAGATCAGCGTAGATGCGGTGATCAACAGGCTGCGCGGGAAGTTAGCGGTCGTCCCCGGCGCGACGCTGTTTCTTCAGGCTTCGCAGGATGTTCGAGTTGGCGGGCATATGACCAATTCGCAATACCAGTTCATGATGCGCGCCGACAATTTGAACGATCTGAATGACTGGTCGCAGAAGCTGCTGGCCAAAATGCGGCACATTCCACAGATCCAGGACGTGAATACGGACCAGCAGGTGAGGGGATTACAATCCGTTCTGGTGATCGATCGCGACACGGCCTCGCGTCTGGGCGTTTCGCCCTACCAAATCGACAACGCGCTCTACGATTCGTTCGGACAGAGGCAGGTGTCAACGATGTATTCGCCTTTGAATCAATACCATGTGGTGATGGAGGTGGCGCCGCAATTCCAGCAGAACCCGGATGCGTTGAAGGAAATTTATGTCCGGTCGGCGGCGGGCGTGCCGGTGCCGCTGAGCACTTTCACGCATTACGAGCAGGACTACACGACGTTGGCGGTGAACCACCAGGGACAGTTCCCTGCGATCACGCTGTCTTTCAATCTTTCGCTGGGCGCGTCGTTGAGTGAAGCGGTGACCGCGATTGAAGATACGGAGCGCGAGATCGGAATGCCCACCAGCATCGTGGGAAGTTTTGCGGGCACGGCGCAGGCGTTTCAGGATTCGCTTTCGACGCAGCCGATTTTGATTCTGGCGGCGCTGGTGACGGTGTATATTGTGCTGGGCATGCTCTATGAAAGCTACATTCACCCGATTACCATTCTGTCGACGCTGCCCTCGGCGGGGGTGGGNNATCATGATGATTGATTTCGCGCTGGCCGCGGAACGGAACGAGGGGAAGAATTCGCGGGATGCGATTTACGAGGCTTGCCAACTTCGCTTCCGGCCCATCATGATGACCACGGTAGCGGCGCTTTTTGGCGGGCTGCCACTGGCGATTGGCGGGGGCGCCGGTTCGGAACTACGCAGGCCACTGGGCATCACAATTGTGGGTGGATTGCTGGTGAGCCAGGCGTTGACGCTGTATACAACGCCGGTAATTTACCTTTATCTGGATCGCTTCCGGCTCTGGGTGGCGCAGGTGCGAGGCAAGGCGCGCGCAGCCGAAGTGCCCGAGGCCTCCGGTTCAGCCTTGTAGCGCGGGTTCGCGAGCCCAGGGCATCTTGGGGATGGCATCGATCAGCCGCTTCGTGTAAGCGTGGCGCGGGTCTTCGAAGATCTGCCGCACGCTTCCAGATTCGACGATGCGCCCGGATTCCATGATGGCCACGCGCGAGCAGGTGTTGCTCACCGAGAGCAGGTCATGCGAGACGATCAGCATGGCGGTGCCGAGATCGCGGTTCAGTTCCCGGAAGAGCTTCAGCGTTTCGGCTTGCGTGATGACGTCGAGAGCGCTGGTTGGCTCGTCCGCGATCAGCAGCGGCGGACTGTGCAGCAGGGCCATGGCGATCAGCACGCGCTGGGCTTGCCCCACGCTGATTTCGTGCGGGAGTTTATTCAGAAAAGCGTCATCAGTAGGGAGGCAAACCCGGTTGAGAAGCGGACATGCGGATTGCTTCCACGCGTCACGCTGCGGGCTGTGCGCGGCCCAGGCTTCTTTGAAATGCGTGCCGATCCGGAGCATCGGATTGAGCGCGGACATGGGACTTTGGAGCACCAGCGAAATGCGCTGGCCGCGAAGCGTTCTCAGCGCGCGTTCGTTGAGAGCCAGCAGATCCCGGCCTTCAAACACGATGGAGCCGCGGACACGCGCGGACTTGCAATCGAGCAGGTTGAGCAGCGCGAGCGCGAGCGTGCTTTTTCCCGATCCGCTTTCGCCGATCAAGCCCACGATTTCACCCTCGTTCATCGAGAACTGGAGATCTTGCAGCGCGCCGGGGCGACCGGGGTAATCGACATTGAGGCTGACTTCGAGGAGCATGATCTAGTTCGCCAGCGACAACAGCTCGATGTTCCAATAGGCCTGAGGCCGCAAGATAACGGGGATCACCCCATGCAACTGCCGCGAGATCGCGGTGAGTGCGTTGGGATGCACCAGATAGATAAACGGCTGCTGTTCGCGAATAATACTCTGCACGCGGTCGAACGCGGCCTTTCGGTTTTGAGGGTCCGGACTGGCGGATTGCGAATCCATCAGTTTGTCGATTTCCGCTTCCCAGGGACTCGCCGGGGATTTCTGGCTTGGGTTCCATTGATGATTTTCGGCCGAACTCATCCAGACGTTCATCTGCTCGTTGGGGTCGAGACCTACATTGGTGAGTGACATCAGGCAAGCCTCGTAATCAAAGGATTTTGTGATGCGTTCAATTAGGGAAGAGAAGTCGAGCATCACCAGATTGACTTTGATTCCGAGACGCGCGAGATCCTGCTGGATGAGGGCCAGCGTTCTTTCATGAATCTTGCTGCCGGCGTTCGAGATGATGGAGAATTCCACCTTGTTGCCGGAGCGGTCCACCAGATCGTTACCCGATTTTCTGAACCCGCCGGCTTTAAGTTCCCTGAGCGCGTCGTCTAGCGACGAAGGGGGCGGCGACGAAGGCGGCGGGGGAGCGCTGTACCAGAAGCGATTGGACGGGGAAACGGGCCCGAAGGCGGGGACCGCATGTCCACGATAGACGAGCTTGCAGATATCATCGCGACGGATGGCGCCAGAGACTGCGCGCCGGAAGTGGGGGTCGATGAACCAGGCTTTTCGGGTGGCGGATAGCGGTGCGGATGGAGACTGGTTGAACCAGAACTGCTCGGAATCAAGCGAGGGGCCAGCGTCGTGAAAAACGATCGGCATGTCGGGTGTTTTCGAGAGGCGGTCGTAGATTTCGGGGTCGATGTTCTGGATGAAATCGACTTCGCCGCGCTGGAGCGAGAGCGCCTCCGCTTCGCGGTTGGGTTGAATCGTGACGCGAACAGAATCGAGATAAGGAAGCTGTCTCCCTTGCGCGTCTTTCTTCCAATAGTGAGCGTTGCGGCGCAGCAGCATGTAAATGCCGGGGTGGTGTTCGCCGATGACGAATGGGCCGAGAACCGCATCCGGCCTGGTTCGGGACTGGATGGCGACCTGGTCAAAAAGAGCGGCGAGGTCTGCGATGGGAGCGGGGAAGCGGATCATGACGGAGTGCGGCGAAACGGCGCGCGCTTCGACCGCCTTTCCGCCGGTGGGGAAACTGTCCGCGAGCGGCGAGTGAGTGTTGGGGTCGAGTAGCCGGTGCAAGGTGTAGATCACATCGTCCGGCCCGAACGGGGACCCGTCCGAGAACGAGACCCCAGGGCGAAGATCGAAGTCGATTCTGCGTCCCCCTTCGCTGATGCGCCAGGCAGACGCGAGCGCGGCGACCGGTTTTTGCGTCGAACGGTCGAGACGAATCAACGGAGCGCCGGTGAGGTAACGGATGGTCTCGGAGGAGGAATCATCGACCAGCAGCGGATCGAATGTGCGCGGTTCGGAGCGAACGCAGAAGCGCAGCTCCGAGGCTGTCGCGCCGAGCGCGAGGATGGTCCAAAGGGATGCGAGGGCGACCCGGGTTTTCAGGGCTGTGCCGTTCATGCGGTTTGCGTCCTTTCCCGACTGGTGGCGGCGTGTACGAGCAACAGCACGAAAACGAGTACGCCTAGCGGAGCGAGCAGCCACGGGGCATCCCGCACCGCGCCCACGTTTTCCAACTCGTGTATCAGGTTACCCAGCGATGGAAGCGGTTCGGAGACGCCTAGCCCGATCATGGAGAGGTTGGATTCGCTGAGGATGAACGCCGGAACGGCCAGCCAGAACTGCGTCTTCAAAACGGGCCAGAGATTCGGGGCCAGGTGAATGAGCAGGGATCTCGTTTCTCCAATACCGCTGGCCCTTCGCCAGAGTTGGTCCTCGCGACGGAGCAGAGACCTGACACGCACCCGAACCACTCGCGCGGCGCCTGCCCAACCGAGCGACGCGAGCAGGAGGAATGTGATCGAGACAGAAACCCCGACATCGGCGTTCAGGGGAAGTAGCGCTCGAACTGAAATGAGCAGGAACATCCAGGGGATGCAGAGAAGAGCGTCGGAGAATACCAGGAAGACTTTTTCCAGAAGGCCGCCTCCGCGGGCGGCGAGCGAGCCGAGCAGGGCTGCGATCAGCGTTGCGAGAACAGCCGCCAGGGGCGCAAGAATCAACGAAATCCGAATGCCGTAGATGAGCCGGGAGAGCCGGTCGCGGCCTTCTTCGTCCGTGCCCAGCGGGTGTGCCTTCGACGGACCGGCGAGCGCCTCATCGCGAGACATTTCAGCGAAACCGCGGGGAGCAATCAGCGGGGCGCATAGGCCGACCAGGACGATCAGAGCCAGCAGTGCTTTGGCTAAGTGACGGAAAAGGCGTTTATTGGGCATGCGGGTTTTCCCCATTCCGCGCGGAGACCATGTCCGCACCGGTGCCGCACACCATCACGAAAGCCGCACTCAGCAGAGTGAGGACAAAAAGGGTAGGGAAGTCACGCGACGACGCCGCCTGCCAGGCCAGTTGCCCGAGGCCGGGCGTGCCGGACGCATACTCGATGGGAATCGCCAGGCTGAAACCGAGGCTTGCGCACGCGCCGAGACTGGCCAGCCATTCGGGAAGACAGGGCGCCAGAGCGTAGGCAACGCGGATTCTCCACGGATTTACACCGCGGCATCGCGCCGCCAGCAAATGCGGCCGGTGTCGCATTGATTCGAGTAGATTCACCGCGTACTGGAAAAGATGAGGGAGAAGCGTAGCCCCCAAGATCACCCCCGACGGAAGCCGGAGCCAGAGCGCGACGTAACCCAGCAGGGCCGCGGGGATGCAAAGGAGAAGCGCGCTCATGGAAGACGCGATCGTTTGAAGCGCGGCGCTGCCCGACGCATAAACGAGGAAAGCGAGCGCAAGGCCGGCGGAAGCGGCGCCGAACAGACCGCCGCCCAGTTCTTTCGCGGTTACCGATCCGCGCTCGGTGATGAGTTCCCGCACGGGGCGATTCAGCGTTACGGAGAATCCCCAATCGCCGTGTGAAACTTTCCGCGCAAATTTCCAGAGGAACTGGGGTAGATTCGCATCCTGCCGCCGCGCTGCCCGGAAACGGGACTTGGTTTCCGCGCTCAGCCGCGCATCGAGGTCATGCTCATCGGCGTCGAAGCCCGGCGCATAGCGCATCAATGCCGCTCCCGAGATTCCCACTGCAATGATGACGACAATCATGTTGAGGATCCGATGGATGGCATGGATGGCGACGGTTTGCATCAAAGAGGCCTGAGTTCCGAACACACTTGTTCTATCGGAGCCCACCCTAATTTCCTTTAGCCGACACGCTCTTGCCAACAAGCTTAGGCAACAAGGCAACTCCGCGGCGTCAGGCCCCGGGATTCGCGGGCTGCGTGAAGGCGCTCCTCCGCAATGGAGAGGAGCGGCTCGGCGACCTCGCCATCCGCGCTCGAAGTGCTCACGCCCGTACTCAAAGTGAGCCAAAGCCCCGGGCCGAGATGAATCTGCTCGACGGCAGCCTGAAGCTCCGCAACACGGCGCTCCACACTTACCGCGCTCAGTTCCGGCACAACAACGGCAAAATGGTCGCCACCCATCCTTGCGACAAAGTCATAGGGCCGGGAACACTCCTTCAATCGCGCGGCCACCTTTTTGAGGACTTCATTCCCCGAGGGATGGCCGAGTCTGCTGTTGATTCTGGCGAAACCGTCAAGGTTGGCAACCACCACGGTTAGGTCGACGCCATTGCGGGAGCAGCGAGCCAGTTCCGCATCCAGATGCAGGAGTAAGGCTCGCGCGTTGGACAGGCCGGTGAGCGGGTCGATGAGCGATGTATTCTCAGCTTGCCGCAGCCGCAACGAAGCGGAGATCGCGCGCGCCAGTTTCTCCTCGATCGAAAGCAGAACGCGCAGGTTATCCTGCGAGAAAGCTTCGCGTTCAGCGCTGTAGAGAGTCAATACGGCGATCACATTCCCGCTGTCGCGAAGAGGTACGGAAAGGGCCGACCGCATCGTTGTGAACTTCGTCGCATCATCCAAATAGCCGGGCTCGACCGCGGGGTTTCCGTTCACAATGGATTTCGAGTTTTCGGCCACCCATCCGGACAGGCCGCTTCCGAAGGGGATTTGGAGCGAGGAGAATAAGCGCGAGTTCTCGCCGCGGACATATTCCGGCGCGAGGAGGAAGTTGCTGGTAAGGTATAAGGCCAGACAGTCGAAGGAGACCAAATGCTTGAGGCGAGCGTCGAATACCGATAAGGTGTCCTGGAGGCTCAGGGAAGCCCCCAGATCCTGGCAGATCTCAAAAAGATCTTGCATCTCTTGCCGGGCGGCCGCGATCGCCGCGATGAAACCGATGGATTTCGTGTCGACATCAGCATGCCGTTTTTCCGCTGACACTTCGAAGCCCGCGTCGGGGGCATCGCCGGCCGAGACGGGCACGCCGACCGAAAGCCCGGGGCGTTCCTCGCTTCCGGCTCGAGCGCGCTGTTCCAGTTCTTTATAGCGCCTCTTCAGAATTGCCACGACTTTCGGGTCGAAACTGGTGCCCGCTTCGGCTGCCACCTGAGCCATGGCGTCATCGAGCGGCAGAGCCTTACGATACTGCCGGTCGGACGCCAGGGCGTCGAGGCAATCGACAGCGGCCAGGATGCGTGCTCCGAGCGGGATTGCTTCACCCTTCAGGCCGTCCGGGTAGCCGCGGCCGTCCCACTTCTCGTGATGCGAGCGGACCATGGGCGTAACCGGATACGGGAACTGAACGCGCTCCAGAATTTCCGCACCAACGGCTGGATGAATTTTCATCTTTTCGAACTCTTCCGGAGTGAGTTTGCCGGGCTTCGAAATGATGTATTCCGGGACCGCGAGTTTGCCAATGTCGTGCAAAAAGGACGCGGCGCGCAAGGCGTCCAACTGTTCACGGCTCATGCCGATTTCCTCACCCACGGCAAGCGCGTAGGTCTGCACGCGGGCCAGGTGATTGGCGGTGGTCTGGTCTTTGGCCTCGATCGCGAGAGCCAGTGCTTCAATAGTTCGCAGGTGAAGCCCGGTGAGTTCTTCGGAGTGACGCTTCTCGTCCTCCATCCGGCCGATGAAAACCCGGTATCCGCGGAACGCGACGTAAAGGACCGGAGAAAGCAGGATGGCGGCGTGCCATCCAAAACGGCGGGCCGTGAACTCCGCTACTTCGGTGAGTACCGCGCCCAGTAAATAGAAAGGCCAATTCCAGAAAAAGGCGCCGCGCCAGACCTTGAGGAACCGGTCCCCTTCGGACAGTGCGATGATCCCCGCGATCGGGGCGGTATTCAGAATCCACAGCAGCGAAGCCGTAATCATCAGGATGAACGCGGGATCGAGGCCCGTTTGCCGTAATGCAGGCAGGCGATACACGTACGAGCATAGAGAGACAGACAGGGCAGCGACAGCGACATTGAACGCGATCTGAACGGGCGTGGGGCGCGTCCTTGCTTTCCACACGCACTGGACGAAGGTGGCGACCAGCGCGACGACAAGAGTGATGACGGGAGACATCTCGGCAATGCCGAATACGAGGGCGAACAGCAAGACAGTCTGTGCCCCGTTCATTCCCGGAATCCTGACCTTCCACTGGCTGGCCATCAGAGCCAGGGCGAAGTACGCGATGAAGCCCCAGGTGAGCGGAACGCGCCAGTCGCGGATCAGCACGAGGGGGAGGATAACGCCAGCGGCACACGTCAGGCTCACGAAGAGCCAGGAGGACGGGGAGAGTCGTTTTTTCGAGGGCGCTGCTGGGGCAGCCATGGTTTGTCTATCGAGCTTTCCGGGACAAAACTGTAGTGGCCCGATCAGTTTGGGAGATAGCGCGGCACTCTAAAATCCGCTGGAACTGCCGATAAGCTCCACGGAAGGCAAAATATGTCGATTTCTCCGAGTTCTTTACAGATCCTTTCGTCGGTCTCGCTCATCCCCTCTTCCATGACTCAGGCTTTGAGCGCCAACAGCACCCCCGCGCAGCTGAACCAGATCGCGTCCTTAACGTCGCAATTGAACGAGGAGGAGACGCTATTCGGGCAGCCCTCGACGCTATCGACGGCGGGCACCCCGGCTCCGACGCCGGATTCGGTCGATTTGAGTAACGCGACACTGGCGTCGCTGGGATTATCGACGCCGCCCACCACCACATCGCTGTCTTCGACAACGACGGCGCCGGCGCTTGTTCCGATTTCGACAAGCACGGGGTTCAGCGTTTTGGGGTAGAGCGTTTTTGGGGTAGAGCGACGCTCCTTACCCAGTGATCGTCGGCACTACAAACGGCGCACGGTAATTCCGCGTGAACATCGCGTTGGCTTGTTCGTCACCGGTTACCTGGAAGTTGTCCGCGTCGAACTGCAACGTCCGACCCGTGCGGTAACTGATATTCGCCAGATGCACCAGTTGCACCGATAGCGCGCCTTCCTCGATAGGAGCGTTCTGCTTCGAGCGGTCACGAGTGCGCAGCACGTCAATGAAGTTGGCCCAGTTGTTGCCGGGCTCGTTGCCGCTCGGGCCAGGCTCATTCTTCTTGCCGAGGTACGTTTTGTAGGTCCCGTAGCCGTCTATTGCCATGTAACCCTGGCTGCCGTAAAACAGGTTACCGATGGTATTGGGATCGTCTCTCCCGTGCTTGCCGATGCCGGCTTCGTTGTTCGTCATCCAGTGGCGCACTTCGAACTCCATCATCCGAGCCTTTCCGCCCTCGTGAAACTCGTAGGCCACATTCAGCGTGTTGGGAGTTTCCTGGTCGTCATCGAACATGAAATGTCCGCCGATGGCGCTTACCTTGGTGGGATGCTGAACGTTCAGGCCCCAGCGGGCGACGTCCATCTCATGAATGCCCTGGTTGCCCAGGTCGCCATTGCCGTAGTCCCAGAACCAGTGCCAGTTGTAATGGAAGCGGTTCTGCGTAAATGCGTGGAGGGGCGCGGGACCCAGCCAGAGGTTGTAGTCAACGCCGGCGGGAACCGGCTCCACGGGCTTGCGACCAATGGTGTCGCGCCATTTGAAGCAGAGCGCGCGAGCCATGTATACATCCCCGATGACGCCTTCGCGCAGCTTGACCATGGCTTCCCGCAGCGCGGGGCTGGAACGGCTGTTGGTCCCGTGCTGGACGATGCGGTCGTACTTTTTGGCCGCGGCCACAATCTGCCGCGTCTCGAACATGTTGTGCGAGCAGGGCTTTTCGCAATAAACATCCTTGCCCGCCTGGCAGGCCCAGATGGCTTGCATGGTGTGGCTGTGGTTGGGCGTCGCGATCGAGATGGCGTCAATGTTCTTGTCTTCCAAAACCTTGCGCAGATCGCTGTAACCGGCGGGACGCTTGTGTCCCGACGCTTCCACCTCGCCCAGACGTTTGTTCAGGACGCTTTCATCGATATCGCAAATGGCGGCGATCTCGACATTGGACATTTTGGAATACTCTTTGATGTGTTGGTTGCCCTGCCCGCGCACTCCCACGCAGGCGATCCGGATCGTGTCGTTGGGGCTGGCGACGCCGCGCGTAACCGCTCCAGCGGCGGCAGTGGCGGCGCCCATTAGGAAATACCGGCGATTCATCTGAAACCTCCTTGCTTGACATCGAGCTAACTGCAACTCTATCATCAAGTTGACCCGCTTATTCTCCGGAGGCCGCAAAATTGATCAAGCTGGATATCATCAACGAGGTGGTCAACAAGACCGGCATTACGAAGACCAAGGCCGAGATGGCCGTCGAGACGGTATTTGAAAAGATGAAGCAAGCGCTGGAGCACGGCGACCGGATCGAATTGCGCGGATTCGGCGTGTTCAACGTGAAGCCTCGCAAAACGGGCATTGGCCGCAATCCGCGCACGGGCGCGGAGGTTTCCATTCCACCGGGCAAGGCGGTGCGCTTCAAGCCCGGGAAAGAATTGCAGACGCTGCACTAAGCGTGTCTTTTCCGGAAACGCCCGAATATCAGGACAGCCGCGAGCCGCTGTGGCCGACGCGTCTCGATTTCAGCCGCGCGGCGGCGGTGGAGTCGTTACGCACGAACCGTATCTGGCTGCATGTTCTGCTCTTTCTGGCGACTTTGATTTCGACGTCGGCCGTTGGTGCGCGATTTACCTATAATTTCGACCACAATCTGCCTGCGTTCGAACCCGCGCGTGATCTGGACGCGTTATGGGCCTGGTGGCGCCAGCCCGAAATTCTGGTGCAAGGTCTACCGTTCTCGCTCACGCTGTTGACCATCCTGATGGCCCACGAATGCGGGCATTACGTGGCGTGTCTCTACTACGGGATCAACGCGTCGCTTCCGTTTTTCCTGCCAGCGCCGACGTTTACCGGCACTATGGGCGCTTTCATCCGCATCCGCTCCCCGATTTTTTCGCGGAAACAGCTTTTCGATATCGGCATTGCCGGGCCGATTGCGGGTTTTATCTTTCTGCTGCCTGCCGCGGGCGTGGGCCTCGCACTCTCGAAGGTGATTCCGGGAATTGCGGAAACGGGAAGTTTGCACTTTGGAACGCCGCTGCTTCTGCGGGCGCTCGAGCAAGCCGTGTTTCCGGGCTACAGCGCGCACGACATTTATCTGCATCCGGTGGCGCGGGCGGCATGGGTGGGAATTTTCGCGACGGCTCTCAACCTGCTTCCGGCGGGCCAACTCGATGGCGGCCACATCATCTATGCGCTGTTTGAGAACCGCCATAAATGGGTCACGCGAATCGTTATTGTGGCGCTGCTCGCGATGGGAATCTTCTGGCTCGGATGGCTTCTGTGGGCGATTATTCTGTTTTTCTTTGCCCGCCGGCATCCGCAGATTTACGATATAACCGGGATCGGGGGGGTGCGCTGGCAGTTGGGGGCAGTGGGGCTGATCCTGCTCATTTTGTGTTTTACGGTGGTGCCTGTGAATCAGGCTGGGTAGAAGGCACGAGCGGTGATTCGCATCCCCGCTCGTGGCGCATCATCTTACACTTAACCTTTTACGCTTGACCTTTCGCGGTCTGCGTACTTTCACCTGAGGTTGCAATATCTTCCGCGCCGGTAGATTTGAGAAGTTCCTTGGCGCGATCTATCTCCGCGGAGGTGTCACAGTGGACGGACAAGAGAATTCCACCGCTCTTCACCCGTCCTTCGTACCGCTTCGCCTCGTACTCGGGAATGCCCATCCCGACCAAGGCGCCGATTAGCCCGCCGACGGCCCCGCCGACGCCCAATCCCGCCAAACACNNAACCCCGCCATGATCGGCCCTGCCGCGATAAATGGCCCCAGGCCCGGAATGGCAAGCGCACCGATGCCGGCGAGAACTCCAAGCGTGCCCCCAACCACCCCTCCCGCAGTAACGCCGGTAGCGGTTCCTTCCGGAGCTTTGGTGTCTTTGTGATGGGCAAAGTCCCTCGTGCTCTCGTTGTCGGGGAGCAGGACGGAGACGTCGCCGCTGGAGAACCCAGCCGCCATGATGCGATCAACCGCCAACTCGGCTTCAGTCACGGTCGGATAAATACCAAACACTGCCTTGTTTTTGCTGTCCATAAAGTTGCTCCTTTGCGTTGTGCTTTGTGTTTCTAGTTGTTCTTCACCGACAGCTGGTCAGTGACCTTTTCTTGTCCGCCGGCTATCTCGACAGCCTTCGCGACCACTGCTTTCCTCTCGTCATCGGAACGCACGGGGCCTCTGAGGGTGACAGCCCCGTTCTGACTGACGATCTTGATGTTGTGAGCGTACGTGGACAGCGACTTGTCGGCGATGACCGCCTTGCGAATACTCTGTGTCAACGTGCGATCCGATTTGTTCATTTTCTGCTGATCCGCTGTCACCGGAGTGGCGTCTCCGTCACCCTTATTCATTTTGGTGTTGTCGGGTTGGGTCTGGGCGAGCGCTACACCGCCGAGAATGAGCGTCGCGAGGGCTAGGTAAGCCCGTCGCGGAAAGACGGTCCGGTAGATTCCGTTGAGTCGATTCACATCCATGAGATCCTCCGTCCGGCTGATCGGTCCTGACGCCGGTACGGATAACGGAACAGCACGCCGCTTGCCATCAAAAGCGCCTCAGGCGTGCGGAAGACCACAACAACTTGCGAAGAGGGGTGCTCTCCATTCGACCCGCGCGGCTGCTAATCTGTAGTCGCAAGGGGCGTCTAACAAAAAAAGCTGCGCCCCAAATTCTTCCAGTGAAAATCTCGGCAACCATCGTCACCTTGAACGAGGAGGGCAACATCGCTCGCGCGATTGAGAGCCTGCGCTGCTGCGACGAGATCCTGGTGGTGGATAGCGGGTCGGTGGACCGGACGCGGGAACTGGCGGAGAAGTTGGGGGCGCGCGTGATCGAGACCGGCTGGCGCGGGTACGCGCGGCAAAAGAACTTCGCTGCGGAGCAGGCGCTGCACGATTGGATTCTGTCGATCGATGCCGATGAGGCGCTCAGCGAGGCGCTGGAGGCCGAGATCTGGGGGATCAAGAAAGTGGGTCCCCGGTTTGACGGTTATACGATGCCACGGCTGGCCCAATACTGCGGCCGCTGGATTCTGCACAGCGGCTGGTACCCGGACCGAAAGCTGCGCCTGTACCGCCGGGACAAATCCATGTGGGTGGGTGATTACGTGCATGAAAGCGTGAGGATGGCGGGAGACGCGGGCCACCTGGAGTCGGATCTGCTGCACTTCACCTGCGCGTCGCTTTCGCAGCATTTGAAGACCCTCGACCGGTACACCACTCTGGCCGCAGAGGAACTGGTGGTGCAGCAACAGAAGGTGACGATGCGGCGGTTGCTGGTGGACCCGGCGTGGACTTTCGTGCGAACCTATTTCGTTCAGCGCGGCTTTCTGGACGGCCCGGAAGGATTGAGCATTGCGTGGATGGCCGCGCTCTATACGTTCTTGAAGTATGCCAAGGCTTATCGCGGATGAATATCCTGCATCTCGATCATGGCCGTGAAATGCGGGGCGGTCAGTTGCAGGTGATCCGTCTGATGCGCGGTCTGCGCGAGCGCGGGCACGGGGTGGTGCTGCTGGCGCGAAGAGGGAGTCCGCTGCTCGTCACCGCGCTGCGGGAGCGGTTCAACGCGGATGTATTGTCGATCGACACGCTGCGCGGCATGAGCGGGAACGCGCACCTGGTGCATGCCCACGACGCGCGCACCCATCTGTTCGCAGCGATCCTCTGCCGGAAACCGCTGGTGGTGTCGCGGCGGGTGGTATTTCCGGTGGGGCGCGATCCGTGGTCGCGCTGGAAATACGGGCGGGCCGATGTATTTGCGGCGGTCTCTCTCGGGGTTGCGGTTGAATTGAAGAAAGCGGGGGTGCCGGAGGCGAAGATCCGCGTGGTTTACGATGGGGTTCCTCTGCTTCCGGACAGTTGGGACGCGGAAGGTCCGGTCGTGATTCCGCGATCCGCCGATAAGCGGAAGGGAAGCGAACTGGCGGTGGAGGCGGTGCGACTCGTGGGGACGGAGGCGTTGCTGTCGCGCAACCTCCAAGCAGACCTGCGCGGAGCCAGCTTGCTGGTCTACATTACAGACAGCGAAGGACTGGGTTCGGCGGCGCTGCTGGCGATGTCGGCGGGTGTTCCGGTAGTGGCGAGCGATGTGGGAGGGTTGAAAGAGTTTGTGCTCAACGGAGAGACGGGAATGCGCGTCCCAAACCGTGTGGACGCGATTGCGGACGCTATCCGCGGGTTGCGGGGACGACCTGAAGAAGCGGGGAGGATGGGGAAGCAGGCGCGGGCGATGGTGACGGAGCATTTTAGTGTGGACCGGATGGTGACCGAAACGCTTGAACTTTACGAGGGAGTGCTAAGTGCTACTTGAGGTGATTCTGGCTGCGATATTCGGTCTGTTGATCGGCAGCTTTTTGAATGTGTGCAT
>PLFE01000066.1 GCA_003136675.1 Bryobacterales bacterium
ATTTTTTGAAAAGTCGGTGACTGACAAATATACCTTAACAGGCATATTCCCGGCGAAGTATATTAGCGGAGTGGAATCTGTGTTCGGGATCATTGCGGACCGGCGAGTGCCGTCTCTACCGACTGAGGCCAGGACCACTGGAGGAGGTGGATGCGTGGCTGGCTCCGTTCCGCCGGTACTGGTCCGCCCCTGTGGATGCTCTCGAACGCCACCTCGACCGGATGGATCCGCCACCTTGACAAAGGAGAAACGAAGTGAAAATCAAAATCACCAGCGTATACGTAGATGACCAGGAGAAGGCAGTGCGTTTCTATACGGAGGTACTGGGTTTGCCAAGAAGGCTGATTTCAGTCAGGGCCCATTTCGCTGGCTGACCGTGGCCTCGCCCAAGGAGCCGGACGGCACTGAGCTGCAACTGGCGCTGAATGACAACCCCGCGGCCAAGGCGTACCAGCCGATTCTTCAGCAGGGCCAGCCCGCGGCCATGTTCTTCACCGACGACGTCAAGAGCGACTTCGAGCGAATGAAGGCCCACGGCGCCGAGTTCACGATGGCGCCCACCGACGTGACCTACTCGACCATTGCGAAGCTGAACGACACCTGCGGCAACCTGATTCAGATCACCCAGTTGGCCCGCTATTGACGGCGCAGATCCAAAAGGACGGCGAGAAGTGGACTCTCATTCTGGTGGGAGAACTGCGCCACTCGCCGGAAGTAATCTGGCAGGCGCCGACCGACCCGGCGCATCTGCGTGAGTGGGCTCCGTTTGAGGCCGACGGGAGCGCCCGCGCCGCATGTTACCGAAGCGAGAGTAACGCGCGCCGACGCTCCCAGGGCGCTTGAGTACAACTGGGGTGACCACGAGAATGCGGCGGCGGGACGCGCCTTACGCTGTGGACGAACATCGGCCGCCGTTTCATCGCAATGGGCGCTGCCGGGTGGCACATTTGTTTCGATGTTCTGGATCACCTTCTGAATGGAAGTCCCTTTGGTCGAATGGCCGGCCCGGACGCGATGAAGTTCGGCGTCTGGCAACGGCTGAACGCGAAGTATACTAAGCAGTTCGGCTTTGAAACGCCGACTGGAAGTCTTCTCAGTAAGTCGCCCGCTCAGGATGACAGAGATGCAGCTGGGTGATCAGACAATCCGCTATGATCGTGACGCAACGGCGGCCGTATACAGCAATCTCAAGGACGGCTTTGCCGAACGGTGTGGCTGCATTTTCTGCAAGCTGAATTCGTGGAAGGAGATCGCGGCATACCTCAACCGCGATGTGACCACCGTCCAGCGCTGGGAGAAACGCGAGGCGATGCCGATACACCGGTTTCCCACGGACCCATCGCTCAAATATTGACACTACGTCGGGCTCCACCTCCCGCATGCAGCACACTCACAACATCACGATCCAGGGTGGCACGGTGACGTCAATTGCAACGGGAGGGCTGCAATTGACCGGCCCGGTGAGCATTACGAAAGATGGCAGCCCGGCGCCACTCGCGACGTCCACATTATCCGTATCGATTACCGGAGGCAAGACGATCGAGTATTCGAACATCACATTACAGTTCCAGGGCGGCGCCCCGGCTCATTTCGGGCCGCAGTTGATCCATGGAGTGGTGACCAGCCCGAAGCCCGGTTGTCTGCAGGATATAGCGCCGGTTCTGGCGGCAGTGACGGACAGCAATTACGGCGCGATGCCTTCGGCTAACGGTATCGTCCTGGTCTGGGGTCAAGGATTCTCACAATCGGGCGGGAACACGCTCCTCTTCCAGAGGTCCGGATACCAGGATGTTGCGTTCACCGAAAGTGACGGCCTTTACTATTGGGACCTCGACCCTGGTCAGATCAATGCCTCACTTGGTGGGCTGCTCGTCCCCGGGCCTTGGACATTAACGGTGCAAAGCGCTTGCTCCAGTACGCCGTCAAATAGTCTTTCCGTGGCAATCGAGTAAGGAAGGATCGAGTGAAGGAACGCGGGCGGCAAGCTGCCCGCACCTTACTTTTTCACGCTCACGCGCCAAATCGAACCGGAACCATCATCGCTGACGAGGAGCGAGCCATCCGGCATGACGGCTACGCCCACGGGGCGTCCCCAGACATCGCCGTCCGTGGTCACGAAACCGGTCATGAAATCCTCCCACTCTCCGGTGGCTTTGCCGCCGACGATCTTCGCCCGGATCACCTCATAGCCTGTGCGCTCCGCGCGATTCCAACTGCCGTGCTCCGCGGCGAAAATCTGACCCTTATACTCCGCCGGGAACATGGACCCTTCATAAAACAACATCTCCAGCGATGCGAAATGCGGCTGCAGCAGGATGTCCGGCACCAGCACGTGCCCCTTCAATTCCGGGTGCGTGCCCATGTGGCGGGGGTCTTGGTTCGACCCCATGTAATACCAGGGCCATCCGTAAAATCCGCCTTCCTGCACGTGGGTGATGTAATCGGGAACCAGGTTGTCGCCCAGTTCATCCCGCTCATTCACCGAACACCACAACTCGCCCGTTTCCGGCTGAATCGCAATCCCGACGGGATTCCGGATGCCCGATGCATACACCTTCACGAATTTCCCGGCCGGGGTGAATTCCAGAATGTTGGCGCGGTGAAATTCGGCGGGATGCGTATCCGGGTCGTCCACATTCGATGCTGAACCCACGGAGACGAAGAGGCGCTTGCCATCGGGCGAAAACGCCAGATCGCGCGTCACATGATTCCGCATCGCGGGAAGCGCGTCGATCACCACTTCCTTCGGCCCGCTGGCCTTCAGGTCGCCGTTCTTGTAAGGATATCTCCAAACCGAATCCGTGTTTCCCACGTACAGATACTGCGGATTCGGACCCAGCGGATAGAAAGCGATTCCGAAGGGCTGCTTCAAACCATCCGTGAAAAGAGCCATTTGCGGTTTGCCGTTCACCACGCGCAGCACCTTCAAATTTCCGGGCCCGCTCTCGGCGAGGAACACGTCCCCATTCGGCGCGGTGCGGATCTCGCGCGGCTCATGAAGACCGGTGACATACTGCTCAACCTGGAAACCGGGCATCACCCGCGGCATGGCTCCGGCCGGCCGCTCCACGATGTGCGCGCCGTTCCCGGAGGATTTGGTGGCATACGGCTGCGGCAAATCCGCTACCGTGATGTGGTGCCATGTGCCGGGACTCAACGTCCGGTAGTCGTTGAAAACACTCACCGCGGTGGCCGCCATTGCCGCGGCGGCGCTGAATCCGACTGCCAGCAAAATTCGCTTTTTCATCATCTCGCCTTTCAGTTTATTCCCAAGCCGTTATAGAATACCGAGCGTGATCTCTCGACGCCAAATTCTCCAGACCGCCGCTTCCGCCGCGATCGCTTCTCCACTCGCTCTGGGCGATACTCCGCCCGTCAAGGTTGAGGGACGCCTCAATCAATCGGTCGCGCGCTGGTGCTATCGCGCCATGTCGCTCGAAGACCTTTGTAAGAACGCCAAGGCCATCGGCCTCAAGGGGATCGATCTGGTGGGTAAGGACGAATGGCCCATCGTGCAGAGCTACGGCCTGGTTCCCGCGATGGCGCAACCCGGCGCGGGGACCATCGCCAAGGCGTGGAACCGCCTGGAAAACCACGACGCGCTGGTGAAGGAAATGGAAGTGAACGTGAACCTGGCTTCCGCCGCCAAACTGCCCAACGTGATCACGTTCTCCGGCAACCGGGAAGGCATGTCGGATGTGGAAGGCTTGACCAATTGCGTCACCGGTCTCAACAAGGTCAAGAAAATGGCCGAGGAGAAGAACGTGACGATTTGCCTCGAACTGCTCAACAGCAAGATCGACCACCACGACTACATGTGCGACCACACGGCCTGGGGCGCGCAGGTGATCGACCAGGTGAATTCACCGCGCGTGAAGCTGCTTTACGACATTTATCATATGCAGATCATGGAAGGCGATATCATCCGCACGATCCGCGGCAATATCACCCGCATCGCGCACTTCCACACCGGGGGAGTGCCGGGACGCCATGAGCTGGACGATACGCAGGAACTGGACTGGCACGCGGTAGCCCGCGCGATCGCGGACACCGGCTTCCAGGGCTTCGTGGCACACGAGTTCATCCCGGTTTCAAAAGATCCGATGAAATCGCTGGCGCAGGCGTACCAGACCATGACTGTCTAACATGACGGTCTAAGGCTGTTACTTTATGTAATGGCCTCGCTGGAAATCACGCGCACGCCCGCCTTCATGGTCACCGACCCGGAAGGCAACCGTTCGCGGCAGCAGGTGCAGGAGTTTCCTTTCACACTCGGCAGGCAAGCCGGCAATCATCTGCTGCTGCGCGATGCACGAGCGTCGCGCCACCACGCGCGCCTCAACATCGAAGAAGGCGAGTACGTCCTGGAAGATCTGCAGAGCCGCCACGGCGTGTTCGTGAATGGCGACCGCATCGACCGCAAGGCACTGCAGGATGGCGACCGCGTGGAGTTCGGTTTCCCCGATTCGGTTTCGCTGGTCTTCGAACGCCCGGGCAGCCGGTTCGTGGAGATTGCCGATCAGTTCGGGACAACCGACGTGGGCGACCGCGGTTCCACCACCAACGGAAACCTGCCGCGTCTGCGCGCCGTTCTCGAAGTGGCTCGCGCGCTTCAAACCTCCTTCTCGATCGATGCCATTCTCAATGCCGTCCTGGATGCCGCGCTTTCGCTGACGCACGCCGAACGGGGATTCCTGCTGCTGAAAAAGGACGACTCGCTTGAGGTACACTCCGCGCGCAGTAAATCCGGTCCGCTTCCCGAGGAGGATCTCGCGGTGCCGCGCAACCTGATCCTCCAGGAGCTTGAGCACCGGCCCCAAACCTTCTCGATGCAGTTCGATCCGGAGCGTGAGTCGCCCTCGCGCAGTGTCTTTGCGCTCGAATTGAGGAGTGTGGTCTGCATCCCCCTGGTGCGACTGCAGACGTCGCCGCTCGAAACGATAGGCGTGCTCTATCTCGACTCGCGCATCGAAGCGCGCGACCTCGCGTCCGGGAATCAGGAGCTTCTGGAAACGCTGGCCATTGAGGCTTCGACCGTTCTTGAAAATGCGCGCCTGCTGGAGCAGGATCGCGCGCGGCAGGTGGTTCACGAGGAACTCTCGCTGGCCCGCAATATCCAACAAAGCCTGCTTCCCGCCACGCTGCCGGACACGGGCTGGCTGCGGGCCGCCGGCTACAGCATGCCATCGCGCGAAGTGGGTGGGGATTACTACGATGTGTTCCGCGTGGCTGCGGATTACTGGGCCGCTGTTGTGGCGGATGTCGCCGGCAAAGGGGTCAGCGCCGCTCTCGGCGCGTCACTGCTGCAAGGGGCATTTCTGGGGATCGACACGCGCCCCGAATCCCTGCGCCACACGGTGGAGCGGCTGCACGCCTTTTTCAAGGAACGCGGCCAGAAGCATGCCACCGTGCTCTGCGCGCTCATCGACAAGCACGGCAACTTTCACTACGTCAACGCGGGCCATTGCGCGCCATTTCTGGTGCCTCTCAACGGTGCGCCGGATACGCTGGACGACGCGTCATCCGCCGTCGGCCTGGTGGATGATGCAGCCTTCCATACGGGACATTGCTTTCTCGAATCCGGGGACCGGGTCGTGATTTACAGCGACGGCTTAACGGATGCGCAAGATCCCGCTGGCGAATTCTTCGGCAAGCGGCGCCTCAAGGAAGTGATTGCGGCTCATGCGGATTGCCCGTGCGCACAGCTTCATCAAGCCATTCTGGATGCTGTGGAAGACTTCACGGCGGGCCGGGAACAGACGGACGACCTGACGCTGCTGGTGCTGGAATACGTGAGCTAGGAAATCCCGTAAACGTAGGCGTCTTCAACGAAGCGGTCGCCAATCATCCGGCCGCCGAGCCGCATGCCTTCGGCGCTCTTCAGCGGGGGTGGTCATCGACGAGTTACGTTTGAATTCTCGACAGAGCCGAGAAGGTGCTTGAAAAACTCAGTCTCATTCTCCACCTCCACGCCCACGCGCAGCCACAACACGGGCATCTGGGTGAAGATCGCCTCGCAACCCACCGGGAAGTTCACGACATCCTTTTCCGTGGTCACAAGCGCAGTGGCGCGCAGGCATTCGGCATAGCGCGCGAGGTCAGTCAATTCGCGCGGGGAGTACTGGTGATGGTCGCCGAATGATAATTTATCCAGCGGCTGCAGGCCCAGTTCGCGCAGGCTCTTCCAGAACGAATCGGCATTGCCGAGCCCACAGAAAGCCACGACGCGCTCCGGAGCGTTCTGCTTCCCATTACCGAAGGCCGAAACCCATCCGCGCTCGACGAGCCGCGACCGGAACACCGGCGCGTGGGTATTCCACTTGCGGAGGGCGTTCTCAATGCCGCGATAGTCGCGCGAAAAATCGCATCTGGTGAGCACGAATACATCCGCGCGACCGAGCGCTTCGAGTGGTTCGCGCAGTCTGCCCAGAGGAATCAGCTCGCCGCCGCCGATGGGGTCGAGGGAATCGATCAACAAGACGTCCACATTCCGCGCGAGGCGGCGGTGGGTGAAGCCATCATCCAGCAAGAATACGTCGGGGTTCAGCGACTGCTCCGCCTGCAACCCGGCGCGGTAGCGGTCGAGCCCAATCCCGATGCCCGCCATTCCAGATCGCAGAACAATCTGCGGCTCATCGCCGGTGTGCCATACGGTGGCGGCTCCGCCGCGCCGGACGATGAGTTCGCTGTGCGGTGAAATGCGCCCGTGCCCGCGGGTGAGCACCACGGGTTCCAGGCCCTGCTGGCGGTAGTGGCGAGCGAGTTCCAAGGCGAATGGAGTCTTTCCCGTGCCGCCGGCCGTGATGTTCCCGATGCTGATCACGGGGACATGCAAATGGCGGCACTTACGCAATTGCCGGGACGTCCGCACGCGCGAGCCGGCGGCCCACAGCGCGGTCAATGGCCTGAGCAACCACCGAATGAGGAACGGCCTGCGGCGGCAGAACAAAGCCTCTTCATAGAGCTGGACCGCATGCTTCGCCGTCACCTCCACTGCGCCTCGCCTGGCGATGGCGCAGGCGCGCGCGCGGCCGCCGATGACCTGGTCTTCCCTCGCCCGAATCAGCGCGCTGCGCAGCTCCGTCCCGGTTCGAATTTCAATAAAGGCCTCGCGCGCCCGGAACTCTTCTGCGATTTTGCGGAAATTCTCGAGGTGCGGCCCGACAACAACGGGCTTGCCGGCGAAGGCCGGCTCCAGGAAATTATGGCCGCCCGTCGTGGTGAGCGAGCCCCCCATGAACACTACATCCGCGAGGGCGAAGAGCGAAGCGAGTTCACCAATCGTATCCAGCAGCAAGACGTTTCCCGAAAAGCTTCCACTGGTGCTGCGCCAATAGGGGATGCCGCGCGCTTCGAGCTTGCGAGCAACTACGTCGAACCGTTCGGGCTTCCTGGGCGCGAGGATCAATCGCCAGCCGTCGAGGCCGGCGAAGGCGTCGAGCACCACGTCATCTTCATCGACGGAATCGTCCGCGGTTGTACTGGCCGCAATCCACAGCGGACCCGCGCCGCCGCGCGCCCATTCCGCAGCGGGCGATTTTGCATCCACTTCGCGCGGCTCGAAGTCATACTTCAGGTTGCCCGCCACCAGGACGCGTTCGGGGTCCGCGCCCGCCGCGAGGAAGCGCTGGCGCATGCCGTCGTCCTGCGCCAGGATGACATCCGGCCAGGTCAGGACATGCTGAAAGAACCAACGCCGCTTTTGATAGGCCGGAAAAGCCCGATCTGAAATGCGCCCGTTGCCGATCATCAGCCCGCACCCCGCGCGTTTGGCTTCCCGAAACAGGTTGGGCCAGATCTCGGTCTCGAACACAATCACAAGAGCCGGCTGAATATGATTCAGGACGCGGCGGATGACATGGGCAAAATCGACGGGCGCATAGAAGCAGCCCGTGGTTTCCGCAGCCAGCCGCTTGCGCGCCGCCGCGTAGCCCGCCAGCGTGGTGGCCGAAACGAAAATCGGCGCATTCAATGCTCGCAGCCTGGGCATGAGGGTTGCGGCGGTCATGACCTCCCCGACGGAAACCGCGTGCACCCAAATCGCGCCGCCACTCGATTGTTGAAAACCAGGCGGCAGAAACCCCAGCCGCTCCCCAAGCGTCCCCGCATATGCGTGGTTCCGGATGACACGGAAGACCGCGTAAAATAGGACCATCGGCGCAAGCAGGGCCAGAACGAGGCGGTAACCAGCGTATATGATTCGTTTCGACAAGTTTCTGCTCGTGTTTTCCCTCGTGAGTATAGCCCTCGGAGCCGATAAGGATCACGACACCCTGGCCATTGGGCCCGCTTCCAGCTACACCTACAAGCAAACCAGCGAAGGGGTCACCATTGCCGCCGACGTTTACGAGACGGGGGATAAAGTGAAGGAAGCGTTCGGCAAACACAACCCCTACGACTACGGGGTGCTGCCGATTCTGGTGGTGATTGAGAACCACAGCTCGAAGGCCATTCGGGCCGAACGCCTGGACGTGGAATACACCATGCCGGGGCACGGGCGCGTGGAAGCCACGCCCGCAGGCGAGTTGAAATACATCCACGGCGTTCGGCAGCCGCGCGCGAACCCAGCCCCCATTCCGGGTTTGCCTGGCGTGGGCAAATCCAAGCAAAGCCCGCTCGCCGAATGGCAGATCGAGGGACGGGCTTTCTCGGCCAAAATGATTCCGCCGGGCGATTCCGCCAGCGGCTTCTTCTATTTCCAGACCGGGCATCGTTCCGGCTCGACGCTCTACCTGAGCGGCCTGACCGATGCGGCTTCGGGACACGAGTTGCTCTACTTCGAAATCCCTCTCGCGCCCGTTCAATAAATCGTCGCGTATGATGGGATTTGGGGGGGCGCGAGTCTGAGACCCCATGGGGAACATCTAATTCCTGAAAGGATCAAATCAAATCTGTGTTAGTTCCGATGGTTGTGGAACAGACGTCGCGTGGCGAGCGCGCGTATGACATTTACTCTCGCCTGCTGAAGGAAAACATTATCTTTTTGGGGACGCCGATTGACGACCAGGTTGCGAACTTGGTGATCGCGCAACTGCTCTTCCTGGAAGCGGAAGACCCGGAGCGCGACATTTCCATTTACATCAACTCCCCGGGCGGCTCTATCACGGCCGGGTTGGCGATTCTGGACACCATGTCCTTCGTGCGGCCGGATATTATTACCATCTGCGTGGGACAAGCCGCTTCCATGGCGGCGGTTCTGCTGGCGGCCGGCGCCAAGGGCAAGCGCTTCAGCCTTCCCAATTCGCGCATCATGATCCACCAACCCAGCATGCAGGGCCTGGCCGGGCAGGCGGCGGATATCGATATCTACGCGAAGGAAATTCTGCGCATGCGCGAGGTGCTGAATAAGATGCTGGCCGATTCCACTGGACAGCCGGTGGAGCGTGTTTCCCGCGATGTGGATCGCGACTATATCATGAGCCCGGAGCAAGGCGTGGAATACGGCATGATCGATCGCGTGATCTCCAGCCGCGAGCTGGGTCCGACACCAGTCGCCAAGCCTTCTTAGGTTCGTAATATGATCGAAAGCTGATATGAGGCTTTCGAACAAAGTAGCAATTGTGACAGGCGCCGGCGCCGGAATCGGAGAAGCGATCGCTGTTCGTTTCGCCGAGGAAGGCGCCGCCGTGGTTTTAGCCGACCTGAATGCGGCCGGGGCGCAATCGGTGGCCGACCGGATCACGGAATTGGGCGGCCGGGCGGTGGCGATCGCGGCCGATATCTCGGATGAAGCCCAGGCGCGCGCGATCAGTGAACTGGCAGTCACCGAATTTGGCGGCATCGATATCGTTGTGAACAACGCCGCTGACTTCACCACTTTTGGGGTGGAAGATGCTACGCCGGAGCAGTGGCGGCGCGTACTGGGAGTGAATGTGATCGGCACGGCGCTGGTGTCGAAGCACGCCATTCCGCATCTCAAGAAGCGCGGCAGCGGGGCTATTGTGAACATCGCGTCGATGAGCGGCATCATCGCGCAGCCCAATTTTGCGACCTACAACTCGAGCAAAGGCGCGGTGCTGACGATGACGCGCTGCATGGCGCTCGACTTGGCCCTATTCAAGATCCGCGTAAACAGCGTCTGCCCCGGCTGTATTTACACCACGGCTACGGAGCGGGAGTGGACGCGGATGGGCGAAACCAAGGAGCAATGGTCCGCCCGGCAAGCGCCGCTGCATATGCTCAACCGCGTGGGCGAGGCTCGCGAGGTGGCGAATGCGGTGCTGTTTCTGGCGTCGGATGAATCGAGTTTCGTCACGGCGGCCGAGTTGATGGTGGACGGCGGCTATGTCGCGAAGTAGACTAACTCGCCCATGCGCCTAGCAAGCGGCGCACCAAGACCAATTGCCCCAAGTGATAGGCGTTGTGATCGGCCAGCAAAAGCGCTTCCCGCAAGACTGTCTTTTCGGCGTCTTGTGAAAGAGGGGCAAGCAGGTCCGTCGATTCATCCCGCACCAGCTCCACCATCGCGTTCAGACCAGCCTCGAAAGCAGACACGCTCTTTCCCCACGCATGTGAACCGGTAGGCTCGGGCGAGGCGGGCCAATATCCCGAGGGCCACGCGGGAGACACATGCTTGGGGTCGCGCGTGAATTCCAGGATGTCCCCTTGGGCAATGCGCATATGTTCGAGCAGTTCCCACGGTGAGTGCGGCAGGCCCGTTGGACGATTGCCCTGGAGACTGGCGGGCATGTCCTTGAACGTACCTTCAAAACCAACGTGAGCGCCTTCGCCCTTCAGCAGAAATACAACGTGTTCTCGTAATGACTGGTCTTTTCTCATGGCTTCCTGTATCTGTTGTAGCGTATCGCGGGGTAAGACACCAACCACACTCATATTTTATTAAATCTGCGCTCATTTATACTATCCCCCCTTGTATTAGTTCCTTGTTGGTGATATTAGGTAGGCCACGGCACTTATTCCGGTTGACATTCGCCGGAATTCCGCCAGAAGGAGTAGTAACATGCCAAACGTAACACCCGATAAAATTAAGCAGTTGGCGAACCGGTATGAAGCAGCATCGAAGCATCTGAAAGCAGCGGTTTCCTCTTCCTCCGATTCCGAGTTTCTTCAGATCATCCATCGCGGCGGCTGGACCACGCTGATTGACGTGGAACGAGCGGCGGCCGTGCTGGAAGCGTTTGAACACCAGGCTCAAGCGGTTGCCGCCACGCATAAGGCCCTTGTCGACGGCGCACGCGGAGCCCTGAATCAGTCCGCCTCGGCTTAGGTGAGTTCCGCCCCGGCCAGCACCGCGCGCGAGGATATAGAACGCCTCCCGGTGGGTCTGGTAGATGCCGCAACAGGCATCATAGGCCGCGTGGCGTGCGGCGGCGCAGACGGTACACCGGAAGGGTTGCCGGTCTGCGCCGTTGCCGCGCTACGTCGCTCGGGAGCATGTGAAGTCGGATTTGGGAAAGGTTTGACCGGGGCCGAAGCAACCATCGGCGCGATTGGAGAAGCACTCGAGATCTACGGCGGGTCGTCCTATTCAGACGACGACCTCAGGCGCGAAGCATTCGTCAGAATGGGCGATGGCGCGATGGACCCCAGGCTGCTTTGTCTGTATGAAAATTCCTCTTATGACCGTCCGGGGTTTCCTTATGCCCGCTTTGAGCCGGAGCGCCCGATCCACTGGACTAAGGGGCACTGGTTGGATACAGGTGAGCCCGTTTGGTTACCCGCTCTCACAGTCTTTCACTACTTTCCCGCTGCGCCCGCGGAGCGCTTCTGCCAGGTAACATCAAATGGCTCCGCGACAGGGAGGGGCTTCGCTGACGCCGCATTCCGCGCCGTGCTGGAGTTAGTGGAACGCGACGCCTTCATGTTGACGTGGTACGCTCGCGTTCCAGCGACGGAAGTGATCGTTGATGAAGATCTTGATCCGGGCCTCACGGCGATTCTCAATCAGATTCAGGCGAAGGCGGCGCGCCCCCAGTTCTACATGCTGAATGCTGGAATCGACATCCCGACGATTCTTTGCTGCGCGCGCGGAGATGGGAAGAACTGGCCGGGCGCAACGCTCGGTCTCGGCACGCACCCGAGCCCGAGGATTGCGCTGAAGAAGGCCATCCTGGAAATGGGACAGACGGCCCACTCTCTCTGCCGGGCGATGCATTCCGGCGAGGAACCGATTCCGGCTAAGCCGAGCGATGTGCGAACCTTTCGGCAGCACGCTCTCTATTACCTGCGCGCCGACCGCGCAAAGGAATTTGACTTTCTTGACGCCGGCAAACGGGCGATCCGCCTTAGCGCAGTCGATGAGCCGGGCGATTTTCCTCTATCCACACTGCTCCAAAGGATGAGCGACGCGGGCACGCGAGTCGCGGTCAAGGATCTTACGACACCCGACCTGCGGACAACGCCATTCTCGGTCGTGCGGGCTCTTGGAACCAACCTTCAGCAGATCCATTGCGGCTTTGGGATGGAGCGGACGAACAATGCGAGACTGCGGCGGCTGCTGCGCGGCCGCGTCAATCGGGCGATACCGCCTTTCTGCTAGACCAGTTTTTCTCGACACATTTTATTTGACACCTTGAGCTTCTACCTATCAAGGTGTATATGTAGAAGCATGGACTGGTGGCTGCGCCTGCTCAAGCGTCGTCAGATGGAGACGGCACTGGAATCTGAGATTCAGTTCCACATCGATCTCCACGTAGCCGCCAAGATGGAGGCAGGAATGACGGACGAGCAGGCGCGCCGGGACGCCCGCCTGGAGTTTGGCGGACCCGGCCAGGTGAAGGAAGAGTGCCGGGATGCGCGAGGCACGCGGTGGATTGAGAACATCTGTCAAGACGTTTCGTTCGCGCTGCGCACCCTCTGGAAGAACCCGGCGTTCACAGCGGTCGCAGTGCTGACTCTTGCCCTCGGGATCGGCGCGAACACGGCGGTGTTCGCCATCGTGAATGGAGTGCTGCTGCGGCCCCTGCCATTTTAGCAATCCGGGAGACTGTTTTTCATTTCGTATATCCCGCAGCATAATGCCTTCCCGACGGAGCCCGGCCTAAGCGATGTCCACTATCTGGAGTTCCGCCGCCAGAACCAGATGTTCGAACATGTTGCGACCTTCGGCGGAAACGCGATGACCCTGACCGGCGCGGGTGATCCTGTCCGCCTGCACGGTGTCTCGATAATCCCGGATTTCCTTGCGGTTTTGCGAGTGAGCCCTGCCATGGGCCGCCGATTCGAGCCGGNNTCCTGAAGTATTGGGTAAGACGATCAGCCTGGATGGAGTGGGCCACACAATCGTCGGCGTGATGGCCGGGTTGGAGACTTTGGCACAAAGGCTGCCGCTGGGCCACGGAGAGAATAGAAGCGAGTTTGTGGCGCGCGTGATCCCGCTCAAAGACTCGGTGGTGGGTAATATTCAAAACCCGTTATTGATATTCGCGGGAGCGGTGGCGTTTGTGTTGTTGATCGCGTGCGCCAAAATGGCCAATCTATTGCTGATTCGAGCTACCACCCGTCGCCAGGAAATCTCGGTACGCGCAGCGCTGGGTGCAAGCCCCTGGCGTCTGATGCAGCAACTGCTCACCGAGAGCATGCTGGTTTCTCTCGCTGGAGGCGCGGCGGCCAAGTTGCTCGCCGTGGTGGCCGTACCCTTGTTGCTCGCGCTGGCGCCCGCCGGGAAAATCCCACGGATCGACGAGATTCAACTTGGGTGGGGAGCGTTCGCCTTCACTCTGGGGCTTTCGGCCTTGACGGGTTTCGTGTTCGGGTTAGTGCCAGCATCTGACTTGACCCACCGCGAATTGCGTGAGTCTTTCAGCGGACAAGGCCGCGCGGTAACGGGGCGGAGCGGCGGATTTCGAAATGCACTGGTTGTCGGGGAGATCGCACTCGCGCTGGTGCTGCTTGACGGCGCCGGATTGATGCTCAAGAGCTTCGCGCGGATGCGCGCGGTGGATCCCGGCTTTCAGCCTGAGCATGTTCTCACGATGACCGTTGACTTACCGGATTCCACTTACCGCACGACGCCCTTCTAAGTAAGTCGCCCGCAAAACGGAGTGCGCGGGCCGCTTTACTTGAATGCAATGAGGGTGCCCGACGCACC
>PLFE01000061.1:0-3561 GCA_003136675.1 Bryobacterales bacterium
TCGTCGCCGACGCCGGCCGCACCCTCGCGCTCGAAGCGCAGAAGCTGCTCTTTCGTATTGCGCAAAGCCCGGGGCGCGCAGGCGGAAAATTGCTGGAGCAACTCATCGAGCATGGCGTCGAGTCCGTCGGCCTCGCTGAGCCGCTCGACCAACCCGAATGTAAATGCCTCCGCGGCACTCACCCGCCGGCCCGTGAACAGTAGATCGCGGCTGCGGGCAAAACCGATACGCAGCGCCAAGCGCCAAACCTCCCGGTCGCTATAAAGCAGCCCAAGTCGCGCCNNGCCATCGTGACCGTACAGCATCCAAAGTACGGCGATCTGAAAATGCAGAATGTCGCCCCAAAACTGTCGGAAACGCCGGGGACTATACGCAGCATCGCGCCTGGCCTCGGGGAGCACAATGATCAGGTGTATCTCGAGCTCTTGGGTATGTCTGCGGCCCGATACTATGAGCTCAAGCAGAAGAGCGTTATTTGACAGCGAATGCGTCTGACGTTCCGCCTAACTTTGGGCGCTGAGCTTGCCGGACACGAAGTGCGGGTCGCCCATCAGGGCCGCGCTCTCGGTTAAGGTTCGCATTGATTGTATTGTAAAATGCGCTACAACGTGATAGGATACTCCCGTAACCGACAAATGATTTGGGAATCAACATGCGAAGCCCTGCGAAAAAGAACGAATACCCCTTGTCGATGCGCCTACCCGAGCAGGACATCGCGATCATCGATCGTGCAGCGGATTTGCGTGGCTCTTCGCGAACCGAATTTGTCAGAGAGGCCGCAGTGCGCGCCGCTGAAGCGATCATCATGGAAAACACACTGCTGCGCATGAGTCCACAGGGCTTTGATCGCTTTATGACGCTGATCGCGGCGCCGGCGAAAGCGGTTCCCGCCATGGTCAAACTCCTGAAGCGCAAGTCACCCTGGGAAGCAGGTGGCAAACGGGATTGAGCACTTCAGGTGGCGCTGTCTAGTCCCGAGTTACTAACCGCTGAGCATGATCTTTCATTATTTACATGCGGCAAGCCGGCGCTCGATCTTTGGCTCAAGACGCGCGCGCTGTCAAATCAGCAGAAGGGATTTACCGTCGTTATGGTGGTCCATGACCTGGGCCGCGTCGTGGGTTATTACGGACTTGCGCCTACCGCTGTTGCTCCCACGGGGATGCCGCGCTCTATTCGCACGGGCCAACCGCCGAATCCGGTCCCTTGTCTATTACTTGGCCAACTGGCGACGGATCAGGAATGGGCTGGCAAAGGTGTCGGGACGGGGCTGTTACGTCACGCACTCACGCGATCGGTGGCGGGAGCGCGCCTAGTGGGCGGGCGCGCTTTACTTGTTAACGCGTTGGACGAAGAAGCCGCCGCGTTCTGGCGACACCATGGGTTTATTCCTTCACCGGACGATGCCTTTGTCTTATTTCGCTCCATCCCGGATATTGCCGCGTCGCTGATTAAGGCGGGCATAATCGCGCCCACGCGGTAGGCACACCCTCAACGGGGAGCTGCCGAAATCCGCCAATTATCGTGCGCACTAAGTTTCCAACGAGATGCGAATAGCCCTCGTGTGCCGCCACAATAAGATGATTGCCGATCTGCGAGAACGCCTAGATACCTCTCCTTGGAAAGGCGCTCGATGACCATACCGTCGTTGACGAAGTCCAATGCTAGAGCAACTCGATGGCGTCTGCAATNNGGCATGATTTTGGGTAGCTGTTCGAGCTCAGCTGATATGGCGAGAAGATCATTTTCCGCACTGACGGCGTCGTTGCAAAACAAGGGATCGCCGGGCGTCAATTGCCGCTCAACCTTCTCAAGGCGCGCCGACAGCGGGTGCTCTGGACCCAGCGCAAGGCGGGCTAAGCATAGACTGTCGCGGATCGACTTTAGGTTCATTGAGGGCCTCCTTGCGTCCGTCGCGTTAAAATACCGATTATAAGCCCAAACGGATCAGTGTATCTGCAAAGGCCGGCGGCAGATTTCGTCGGTTATCGAAGAGTTCGCGCGGATCTGCTCAAGCCGACCATCGCTCCCGACAATGGTGTTGAAGTGAAGGACGGAATAGTCGCGCTGGCGGGGCACGTGAGCAACACACACCACGCGATATTTTTGAAAGTATTGCCAGCTTACGTACACTCCTATTGCCGATTCCCCTGTCGATCGCGTCTGCGGGCAGGGTAATCAAGCTACTCGCCTTCGCGCCGTGCTTATCACCATTCGGCGGGAACGCTTAGTGATCGCATGATTTAAGGGTAGTCTGCGTCAAAAACGCGGTGGCTTCCGCTCCCGCGCATTTTCAAAAAACCAACGGATTTGCGCGTCGATGTCCTCGCTAGAGAGCGAATCACAGGCAGAACCAAGCGGCTCCGGTATGGCCGAAATGCGGTCGACCCGCTGGGCGCGGCGGTTGGAATCCTGGCATGAAGCAGAGTCGTTGGCATTCGACATGATTTCTTTCCTTCTTTTGAACGTCCCCGCAGATGTTGCTCTCGCGATGGCGTGTGATCTGTGCGATGGCCCGCTTTACCAGCGGTTGAAGGCACAATTATCTTCTGCATGTGCGTTGCCAGACAGTCGCGCTTGTCCGCACTGACTATCCTTGGTTGATAAGGTTTCCGGAGGTCAACATGATGGCTTTGGATCCGCAACAGTCGTCCACGAATCGGTGCTCCGCGGGCTTCATCTGGTCATTGGTCTCGGCAATCGCGGCGATCACTGCCGGAGTGGTGCTGCTGCTCGCCATGGCGGTCCAGGGACAGGGAAGCGCAGCGCGCGCCACGACTTGAAGTACCTCGCGCTCGCGTTCGGCATCTGCCTGGTGTGCTCTACCATGGGGTTCATTCGCATTGTCTATTTCGTGGGCCTAGGCTATGCCGCATCAATCGCTGCACAAGCTGTGTGCGCAGCCGCCCTCTACTCGGCAACGCTTGCGGGTTGGCCTATCATTCAAGTGTCGCTGCTCCTCGCCTACGGCATCCGGCTCGGCAGCTATTTGACGCTGCGCAATCTGGATCGCGGATATCAGGCGCGCGAAGTAAGCCAGGGAACGAAGCGCGGCCAGACCGGGGCGGTGGCAAAAGTTGGCATCTGGATCGGTGTCGCGGCCCTTTATGTCCTGTTGGCGCTCCCGACCTTCCTGACCTTGTCGGCGCAGGCTGGTGGTGTGCCGCTCGGATCGCTGCCTACGGGCATCACGCTGATGGCGCTCGGTCTCGGGCTCGAATCAGTCGCGGACTGGCAGAAGTTCCGCTTCAAGGCGGCGCACCCTACGCGCTTTTGCAACACCGGGCTCTATCGTATCGTACGCTGCCCAAACTATCTCGGGGAAATGCTGTTCTGGATCGGGCTCTGGTTTTCCGCGACTTCCGCTTATCAGGGCTGGCTTGAGCGGGGTCTGTGCACTTTGGGATTGGCGTGCATTCTCGGAATCATGATNNCATGATTGGAGCGACGCGTCGCCTCGAGCGGGAGCAAGCGGATCACTATGCCGCGGATCTCGGCTATGCGACCTACCGCAAAACCGTACCCGTGCTGCTTCCGTTCCTGCCGCTCTACAGCCTCCGC
>PLFE01000061.1:3642-6181 GCA_003136675.1 Bryobacterales bacterium
GCCATATCCTGCATGGCGTCGCGTAATACCGGGAAGGATCCAGCCAATGACTTCTGGGCGATAGACCGGGACGCGAACATACGGTTCGGCGTAGCGGCTCTGGCGTGCGGAGTGGGCCACGTGGTTCTGGTCGCCACGTTCGAGGGCCCCGCGTCGCGTCGCCACTCGGAGTTCAGCGAAGCCAAGGAGCAGGCGGTGGATGCGATCCGAATTGCGTGTGCGGCCGCCGGAGCCAGGCTGACCGTCATGAGGCCCACCGCCTATTTCAGCGACCTCACCGACCGGGCGTTCGAGTCAGTTGCCAAGAGTAACCGCTACACGGAGATTGGCGATGGATCGCATCGAATCAATCCCATCGATGGCGATGACGTGGCCGATTTGATCCTTCGACAATTCAAGGGGCAGATCCCTGGCGACCAGGAACTGCCCGTTGGCGGCCCGGACATTCTCACCTTCCGCGACATCGGCCGTCTGGCCGCCGAAAGCCTGGGGCAGCAACAGCAGCTTCGTTTCCGGACGATACCGGTGGGCTTGCTGCGAGTCCTCGCCGTCCTCGCCGGCACCGCGGGGGGGCTTTCACGCCGACTACGTCGCTCGGCGGCGATCCTGAACTGGATGATCTATGTCGGCACCCATGACGCCATCGCGCCCTGCGCGGGCGAGCGGCATCTTAAGGATGCGTTTGCTGCCAAACGCGCGGACTTGGACTCGCGACGGCCGACCGTCGCGTCTTTGATGCCCTGACCCCCACTGGTGCTCAACCCTCCGGCAGCGGCAAGGCATTGACGAAGGCGAGCAGAGCCGGCAATGGCGGGCTGGAATCTGCAATGGCCTTGAGGTTTTGCGGCGTGATCGCCTCGATGCCGAGCGTTGCCTTGAGAGAGGCAACGAGCANNAGACCCCAAACGGCCATCATCGCGGTACGGACCGAGGTCTCCACGGTAAAGACCGCATCGCCAGGCAACTCGACAAACTGCCCGATGAACGCCAGATTGACGCAGCCGGCCGGAACGACCTTCGGGCGGTCGCTGATCTTGCGCGGCATGAACTGGCTCGTAATGTAACGCATCATGGAAGTAGACACTGTCGTATGCGCCAGAATGCCGGGGATCTTGTCTTCGAGTCCGCAGTGATAGAGCAGCTCTGAGAAAATTTCCGCCCCCGTGCACTCGCGCATGGCTTTCTTGATGAAATCGCCTTTCTTGTCGCTGCATTGACCATCNNTCGCCCCAGAATACATTCACGTCGGCAGGCTGGTTCGGGAAATAGCGTCCATACAGCACGAAGCTGATCTTCCAGCTTGAATCGACGATCGTGATCGCTCCGCCCGTGCCCGCCTTATCACCGGTCTTCTTCTGAAGGTACTCATAGAAGGTGGGATCTCCCGTGATCGTGGGAAAGAAGCTCATCCAATTGGATTTCTCGATGTCGGAAATGAAAGTGGCCGGTCGACCGAATTTAGGATCGCGCGCCGCGAGGTGTTGCCAAAACCGACACGTTTTTGCGGGCGGATGCCCATCCAAGAAAATAAATCGTTGGTCCAGCCCATCAGTAACCTGTGAAGTCCGTGCACTCGAACACGCGGAGCGTGGACATCCGGGCACTGGGAATAGATCACTCTCTAACGCTCTTAGAAAGGCTCATTTCCCGGCAAATACGACCGACCGGAACCGATCGTGCGTTTGTGACAGGCCTCAACGCCGTTTCAATGTGGGTGGGAACCCAATTCCAACCCCCCGGCGGGCACCTCAACATCCCCCACCCATGGGCGGGTCAAAATCCCCCACCTGACGGCGACGGGACGAGGGGATGATTACGCGGTTTGGCGGGCCTTGGCAAGGCGTTCGGCGGATTCCTTGAGTCTCCAGCTCTTGCCGACGAACTTGAGCAAGTGACCATGGTGCATCAACCGATCGAGTAGTGGCGTAACGATGACGGTGTCGCCCAAGAGCTTCGCCCAGTCGTCGATGTCCCTGTTGGACGTGATCAGCGTGGACGATTTTTCGTAACGGCTCATGATGATGTCGGCGAGTTCGTCGCCGGCGTTCGGCGGCAACTTGCGCAAGAACAGATCGTCGATTACGACCAGGTCTGCCGCTTTGATCGTTGCGCGGTACTTTCTGAGTTCACCGAGCTCACGCGCCTGATGGATGTCATCGACGAGGACATGCGCTTCGCGATAAAACACCGTGTAGCCGCGCTGCACGGCAAGCAGCGCGAGCGCCTTGGCGATGTGACTTTTCCCAACGCCCGGTGATCCGATGAACAACGCGTCCTCGCGCTGATCGATGAACTTTAGATTTGCAAGCTCGAGGATATCGCGCCGCGGATTCTTCGGGTTGTACTGCCAGTCAAAGTCTTTGAGGTCTTTGCGCTCGGTCAGTCCCGAGAGCGCGTACCTCCGATCGATCAGTCGGGATCGGCGCCGATCGAGCTCGTCTTGCACGAGGGCGGAGAACGCTTCGATGAAGTCCATCTGCTGCTGCGCCACCTGCAGCGCGCGGGTCTCGAGCGTCGCGGTCATCCCCGAGAGGCGCAG
>PLFE01000011.1 GCA_003136675.1 Bryobacterales bacterium
TGTGTGACGCCTCACCCTTATTCAGTTCGCGCCCCATCCTGCGGCGGTAGTCTTCATCATCCAGCGTTTTCAAAATGTGAACTGTCTTTTGCACTCGCCCTATTTCCGAAAGAGCCTGATAGACGCTGTTCTGGCGAGCATAGGAGCCAAGCCGATGAAGCACCAGTGACGGCGAAACGATCCGTTCTTCGATGGAGGCAATCACTCGAACCGTTTCGTCCCACGCATTTCGGATGAGGTGCGGCTTGATGGTACCCGAGAGAATAGGGTCAAGGTTGGCGTAATGCTGTTGGCGATCCAACTTATACAGCGTCTGATCCTTGATGTCCTTAATTCGGGGAGCCAGTTCGTATCCCAGCAACGCCGCTGTTGCCATGACTACTTCGGTGTACCCATGTGTGTCGGTGTAGCAAACTTTGGGATCGAGTTCTGTGTCGTGCTCCATCAACCCGTCCAAGCTGAACGCCGCCTCCCGCAAACGGCAGGGGATCGGCTGTTGATGCATTCTCAGGAAACTGTCAGAGGTGTGAGCGTATAGAGTAACGCCTCGGCCCTGAAGTACGTGGCTGTAATCAGCAGCCAGGATATGGATAGGCACGTAAAATCGCATCCCGTCTGCCGAACAGGTCGCGCCGCGGCCGTAAACTCGGCTGATTGGAATTCGCGAGGCGAAGTTTATGATGTCGATGCTGGCTGACTTGAGAGTTTCTTCCGTGAGATACCAGTCGGCAACCAGGCTGATCTCGTGAAACTTCAACCCGGAAGCGAGCGCCATGCGCTGGCATCCAATGTTGCAGCCGATTGCCAGCACCGCCGCTAGCGCATCGCGTCGATGCGTAACCGTGTCGCCGCCGGGCGGAAGAAAGTGGTGGAGGAAATTCGTCCGATTATCGATGTCGATCAGAACATCGGCCAAATCGTACCTGGGGAGTTTCGCCTCGATCAGCTCTTTCAGGATTTTGATCGAATCTGGTTTATCCACTGCTCTTAAGGCAGCAAGGTGAAATTCACCTTTCTCGGCATCAAGGGTGAGCGCCTTGTTTTGGGGAACTCGCCGTTCCACGCCGTCCGTCACGTTCTTTAGATGATCATTCAATTGAGCGAGATATTCGTCTGCCTCAAGTGGCAGTTCGAGATTTGCATAATGTTCAACACGTTTCGCAGCCCAGAGTGATCGAGGGATTAGATATTCCTCAAAGTCCGTCCATCTTCGAGAATGGGACACGGTAACATCGCCGGATTTGAGCCGCTCATTTAGGGTGGTCAAGAGCGCAGGTTCATAATGAGGGCGCGAGAGAACGGCTTCGCCTTCTGCGTCTTTGAGAACAACGTGTTTAACCCAGCGGCGTGGCAGAAAGTCGAACGGCGCCCCGGCGAACGATTTGCCCTTGCCCCCAGCATTCAGCTCTTTCAAGAACACGACCGCGCGCCCGAGCGGCGAGTCTTCCGCAAACTGGAACGGCGTCTTTTCCAGCAAGGCCGGAGAATACTTGCGCGTGTAGCCGTACCAATGATTCACAAGCGCAAGCGGCGAACCGTCGCCACCAGCTCGCAAATTTCTGCACCCTTCGACTATTCTGCAGATATCCTCGCTCGGCAACAGATCGAAAATGTGCTTGCGCAGCGTTTTGTCTTCAATGGAATTATCCAGCACAAGGGTTCCTATTCCTTCAAGGACTTCGACAGCGCGGGTCCGCGCTTCTTCCGTTGCCCGTAGTAGTTCCTCGTACCGCTTTCGCGCCTTGTTATGGATTGAGGTAATGAGCTTGTCCTGCATTTCGACAATCCCATCGGTCATCTCCGCTCTGGCGGCCTGCAGAAAACAAATAACGATTCCGTTTCGCTTGGCTGCGGAGAAGCGCCTTAAATTCCAAACACTGTATCGATAGCCCCAACCGGCCAGAAGGCGTCGGGTGGCAGGATGAATATCGGCCAGGGGCGGCCACGCCGTCAGTCCAAGTGAACGAACATCACCAAGCTGGTCGAGCAAACCAAGAAGCGATTCAGGGGACTCTTTCCGCGCCACTGCCTTGAAGGATTCCAGCCGGGAATGCGGCATGGATTCTTCCTTCGGTTCCGATTCCGGTGTGGCAGCAGGGGCAGCGACAACCAGCAGCGCCTCGATTTCCGCCATTTGTTTCGGAGATAGATCCTGCGCCAGAATTGTATAAACGTTTTGCAAAGCATCTTCCCGAGCGCTGACCATCAAATCGCGCAATGTCGTACGGCCAGGCCGAACGATTTTTTCCTGCTTGAGCCAGCGGTGAGCGGCTTCTCGCAACGCCGTGGTGCGAGTTAATCCCTGGGCGCTGGCAGTCAGATAATTTAGTAAACGCTCTCGCTGCGGTGCATCGCAGCGAACAAACCCTAGATACTGGCGGATGCGTTCCAGATGGTCCCATCGCGTCTTTTCGTTTTGCGGATAGGCATCAATGGACAAAGGCAACAAGCCCAATTGAGAACCGATCATTTCAATGACCGAGGAGGGGACTCCACGTGTGTCGGCCAGAAAGTAGCCATGCCATCGGAGAGTACAAAGCTGAACGGCAAATCCAAATTTATTGGTCGGCCCACGGCACTGGTCCACCTGGGCCAAGTCGAGCTTGGTGAGAGTGAAGTACTTGCGGAGTGTATCGTCATCAATCTCGTCAGGCAGACGCTCCGGTTCTTCCAGCCGACTGCTCAAACCGGGAGCGTCATCGGGAGTGGAGGGAGGATTCACCGCTTTCCGCCGCTCATGGCGCGCACATAATTCTCTCCCAGCGCTCGAATGCTGGTCTCGGCGTAGATCTGGGTAGTGGAGATTTGCAGGTGTCCCAGGAACTTTTGCACTTGGTCAATGGGCACTTCGCCGGAATCCAGCAGAATCGTTGCAATCGAATGACGCAGCAGATGAGGGTAGACGCGCTTGTCAATGCCGGCTTTCCGAGCTGCGGCGTTCACAACGGATTGCACGGTCCGCGCGGAGTAACGGTCGTTCCGGTTGGTCTCGAAGAGAAAGCCGCTACGCCGCCCATTTAAATGCGTCCGCAACTCCTGCGCCAATGCGGGCAGAATCGGCACATAGCGATTCGACTCCTTCTTGCAATGGCTGAGATAGATCTGCGGCGGGTCGCCGTCAAGATGCAGCTCCTCGACTTGAATGTGGACGAATTCATCCACGCGCGCCCCGCTCAGAAAGAGCGTCTTAATCATGAGGCCGTACTTGTTATGGGACTGGTACGTGCTACCGATCAGCCGTTCCACTTCCGATTTGTCAAGACGCTTCACAGTCCTCCGGCGATTGCCGACGGGTTGCAGTTTCAGGCGGCGGCGCGCCTGCTCGACTACGTATTTGGTCTGGTCATATCCAAGATGGTGCTTGCGCCAGAGCCGTGTCGTCTCCGAAATGATGTCAGCTAACCCCGCCGCAAATTGCGCCTTTGTCGAATTACCACGCACTTTCGCGCGCTTTGGACGGTTTCGTCCCGCCATATAGCCTCCCGAGAGAAGAAAAACTGCGCAGTATCCTTATTCTGCGCAGTTTCGATTGTATGCCTAACTTAGTTCCTGTCCTCCACGGCTCGTCATGCCAATCAAAAGTTTTGTTTGGCCGGCTGCAACCGCTTCGCGACACACCTTGTCCTAAGGGTGAGGTTGAGAGAGAAATGAGCTACACAATCGGCGATGGAATAGTTACGCTCGCGCTTGCGGGGGGCATTGTTGGCTATCGTTACGTCACGCAACGCGGCCGGCAGAAGAGGATGGAGATCATTCATCAGGAGCGGATGGCGGCGATGGAAAAAGGAATACCGCTGCCGGAGTTTCCGTTGGAACCAGCGCGGGATCGTCGTCCGCCCGATCCGAACGTTCTCCCTATTATGGGAACGGTTTTTTTCAGTCTTTCGGTTGGAGCCATGATCATGCTCTATTTGAATCTTCCCGCTGTGTCTCGCGGTGATTGGGTATTTCCTCTGCCGCTCGCTTTTTTGGGCGTGGGCCTGATTGCCTTCCATTTCCTGAAGGGCGAGCCTCGGCGCTAAACGCTGGTGGAGAGCGATTCCCAACTCGTGGCCTGCGCGCAAAGCGGCGACCAGCAAGCTTTCGCGGAACTGGTTCGCCGGCATAGTGCTCACGTGTTTCGCCTCGCGGTTTCGATTTTAGGCCGGGAGTTCATTCCCGAGGCGGAAGACGTGGCACAAGAGGTATTTCTGAAGGTTCACCACGCGATCGAGTCGTTTCGCGGCGAGGCCGAATTTAGCTCCTGGCTATACCGGATCACTTTCAACCAGGCGGTGAACCTGAAAGCGCGGGTTCGCTTCCGAAACCCGCACGCTGACGAGACGGTTCTTCATCGCGCAATGACTCCGGGACCAGGACCACACCGGCAAGCGGAGACGGCGCAGCGCGATCAAGCCCTTGCCGAGTGTATTCGAACGCTCCCCGAGGTCTACCAGTCGGCTTTGCGACTGTACTACTGGCTCGACACAGGAGTTGGCGAAATGGCCGTTTTGCTCGGAGTTCCTGAGAATACTGCCAAATCGTATCTGCATCGCGCGCGCCAACTTCTCCATGGCATGCTGAAAGAGAGAGGATATTCTTGTGAGTGAGATGGAACCTCGCGAAGCCGGGATCGATAGTTTGCTCCGGCGTTCCATGGCCGCGCCTGTCCCGAGCCTGCCGCCTGATTTCGACCAGCGCTTGATGCGCGAGGTGGGCCGCAGTTCGCAGCCGCTCGACCGATATCGCCGAATTCTTCTCGCTGGCTATGGTCTAACGTCGGTCGTAACGTCCGCATTGATCATGCGGGGCCACGGGCTCGACTGGGGGGCTATAGCGGTGATGATAATTGGGCCACTCGCTTTGGTTGTCGGCGCGCGCTGGGCGCGGCGGGCAATCTACACAACAATGGGACACGGTGCCGCGTAGACCCAGCGAACAGAATTCAAACAAGGCAAGGACGGGCTGGTCAAAACGCCCAGCGCCGTTCTCGCGTTTCGCCTATCACTCCCGCAAGTGGGCAAGCGCTTTCTTAACTATCGACAAACAGGGTATAGAGAGTCCCGGAATCGTCCGTTTTCCGGCTGATAGTGGCCTGAGTCCATTCCTTAACGGAGGTTTTCGGTTG
>PLFE01000197.1 GCA_003136675.1 Bryobacterales bacterium
CAAATTTGGCGTAAATCAGCCTCAGGAAACGAAGATCAAACCGCCCTCACGCCGAAATTGCGCCCAAACCCCTCTACAATAGGAAGGCAGTGGATAAAACCTTCTACATAGAGACCTTCGGTTGCCAGATGAACGCGCACGATTCGGAGAAAGTCGTCGGCGTGCTCCTCGAGAAGGGCTATCGCGAAGTAGAGACGCCTCAGGACGCCTCCTACATTTTCTACAACACGTGCAGCATTCGAGACAAAGCCGAGCAGAAAGTCTTCCACCGCCTCGATACCTTCAAGCGGGAATCCGGCAAGGGGAAAGTCTTCGGCGTTCTCGGTTGCGTCGCCCAGCAGGAGGGCGAGAAGATTTTCGCGCGCGCCCCGCACGTCAGCCTGGTCGCCGGTTCAGCAAGCTATTCCAAGCTGCCGCAAATGCTGGTGCGGCTGGAAGCGGGCGAAAAGCGCGTCACCGGCCTCAAGTTCGACGAACAGGAAGCGTTTGAAACTCCCTTCGCGCGCCGCGACAACCCCTACCGCGCTTACCTCACAATCATCGAAGGATGCGATAAAAGCTGCGCCTATTGCGTGGTTCCCTTCACCCGCGGGCCGGAGCGCAGCCGCACCAGTCACAGCGTCATAGCCGAAGCGCGCCAGCTCGCCGATTCCGGCTACACCGAAATTCAGCTCCTCGGCCAGAACGTCAACAGCTATCGCGACCCGTCGCCCGCCGCGTGGGACTTCGCCACCTTACTCGCCCGCGTCGGGGAAATTCCCGGACTGCGCCGCGTCCGCTTCACCACCTCGCACCCCCGCGATTTCGTCAAAGACATCATCGACGCCATCGATCAAACTCCCACCCTCTGCAACCACGTCCATCTTCCCGTGCAATCCGGTTCCACCAGCGTGCTCGCCGCCATGCAGCGCCAGTACACGCTCGAAGAATATATGCTCCGGATTGATTGGATCAAGAAAGCCCGGCGCAATATCGCCATCACCACCGACATCATCGTCGGCTTCCCTGGCGAGACGGAGCGCGATTTCGCCGATACGCTCAACCTTCTCGACACCGTCGAATACGATTCGCTTTTTAACTTCAAATACTCCCCGCGCCCTAACACCGCCGCCAGGTCGATGGCGGATCCAATTCCGGAGGCCGAGATCGCCCGCCGCCACGTGATTCTGCAGGAACACCAGCGCGCCATTCAGATCCGGTGCAGTTCGCTCCTGGTCGGCGCGGTGGAAGAGGTTCACGTCGAAGGCCGCAATAAGGCGCTCAATCAGTGGATCGGACGCACTTCGACAAACCGCACTCTGAACTTCACCCACCCTGAAACGGATCGCGACCTCGTGGGAACTTATCTTCCCGTGCAAGTGACTCGCGCCGGTCCCAATTCCCTCGTCGGCGCAGCGGCTTTGGATGGAAGTGAATCCATTCCACGCGTGGTCTAATGAAGTCAGAAAGCGAGGGCGTCAGATGGAAGTCGAAATGAAAATCCGTGGACTGATGATGGATCCGGTCACGAACATGCCCATCGTGATTCTGAAGGACGTGGGCGGTAACACGGTCCTCCCGATCTGGGTCGGCATCTATGAGGCCAATGCCATCGCTCTCGAAATTGAGAAGGTAGCCACGCCGCGTCCCATGACGCACGACCTCATCAAGAGTCTGCTGCTCGGCCTCTCGACAGGCGTTCGCAAAGTGGTCGTGAATGAACTGAAGGACGACACTTTTTACGCCCTCATCTGGCTCGAGCGCGACGGCGAAATGATCTCCGTCGATTCCCGCCCCAGTGATGCGCTCGCCCTGGCCCTCCGGCTCGACTGTCCCATTTTTGTCGAAGACGACGTGCTCAAATCCTCCAAGGTGACAGCCTCTATCTCCGACAAAGACAATCACGAAGAGCTAAAGCGCTGGCTGGAAGGCCTGAACGACGAAGACCTCGGCCGCTACAAAATGTAGTGAATTATTGAATCGCGATCTGCACTGGATTCGCATTCAACCCATCCGCCACCAACTGCACCGTCACCGTTCCCGCGCCCGCCAGACTCGCTGGCAATTGTATATTGATCTGGTCCAGACCCGTAAAACCAGGCGCGGCGCCGAAGAACGCGACCGGCAGAACCGTCGAACCCGCGGTTGCTGTAACCGTTGTAGCTCCCCGGATGCCCGTTCCGTAAAGAACCAGATAGACCGTCGAACCGGGGCTATTCACGGTGATCGGCGCAGGCACGCAGCCGCCGCTCCCGCAAGCGAATGCGACCGTCACCGTTTGGCTGGTCCCAATCGCGGTATAGACATCCGCTGCCGGAGGGCCGGAACCGGTTCCAGTCACCGTGAAGATGCCCGGCGCTACCGCGGACACGGTAAACGTGGTGGTCTGCGTAGCCCCGCCGCCGATCACCATTGCGGTCACCGTTCCGGCCGCAAGTCCGGAGGGAACCGCGAAGTTAATCTGCGCCGGTGAAACATACAGAAGTTCCGCCAGCTGCGCGGTCTTTGAAGAGTCGCTTAAAGAAAGAGAAACCCCGCCCAGCGATGTGCCAAGCGTGCCCTGCGCGGCCACGATATCTCCGGCCATGCCCAGGCCGAACAGGCTGGCGAGCGACGAATCCCCAATCGCGCTCGTATAGTTCGCCGATGAGGCTGCCGTGGGCGACGGCTGCGCTCCCACCAGCAGCGCCTTTTCTCCCTGGATTCCCGCGGAGGTGACCACTCCCGCCGCCAGTGCCATCCCGGCGGCCGTTTGCTCCGCCGTATCCGCTTCGGTAGACGACAGCGAAGCGTCGTAGGGGATATAGGACCACATGTAGTTGGTCCAGAACTCCGAACCGAACAGAAATCCTTCCGAACTCGCCAGCTTGTTCATGTCCGTGAGGAATTCAACATCCAGAGGCGCCCAGAATGAGAAATCACTGCGCGAGTTGATCGCGTTGGACTGCACATTTTCACCCGTAAAGTCCGACGTCGATTCCTTCTGCAGCCACCACTCGCTCGCAGCCACCGGCTTGCCGGCAGCCGCCGCCGCGTTGATTTCGGAGTAGATGTTGGTCACGGTGTTGCCGCCATCGGGTTCGATCGCCATCGGGTAGATGTGAAGATCGATGTAATCGATTCCGGGCACGGCCGCTTCGGCGGCGATGAATTCCGTCCCCGTGGAGACCAGCCAGTTACCCACGCCTGTACCGACGGGGATAGTGTGCGGCTCGGCCGGCAGTTGGGAAAGAAACACGGTGAGCGCCGATGCCCATCCGCTGGGGGAATCCAGTTCCGGCTGAGCGGAGTTGGTGGCGTCGGTATCGGGCTCGGCGGCCAGCGTCAGGTAATCCGGTTGGATGGCGCTGTAAATCGTCGCATACTGCGCCGCCTGCGCCGATTCGTAATCTTGCAGGCTGAGTTCCGCGAAGTATCCGGCGAAGTTGAGACCGGAATCCTGGGAGTAGTAGCCGGGGAACGCGGCGGCGGATTCGACGATCGCTTTCATTCCCGCTGCGTGAACGTCCGCTACTACCTGCGCGTAGAAGTTCTGCATCCCCTGGTAGTCCTGCGGATCGCCGTTGAAACCATAGAACGGGGCGTAGAGTACCGGAAAACCGATATCGATCACCACGGCCGTGAATCCGAGCCCTTTGAGTGCTGCAAGTTCGGCAAGGTAGTTGGTGCGCACCCCGGGGTTCAGCAGCAACAAGCCGAGATTCGCATTCGCATACAGCAGCTCTCCGGAAAAGAGGGTGCCGGATTTGGCGCCGGTCGCGGGCAGTTGGCCTTCGAAAGACTGCAACTCGCCCTGCAGCCCCGTGTAAAGACCCTGATACGTCGCCGGCACATTCTGGGCAGGAAGGCAGCTACCGCCCAAAACGACCGCAATGGCCAGCCACGAAACAGCACGCCACGGAAGAACACGCATGGTATCCACATCATCGCTCAGATGGGCCGGTGAGAACCATCAAGGTTTGTAACGTAGAATAATCGGAGATCGGATACGCTTCATGAAACTCACCCTGCTCGGAACTCTCGCGCTTGCCGCGACGCTTTTTCAGGCCGCGGCTCAAACTGCCGCGCCGCTTCCCGCCGGAATGCACTTCGTTACATCGGTCGAGGGCATCACCGAATATCACCTCGATAACGGCCTGCGCGTTCTCGTTTTCCCGGATCCATCAAAGGCCACCATCACGGTGAATATGACGTATCTGGTTGGTTCGCGCCACGAAGGTTCCGGGGAGCGCGGCATGGCGCACTTATTGGAACACATGCTGTTCAAAGGCAGCACCGCGCACACCAACATTCCGTCGGAGTTGACCTCACATGGCGCGCGCCCCAACGGCAGCACCGACTATGACCGGACCAACTACTTTGAAACATTCCAGGCAACCGACGAGAATCTGAAGTGGGCGCTCGACCTGGAGTCGGATCGCATGGTGAACTCCTTCATCCGCAAGGCCGACCTCGACAGCGAAATGACCGTCGTCAGAAACGAATTCGAAATGGGGGAAAACAGTCCCATCAGCGTTCTCTTCGAGCGGACCCTCGCGGCAGCCTACGTCTGGCATCCTTACGGCCGGGCCGTGATCGGCAACAAGTCCGACATCGAGAACGTGCCCATCGATAAGCTCAAGGCCTTCTATGTCAAGTTCTACCAGCCCGACAACGCGGTGTTAACCGTCGCCGGGAAGGTGGACGTCGGCACTCTGCTCCCGTTGATCGAGTCTTACTTCGGCAAGATCCCGAAACCGGAGCGCACGCTGGAAGTCACCTACACCAGGGAGCCCACGCAGGATGGCGAGCGCGAAGTCACCGTCCGCCGCGTGGGCGATACCTATGGAATCATCGACGGCTATCACGTCCCCGCCGGAAGCGATAAGGATTTCGCGACCATCGAGGTCATCAACAGCATCCTCACCGATAACCCGTCCGGCCGCCTGTATAAAGCGTTGGTGGATAACAAGAAAGCCGCGCAGGTTTTCGGATTCCCCATGCAGCAGAAGGAGCCGGGGATGGCCCTGTTCGCCGCCATCCTCTCGAAACAGGATTCCATGCCCGAAGCGCGCAAAATCATCCTCGATACCGTGGAGTCGCTGGCCAAGGAACCACCGAGCAAGGAAGAAGTGGATCGCGCCCGCGCGCGTCTGCTCAAAGACATCGATGTGGACTTGCGGAACTCCGAGCGCATCGGGCTATACATGAGCGAGTGGGCCGCTCAAGGCGATTGGCGTCTGCTCTATATCGACCGCGACCGCATCAAGCAGGTAACGCCGGAAGATGTAAAGCGCGTGGCCGCCACCTACTTCAAGAGTTCCAACCGCACCATCGGAGAGTTCATTCCCGATGCCAAGCCGGATCGCGCTGAGGTTCCGGCCGCACCGGACGTAAATGCGCTCGTGAAGGATTACAAGGGCGAAGCGGCCATGAGCCAGGGTGAGGTTTTCGATTCTTCCCCGGCCAACATCGAATCCCGCGTGAAACGCCTGCAATTGGCCGATGGGATGAAGGTTTCGCTGCTTTCCAAGAAGACGCGCGGCAACTCCGTCAACGCCGTCATCAGCCTCCACTTCGGCACCGTCAGCAGCTTGATGGGCCTCGATACCGCGGGTTCCGTCGCGGTCTCCACTCTGATCCGTGGAACCAAAGAGCATAACCGCCAGCAGATCCAGGACGAGTTCGACCGGCTGAAGGCGCAGGTGAGAATTTCCGGGGGCGCCGATGGCCTGAACGTCAGCATCGAAACCGGGCGAGACAGTCTGCCGGCCGTTTTGAAGCTGGTCGCGGAGATCCTGAAAGAGCCTGCATTCCCGGAGCAGGAGTTTGAACAGATCCGCAAAGAGGAACTGACCAATGCGGACGCCTCCAAATCCGAACCACAGGTGATGGCTTTCACTGGGATTCAACGCACTCTCTTCCCCTATCCCAAAGGCGACGTTCGCCTGGCGATGACGCCCGAGGAAGAAACCGAGGAATTAGGCAAGTTGAAGCTGGAAGATGTGAAGAACTTCTACGCGAAGTTCGCGGGCGCGTCCCATGGCGAGTTGGCCATTGTTGGCGATTTTGACGAGACCGCCGCGGCTGCGGAGGCCAAGGAATTGTTTGGGTCGTGGAAGAGCACAGCGCCTTACGAACGGATCCTTTATTCCTATGAGAAGATCGCGCCCTCGGACAAGAAAATGGATGCGCCCGATAAGGCCAACGCGGTGTTCCTGGCCGGCCTGCGATTGCCCATGAGCGACGGAGACGCGGACTACCCGGCCATGGTCCTCGGCAACTACATGCTGGGCGGTGGATTTCTCAGCTCGCGGCTCGCCGTGCGCATCCGGCAGAAGGATGGCCTAAGCTACGGCGTCGGTTCGCAGTTCACGGCCTCGGAGAAGGAGAAGAACGCGAGTTTTCGGGTGTACGCGATCTCCGCCCCGCAGAATGTGGCCAAGGTACAGACGGCCATGCTGGAGGAACTGGCGAGGGCCATCAAGGATGGATTCACGGCGGACGAGCTGAAACAGGCCAAATCCGGATGGCTGCAAAGCCGTCAGTTGAACCGCGCCGAAGATGCCGCGCTCGCACGATCCCTGGCTTCGCACGATTACAACGACCGCACCTTGGCTTGGGACGCCAGTCTCGAAACCAAGGTCGGAGACCTCACGTCCGAACAAATCGACCAGGCGCTGAAGGCCAATATCAAGCCCGACGAGATTTCGTTCGTCAAGGCCGGGGATTGGAAGAAAGCGGCGGAGACCACGACCAAGTAGCTCTGTTATGCTTCCGGAGTGCTTGAACTAACTTTTTGGGGCGCGGCCCAGGTAGTTACCGGCTCCATGCATCGGCTCACCGTGAATGGCCAAACGGTGCTGCTCGATTGCGGCCTCTATCAGGGACGCCGGAAAGACGCGGAGCGGCTGAATCGGGAGTTGCCGCTGCGCGCCGATTCCATCGAGGCCGTCGTGCTTTCGCACGCGCACATCGACCATTCCGGCAAGATTCCGCTGCTGGTGAAGCAGGGTTATCGCGGTCCCATCTACGCGACCCCTGCCACGGTGGACCTTTGCGACGCCATGTTGCGGGACACCGCGCACATTCAGGAGAGCGATGCGGTGTTCACCAACAAGCGTCAGCGTCGGCGCAATACCGGTGAGCCCGACGTGGTGCCGCTCTATGATCACAACGATGTAGACCGCACCATGCCGCTCTTCCGGAAGGTGCCGTACCACAAGGTCACTAGCATCGTCGAATCGTTGCAGTACGAACCCTATGACGCCGGTCACATGCTGGGCTCGTCGTTTGTTGTCCTGACTCATCGCGACGGCCCGAAGACCGTGCGCCTCGCCTACTCCGGAGACTTGGGCCGTCCCCATTTGCCGATCATCCGCGACCCGGAAACGCCGCCCCCGGTCGATTACCTGATCCTCGAATCCACTTACGGCGACCGCCTCCACTCCCAGCAAACCGAAGTGGCCGGCAAGCTTGCCGGCATCGTCAATCGCACGGTTCAGCGCGGGGGCCATCTCATCGTTCCCGCCTTCGCCGTGGGGCGCGTGCAGCAGCTTGTCCTGATGCTTCACCAGCTCACAAATGCAAAACAGATTCCGCCGATCCCAATATTCGTCGATAGCCCTCTCGCGGTCAACGTCACCGCCGTGTTCCGGGCGCATCCGGAATGCTTCGACGAAGAGGCGCGCCAGTTCCTCGACCGCCAGGAGGATCCGTTCGGTTTCAGCACGCTTCAATATATCCGCGACGTGGAAGAATCCAAGAAGTTGAACGGCCGCCAAGGACCGTTCATCGTCATCTCGCCTTCCGGAATGTGCGAAGCGGGCCGCGTGCTGCATCACCTTCGAAACGGGGTTGGCGACGCCCGCAACACAGTACTGATCACAGGTTTTCAGGCGCAGAATACCCTCGGCCGGAAGCTTCAGTCCGGCATGAAGCGCGTAAACATCTTCGGCGACCCCACGGATGTGAACGCGGAAGTTCTCAGCCTCGACGCGCTTTCCGGTCACGCTGACCGCGACGAACTCCTTGCATGGCTCGCCCCCATCGCGCCCACGTTGAAGAAGGTTTTCCTGGTTCACGGGGAACCTGACGAATCCGCCGCCCTGGCCGCATCCATCCGTGAGCGTTACAAAATCGAGGCTCTGCCTGCCACGCGCGGCGCCAACTTCGTACTGGCATGAAACCTTTCCGCGCCGTCATACTGTCTATACTAGTTTGAGAGCATTGATTCTAAAGGAGAATTCATGAGCGAGCCCACCCCAAATTCCAATGTTAAGACCGCCGTTGGCGCGGGTGCCCTTTTGGCGCTCCTGGCCTCCAATATTTACCTGTTTGTGCAGGTGCACGATCAGAAGGCGGATATCGCGAAACAGCAGCAGGTTCTATCCGCGCAGATTCAGGATTTGAAAGACGGCGCGTTAAACATTCGCGAGACGCAGCAGAAGCACTACGAAACGTTGAGCGAAGCCATGGAGCGCCGTGCCCGCGAAGCGGCGGCCGCCGCCAATTCGGCCAAGTCGGATGCTTTGAAGAAGGTAGACCAGACCAAAGCCCAACTGGAGCAGGAGCAGCAGCAGACGGCCGAGAAGATTAATGGCGATCTGACCGCGGCGCAACAGGCCAACACGCAGAAATTCGCCGAGGTGAGTACGGATGTAGGTACGGTCAAGCAGCAGGTTTCCACCACCCAGTCCGACTTGCAGAAGACCATCGCGCAACTCTCCAAGGTGCAGGGCGACCTCGGTGTGACATCCGGGTACGTGGCCACCAACGGCAAGGAACTGGAAGCGCTGAAGCGTTTGGGTGAGAGGAATTACTTCGAATTCACACTCAGCAAGGGTAAGGAAGCCAAGCACGTTGGCGACATTCAACTGGTTCTGCGCAAGGCCGACCCGAAGAAAAATAAGTTCACGGTCACCGTTATGGCCGACGACAAGAACATAGAGAAGAAAGACAAAACGATCAATGAGCCGGTGCAGTTCTATGTCTCGAAGGCGCCGCATCAGCCGTATGAGATCGTCGTAAACCACGTGAGTAAAGACCAGATTTCCGGATATCTGGCAACGCCCAAGGACAGCCTCTCGCGCTAACCTGTTGGTTCTTCGTCACCGGTTTCTTCAACGAACCTCTCGACGTGTAACCGGTAGATGGCTGACTTGCCGTTTCTGTCGCTGGTGAAGAAGATGCTCTGGCTGTCGGGCGAGAAGACCGGCGCTACGGTGAACGGGTTGGAAGAGCGGTGCTCGCAGAGCGTGAGTTCGCGGCGCGCCACGCGCAACAGAAGCAGAACGTAAGGGGACGCCAGGCTCCGGCTGGCGCCCACGAATACCGAAGCGTCACCGTTAATTCCAAAAGAAGCGAACTGGCTGGTCTTGGCCACCAGACTGTCGGAAGCGTCGTCCGGCGAGTACTCCCGCAGCGCGGTGAGTTGTTTCGGATCCGCGGGTGTGGAGAGATAGAGCAGCGTCCGGCCGGCGGGGGCCCAAAGCGCCTGTCCCACAGCGGCGTCCGGCGCAAGCTTCAACTCGTGGTTCGCCTTGTCCGTGAGATCTACCATGCGCACCTGGGCGCCTGCCCGGTACGAGATCTGGGAGCGTGCCGGCCGCAGTTGCGGGTCGCTCAGAATACCCGGCGCTTCAACGAGTGTTTCGACGCCCCCGGATGGTGCGTTCCGAAGCAGTTGCAAACGCGATCGATCCTCGCGCTTTTCCACCCAGGCGGCTCTTGAGCCATCGAGCGAAACGGTAAAGCCAGGCAGCCGCGTCCAGCCCTGTTCGACGCGCGCCACTTCGCGCTCCCGAAGATTCGAAAGGCTCATATGCCGTAGCGAAGGGCCGTCGAAGAACAGGAGCGTGCGGTCGTCGTTGGTCATCGCCAGGGTCGCGGGGTCCAGTTGCGCGCTGGCCGTGAGCTGGCGCGACTCGCCGGTATGCCAGTCCAGCCGGTACGCCTGCATGGAGCCGGTCCGATCGCTCCCATGCAGCAGAAAACGGCCTTTCCGCGAAATGCAATGCAGGTCGGGCGCGGGCAGCACCGCCGTCTTGGCTGGATCGGTAAGCCGGTAAAGGTCCAGTTCGGTCGCGGGATCCAGAATGTGCTGCGGCTTCACGGGCAGGCTGATGCCCTTGCCGGATTGCGCCCGGAGGGTCGCAAGGGTGCCGCTGATGGAGAAGAGGAGCGCCCGGCGGGCAATTTGTCGCGGCGCCAAACTTCAGCGTACACGACCGCGCGCACCGTGCCTTGCGATCAGGTAACCTTATAAATTCCCATGACCGACATCAAGACGCTAATACGCGAAGTTCCGGACTTCCCCAAAGCGGGAATTCTCTTTTACGACATCACCACCCTCCTCAAGGATAAGGACGGGTTGCGCGCTTCCATCGACGGGTTCAAGAACCACTACGAGGGATCGGGCGTCGATACCATCATTGGCGTGGAAGCCCGGGGGTTCATCTTCGCTCCCGCGCTGGCTTATGCCATGCACGCTGGCTTCGTTCCAGTGCGCAAACCGAAGAAGCTTCCCTCCGACCGCGTCACCGTGAGCTACGCCCTGGAGTACGGAACAGATTCTCTCGAAATGCACAGCGACGCGCTTTCGCTCGGCAAGCGCGTGCTGATTATCGACGATCTGCTTGCCACCGGAGGGACCGCCAAAGCCGTCACCCAACTGGTGGAGCAACTGGGCGGCGAAGTGGTGGGCATCGGATTCCTGGTGGAGCTGACGTTCCTCGGCGGCCGCGAGAAGCTTGCCGGATACGATATCTTTTCCCTGCTGCAGTACGACAAATGATCACGGTGGAAGCGCGCGCCAAGATCAACATCGATCTGCGCGTGCTGGCAAAACGGCCGGACGGGTACCATGAGCTGCGCACAATTTTCCAGACCATTTCGCTGGCGGATTCGATCGGCATCGAATACCAGCCAGGTCTTCGCTCCGAGATCGAGATTGAAGGCAATGTCGTCATTGAAGAGAATCTGATCGCCCGGGCGGCGAGGCTGGTGTTCCAGGAGACCGGGCTTTCAGGCCGCGTCCACTTCACTTTGGAAAAGCGCATTCCGATGGGTGCGGGCCTCGGTGGAGGCTCGTCGGATGCGGCAGCCGTGCTGCGAGCCTTACCGCGTGCGATGGGTGTCGCCATCGCGCCGGACCGCCTGCATGAGATCGCCGCATCGCTGGGCAGCGATGTCCCGTTCTTCCTCTACGGCGGCACGGCCGTGGGACTTGGACGGGGCGAAGAGGTCTATCCGCTTCCCGATTTACCCGCGCTCTCCGGTTTGCTGGTCACCCCGGAGATTCATGTTTCGACACCCGATGCCTATCGGGCTTTGAGTGCGCGGCTAGAACCGGGCTCAGCAACCGCCAAGCTGGCCGCCTTCGCGCGTGTGGCGTGGACGGAGAATCTGGCCCTCGCCCGCAACGATTTTGAAGAGGTGGTTTTCGAGGTGCATCCCGAGCTGGCCGGAATTCGGACAGCGCTCGACAGCGCGGGTGCGGTGTGCGCGCGGATGACCGGGAGCGGCTCGGCGGTCTTCGGATTGTTTCGGGACAAGGCGACGGCAGTTGCTCTGGATCATCCGGTGCACGCGTTTTCTTTGGTGGGGAAGACGGAGTATCAGGCGGGTTAAGGTTGCTCTACCACTCCCACCATCCGCGAGCTCGACTGATACTTCCGGTAATCGCTGAATGTGATGTCCTGCTGCATGTTGAACCGCTTGACCAGTGCACGGCCATTTATCTTCACCGTCACCACCTTGGGGAGCCACACTTCATTGTTCACGCGCGACAGCTCATAGAGGAACGAGGAGCCTTTCGATAGCCGCGCGATGAACAGACCGAACGAGATATCGTTCAGGGCCTGCGATTCCAGCCGCACCCATTGATAGTCCGCCTGATCGATCCAGATTTTCCCTTTCAGATTGCGCAGGATGCCGGCATCTTTACCGCGATATCCGGGCTTGGGGTCGGCCAGGATCATCCAGCAATTGCGCCCGTCGAGCTGGCCGTCGCCGAGTAGCTTGAAATCGTAGGCATCGGGAACCCGCTTCAGGATCTCGCGTTCCTTCTGGCGCTGGCGCTCGTTATCGGCCAGACGTTTCTCGCGTTCCGCGTCGGTGAGCCGGGCTGCTTCCGCGGCCGCCTTGTCCAGTTTGGCTTGCTCCTTTTTCGCCTGATCCGGCGGAAGCGGCTTATCGTCTTTCTCGATCAGATGCTCGTAGGGTTTGCCGCCGAGGAACAGGAATTCCTGCGCGGTTTCCTTGCTGCTCTTCGCCCGGCCCGTCGAATCGAATTCCTTCTCAACGAGGCGCTCGCGAAACGTATAGTGGCTGGCGATCCGCATGTTGTTGTGGTCCGCGCTCACCGACTTCACCACGATGTCGCGAGCCGATTCCGCCGCACTCGCCGAGGAAATGACGAGGAGGCTGACCGCTGTGAGGAGGATCCGGCTCATCGCTAATCCTGAAGGATGGGGATCATCATGTTGGCCTGGAATTCCTGGCGGTCGAGAAACGGGTAGAGATCCTCGAGAGGGCGTGACACCATGGAACCATCGGGGCGCTGGACGGAAGCAAGGCGCGGCTCGCGGCTTTCATCCGGAATGACGTGAACATCGCAGACCACAGGCCCCGGCATATCGAGCACGCGGCGCACCTGGCGGCGAAGATCGGTCTGATTCTCAATCACCACCGAAGGAATGCCATAAGCGTTCGCCACCTTCGAGAGGTCCGGCACGGTGAGTCCGGTGGCTGCATCGCAGCCGATGCTCGCATGGCCGAACCAGTTGGCCTGCGAGGCGCGAATCGACGCGTAGCCGTCATTATTCAAAACGAAGAATTTGATGGGAAGATTCAGGCGCCGCACGGTTTCCAGTTCCTGAATGTTGAATTGAAACCCGCCGTCGCCATCCACGCAAACGGTTTCGCGGCGGCCGCCGCCGAGACAAACCGCAATGCTGGCAGGGATGCCGAAACCCATGGAGCCGAGGCCCGCCGTATGATAAATGCGCTGCCCGGTGCGTAGCGGGCAGGCCAGCAGGAAGATTTCGATGGCCGCTCCCGAACTGCCCGAAATCAGAAGATCGTCGGGCGATGTTTCGGTTCCGATAATCTCGGCGAGGTTGAAGATGCTCACCTGCGTGTTGGGGTCGCGGTGCTTCTCGGTGACCAGGGGGTAGCGCGTCTTCCAATCGGAGCAGCGCCGGTCCCACACCGAGCGGTCGCGCGGGCGAATGGAATCGCGCTGGACCAGCATTTCCCTGAGAAATACGCGCGCATCCGCGCACACAGAAATTTGAATGTATTGACTGAGTTTCGTAAGCTCAGCGGGGTCGATATCGACCACTACTTTCGTGGCTGCGCGGGCCAGTTTATCCGGCGCGTAACCGGTGATCGCAAAATCCAGGCGCACACCGATGGCGAGAAGAAAATCTGAATTCTGCAGGGCGAAGTTCGCGCCGCGCGAGGCGACGGAACCGGGACGCCCGACGAACAGTGGGTTGTCGCTCGCGATGAAATCCGCCGCGCACCAGGTGGCGGCGATGGGAATGTTCAACAGCGCGAGCAGTTCCTGGAACTCGTCGCCGCCACGAGCGAGACGGATGCCGTTGCCCGCGAACAGCAGCGGACGTTCCGCACGGTTCAGGGCTTCAATGGTTTCGCGGACCTTGTCCTTGAGGTCAGTTGGTTCGATTGTTTCCGGCGTAAATGCGGCGAGATCCGTCTCATCGATGGTCGCTGCCTGCACATCGAGCGGGATATCGATCCAGACCGGCCCCGGCCGTCCGTTGCGCGCCAGGAAAACAGCCTTTTCGAGATGTGTCCGAATGGTTGTGGGGTCGAGCACAGTGACGGCGTACTTGGTAATTGGTTTGACGATCGAAACGATGTCGACTTCCTGGACCCCCAGTTGGCGCATCCCGAGAGGCTTGCCCCCGGCGTCGAACATCCGGTCCGGACGTTTCACCTGTCCTGAGAGAACGAGGACCGGTGTGGAATCGAGCCACGCTCCGGCGACTCCGGTTACGGCATTGGTGCCGCCCGGCCCGGTTGTCACGAGCGCCACGCCGATGTTCCCGGTGACCTTCGCGTAGTTCTCCGCCCCGATGGCGCTCGCCTGCTCGTGCGAATTACAAACGGGCTCGATTTCCGGTATGCGCCCCAGCGACTCGTTGAGGTGCATNNGCGCCGCCGCCGGTCACCAGAAAGACGTGCTTTACGCCGAGGTCCCGAACAAACTGGAACACGTAATCGGAGAGTTTCATTTGGCGAGTATCTTGTCAATCAACTCTCGCACCGCACCATTTCCCCCTGGGCAAGTGGAGATGAAGGAAACCGATTCGAGCACGGCCGGGCGGGCGTTGCAGGGAGCCGCGCTCATGCCGGCAATACGCATGGCTTCCAGATCGTTCACGTCATCTCCCATGAAGCAGATGGCCGAGAGGTCGAATCCGCGGCGCTCAGCGAATTCCTCGAGCGCACGGGCTTTTTGCTTCGACCCCTTCCAGACGTCCGTGATTCTCATTTTGGCGGCGTAGCGATCGATCAGTGGACTATCTTCGCCGGAGATGAGCGCAACCGCAATGCCGGCCTTCAGAGCGAGGGAAATGCCCATGATATCCGCGAAACAGAAGCGCTTCCACTCCTCGCCGTCTGGTCCCCACCAGAAACCGCCATCGGTAAGAACGCCATCGACGTCGAGTGCGATGGCGCGAATGTTCTGGAAGGCGATGCTCCCGAAAGATGGCGTTATACGCTGGCTCCCACGCGGCGCAACTTCTTGATGATGGGCACTTCACGTTCAAAGACGCGCTTCACGCCGTCGCCGAGAGATTGCTCGATGAGACGGATATCGCGCACGACGCGGCCGATACCGTTGGGTTCCAAAGAGGCCGCTTGATCCGACCCCCACATCGCGCGGTCCATGGTGATGTGCCGCTCCACGCAGCATGCGCCGAGTACCACCGACGCCACCGTGGACGGGATACCGGTTTCGTGGCCGGAGTAGCCGACGGGAACACCGTAGCGCTCGCGCATAACGGGGATCGCCCGGAGATTGAGTTCCGAGTAATAGGCCGGATAAGTGCTGCAAGCGTGCAGAATAATGAGGTCTTTCTTGCCCAGCACGTCCACCGCGTGATCGATCTCGTCAAGCGTGCTCATCCCCGTGGAGAGGATGATGGGTCGGCCCGTCTTGCGCGTGTAGCGCAGCAGGTTATCGTCGGTCAGCGAGGCGGAGGCGATCTTATAGCATGGCGGGTTGAACTGCTCCATGATGTCCACCGACGGTTCATCCCAGCAGGAACTGAACCAGGCAATCTTCACCGCTTTGCAGTAGGCGTCGATGTCCTTGAAGTCTTCTTCGCCGAACTCAAGCGCGCGCTTCAGGTCGCCATTGGTTGTGCCGAAGGGACTTTCGCGCGGCTTAGCCAACTCCTCCGCTGTGTAGACCACTTCTACCGTGCGCTTCTGGAATTTGACGGCATCGCAGCCGGCTGCGACCGCAACGCTAATCAAGCGTTTGGCCAGATCCAGGTCGCCGTTATGATTGATTCCAATCTCGGCGATGATGTAACAGGGCTGCTCGCCGCCCAGTAATTTGCTACCAATCCTGACTATCGGGTTCACCATTTGTCCTTAAGTGAAAGCTACTGAATTCGAGTTACACGGGTAACATCGCAAACCACAGTATGGCGCGAAAGAACGATGAAAGAAAGGGGAATCTGGGTAACATAGAAGGTATGCCTGCAACATTTGCCGCCGACTACAAAACCGCATTGCTGAAGGCGCTCGATTCGGTGGATCTCGATCTGGTCGCGCAAGCGATAGAAATCCTGCGAGAAGCGCGCGAGCGCGGCGCGACTATCTTCGTGTGCGGAAACGGCGGCAGCGCCTCAACCGCCTCTCATTTTGTGTGCGACATGGTGAAAGGCGCGAGTTTTGGCCGCGACAAGCGTTTCCGCATCATGGCTCTGACGGACTCTCTGGCCACCATCACAGCCTATTCAAACGACGTAGGTTACGACTGTATATTCGCGGAACAGTTACGCAATTTTGCACGTCCGGGCGATGTACTGCTGGCGATCAGCGGCTCCGGCAATTCACCCAACGTGGTGCAGGCGGCTGAGTACGCCAACCAGGCCGGATGCCGGACGATCGCGCTCACCGGTCGCGATGGAGGAAAGCTGGGCCGCGCGGCGCAACTGGAGATCCGCGTCGCCGAGCCGCACATGGGGCGCATTGAAGACGGACACATGGTGGTATGCCACATGCTGTGTTATCGGTTCATGGAACAGGTTGACTAACAAAATGACCGACCCGGTCTGCGGCATGACCGTCGAGCCCGCCACCGCGGCCGCCAAAACCGAACACAAGGGGCAAGCGTTTTATTTCTGTAGCGCCGGCTGTGCGGCGAAGTTCCGCGCGAGCCCCGACACTTATCTCAAGCCGAAAAAGTCCGCGCCAGTGGCGGCGGGCGAATATACCTGTCCGATGCATCCCGAGATTCGGCGCCCCGGGCCGGGCGCGTGCCCCATCTGCGGAATGGCGCTCGAACCGCGCGAAACAACGGCAGGCGCCGAGGAAACAAACCCCGAACTGGTGGACATGTCGCGCCGGTTCTGGATCGGCCTCGCGCTCACCGTGCCCCTGCTGCTGCTCATGTTTTTCCCCGCCCTCGCAGGGAGACTTCTCTGGCTACAGTTCGCGCTGGCGACGCCGGTGGTGCTGTGGGGCGGCTGGCCTTTCTTTCAGCGTGGATGGATCTCGCTGGTGCACCGCCATCTCAACATGTTTACGTTGATTGCGCTCGGCAGTGGATCGGCTTACGGTTACAGCGTGATGGGTCTCTTGTTCCCGCAATGGATTCCCCCTGCTTTCCGGAACATGCATGGTGACCTGGAGCTCTATTTTGAACCTGCTTCCGTGATCGTCACGCTGGTTCTGCTGGGCCAGGTGCTGGAATTGCGCGCCCGCAGCCAGACCAGCAGCGCGCTGAAAGCTCTGTTGGGGTTGGCGCCCAAAACGGCTCGGATGGTGGAGGCTGATGGGAGTGAGAAAGACGTTCCACTCGAAGACGTAGTCGTCGGCAACCGGCTCCGGGTGAGGCCCGGAGAGAAAATCCCCGTCGATGGCGTGGTGCTCGACGGGACCAGCAGCGTGGACGAATCCATGGTCACGGGCGAGCCCATTCCTGTCGAAAAAACGACTGACGCGAAAGTCACCGGGGGCACCGTCAACGGAACCGGAACCTTTGTCATGCGCGCGGAACGCGTGGGGTCGGAAACGCTTCTCGCGCGAATCGTGCGCATGGTGGGCGACGCGCAGCGCACGCGCGCTCCGATTCAACGGGTGGCCGATGTAGTGGCATCCTACTTCGTACCCGCCGTTGTGTTTGCGGCCATCATCACTTTTGCGGCGTGGGCAAAATGGGGACCGGAGCCGCGTTTAGCTCACGCTCTGGTCAACGCGGTGTCGGTGCTGATTATTGCCTGCCCGTGCGCGCTGGGCCTCGCGACGCCCATGTCGATCATGGTCGGCACAGGCCGCGGGGCGCAGGCCGGTGTCCTAATTCGCAATGCCGAAGCGCTGGAAAGGCTGGAAAAAGTCGACACCCTGGTGGTCGATAAGACCGGGACGCTGACGGAAGGAAAGCCCGCACTGGTTGCTTTTGAATCGGTCGATGGTCATGAAGATTCGGAGCTGTTGCGTCTGGTGGCGACGCTTGAAATGGCCAGCGAACATCCTCTCGCCGGAGCGATTCTCGCTGGAGCAAAGGAGCGCGGCGTCAAGCTCTCCACCACGGAAAATTTCGCTTCCATAACCGGCAAAGGCGTGACGGGCACGGTGGATGGCCAAGCCGTCGCCGTCGGCAGCGCGGCTCTCCTGCAATCTCTTTCGCTTGATCCGCAACCAGTCGTCAAGCGCGCCGAAGAGCTTCGCAAGCAGGGGCAAACCGTGGTGCTGGTAGCAGTCGACGGGCGCGCCGCTGGACTCATCGGTGTCGCCGACCCTATTAAGCCTTCAACCGAGGAAGCGATTCAAATGCTCCACGCTGACGGACTGCGACTTGTCATGCTGTCGGGCGACAACCGCACTACCGCAAAGGCCGTGGCGAAGAAACTCTCGATTGATGACGTGCAAGCCGAGGTGCTTCCCGATCAGAAAGCCGACATCGTCAGGAAACTGCAATCTCAACAGCACGTGGTGGCGATGGCCGGAGACGGCGTCAATGATGCGCCGGCATTGGCGCAGGCCGATGTGGGGATCGCTATGGGCACGGGTACCGACGTCGCCATGGAAAGCGCGGGAATCACGCTTGTGCAGGGAGACCTCCGGGCCATCGCGCGAGCCCGCAGGCTGAGTCGAGGGACGATGCGAAATATTCGCCAGAATCTCTTTTTCGCCTTCTTCTACAACTTGCTGGGAGTGCCGATCGCGGCCGGCGTGCTGTATCCGTTCTTCGGACTGCTGCTGAGTCCCATGATCGCCGCCGCCGCGATGACGTTCAGTTCTTTCTCGGTGGTGATCAACGCGCTGCGGCTCCGGAACTTGAAGTTATAGGTCGTCCCCGTCCTGGTATTCCAGCGGGACGTCATCTTCAGGAACCTGCTTCAGGTGAATTTCGGAAACGTCCGCGTCGGGCGCTTCTTCGATTCCTTCTATCGCTTCCGCTTCGTAGGACTGCCCATCCTCCACCAGTTCGAGAACGCTCTCCGGCCCGGCTTCGGCGACGTCCGACAGCCCTTGCGTGTCGCCCGACTGTCCCGCTGAATCCGGGCCAGTACCCCTGTCTCTTGATAAAGTTCCGTCTTCTCGTAGTTTCATGTTAGTTGGCTCTCAATGCTACTTTCAGTGCGCTGTGTTTGGCGGCGTTGCCGAATGTGTCGTACGCCTTCAGGATGTCGTCCATCGCGAAACGATGCGTGACCAGTCTGCCGGGCTGGATCGTACCCGACTGAAAAGCCTTGATGAGCATAGGTGTCGAAACGGTGTCGACCAAACGCGTGGTTAAGGTGATATTGCGGTCCCAAAGCTTTTCCAAATGCAGAGTGACGGGCTTGCCGTGGACACCGATGTTCGCCAGATGGCCACCTGGTCCGATAATTCCCTGACAGATATCGAATGTAGCGGGAAGCCCGACGGCCTCAATCGCGACGTCGACACCCGCGCCTCCTGTGAGTTCCATCACTCTCTGAACTGCGTTTCCATCGGCGCTGTTGACTAAAGAGGTGGCTCCGAAGCTCTTTGCCGCCTTCAACCGGTTATCGTCGAGATCAATACAGAAGATGGTCCCAGGCGAGTAGAAGCGGGCGGTCATCAACGCCGCAAGGCCCACCGGGCCGGTACCCACAATTGCGATCGTGTCACCAGGGCTAACGTGTCCATTCAAAACGCCGCACTCAAAGCCGGTCGGCAGAATGTCGCTGAGCATGACCGCGGCTTCTTCTTCAGCGTCCGGCGGGAGCGGGTAGAGACTATTGTTGGCATGCGGGATGCGAACGTATTCAGCCTGAGTTCCGTCGATTGTATTGCCCAAAATCCACCCGCCGTCGCGGCAGTGGGAAAACATCTGCCTTCTGCAGAAATCACACTTCCCGCAGATTGTGACGCAGGAGATCACCACCTTGTCACCCTTATGAAAGGCGGAGACCGCCGTTCCTACTTCTTCCACCACGCCAATGCCTTCGTGACCGATAATGCGGCCCACGGTGACCGCGGGCAGATCTCCCTTAAGAATATGGAGGTCCGTTCCGCAGATGGTGGAGGTGGTGATTCGAACGATGGCGTCCTCGGGACTTTGGAGGGTCGGCCTGCGGTGCGATTCCCAGGAAGGTTTCCCTGGACCGTTGTAGACCAGCGCGTGCATCGTTGCCGCGGCGGCGCCAATCGGTGGGGTCTGTAATTCTGTGATCGTCATGAAGCTCCTCTGGGCGCGAGCGCCGCTTCCTCCGTTGAAATTTCGGCGCGCTCCTTCCTCAAATCGAGCCGAATCCTGCCAAAGAGCCCCATGTATACGTTAGCCACCCAAACCAGGGAGAAGCCGGCGATCAGATAACCCCGCCAATCCGGGAACACCAGCTTGAAGCGGGTGATCAAAAGGAAAGCGGCGGTGACGTAATGGCTGAGACAGTATTCGCAGGTAAACAGGTAGAAGAATTTTCGTTCGTAAATGCGCCGGCAGGTCTTGCTTTCTCTGACGCAAAAGTCGCGAAACTCTCGAACCACCTCTTCATGCGTGATGGTCCACGCAACCGAGGCGATGGGGAGCGCAAGGACGAACAGACACAGCACCTGCATCGGTAGGTTCATGGCTCCCAATTCGCTCCAACTCCAAATCAAAGAGAGTAAGATCAACGAGAGTAACTGCGCGCCCGTAATTGCTCGGCGGCCTGGAACCAATCCGATTCGCCCGAGCCTTCCGGGCAGCCTCTGCCAACCCAGAGCTGATGGGCCAGCGCAGCGATCTCGTCGTGTCCAAAAGTCGTAATGCCGTGTCCGCCGTTCGACGCGTGTTCGTGGTGGCCGTCATGGGAATTTTCGAGGATGTCCCGAGACCGTTCATGCCCAGTCAGGTGCTCCTGCATCCCATGCTGTTCGCCAACGTTGTGCGCGTGAGCAGCCACGTCGTGCAGTTCGGCGGCTCTCTGATGATTTTCGTAATGCGATCCATCGTTATAACGTGTCGACATGGCTATTTCAGGCTCTCAATCTGCTGCGACTTGGAATGCGCTTCTTTCGACAGCTTGTAGGCGTTATCGGAGTACTCCATGGCACGTTTCGCATGCCAACTTCCCGATTCGTTCTCGCCCTTCTCATTGTGCTCCGACGCTGTGCGATGGGAGTGCGCGGCAAGTTCGTGCTGCTCCGCGGCTTTCCGGTGTACTTCCTGGAGGGTCTCTCCCGGCGGTTGTTGCATAGTGTCTCCTCCTATTGACCTTTTTCTTATTCTCGTGCACGCCGAGGCCCATTCCAACGCGGTCACAACCGCCTGATTCTGGCGGCCTTGGGGTGGTGCTGCGCGTGCAGTAAATAAGTTGTCGGCATTTCGGCCGATCTTCAAAAAGGAGACTTATGTCTGATCTAAACGCAGTAGTCGCCGTGTATGGCACGCACACCCAGGCGGAGGACGCTGTGAAGGAACTGCAGCGCGCCGGCTTTGATATGAAAACACTATCGATCATCGGGAAGGGTTATCACACCGATGAACATGTTGTGGGCTACTACAACACCGGCGACAGAATGAAATATTGGGGCAAGATGGGCGCTTTCTGGGGCGGCTTTTGGGGGCTTCTGTTAGGCTCGGCGTTCTTTGCCATCCCTGGTATCGGGCCGGTCCTGGTGGCGGGACCCGTGGTCGCGTGGATTGTGGGTGCGCTGGAAGGCGCAGTTGTGGTCGGGGGTTTAAGCGTGATCGGCGCCGGACTCTATGGCATGGGAATTCCCAAAGACAGTGTCCTCACGTACGAAACAGCGATCAAGTCGGATAAGTTCCTCTTGCTGGTTCATGGAACGTCGCAGGAGACCGAAAAGGCCCGGAACGTCCTCGAAACCACAGGTGCGGATAGCCTGACGATGCACTCGGGCGCGGCCGTCGCTTCGGCCGCACGATAGAACACCGTACGAAGGGAGACAAGCAGATGTTAACGAATGCCTCATTCATTAAAGGCCTGGTGATCCACGCGACCGACGGAGAGCTTGGCACGGTCGATCAGTTCCTATTCGACGATCGAAGCTGGGCCATCCGCTATCTGACGGTGGAAACCGCGGGCTGGCTGGGCGGCCGGCGGGTATTACTCTCGCCGATGTCTATTATCCGCACGGACTGGCAGGCTAACCGGCTGGACGTGGCGCTCACCAAAAAGCAGGTAGAGAACAGCCCGGACATCGATACCCATCAGCCTGTCTCCCGGCAGCATGAAGTCGACCTTCTTGGATACTACGGCTATCCCTACTACTGGGGGGGTCCGTATCTTTGGGGTCCAGCGTTCTACCCGATGGGGATTCCAATCGGACAGCCCGTGGCGGCTTCACACCAGAAGGGATCCCAAGACTCCCATCTGCGGAGCAGTAAAGCTGTCCACGGCTATCATATTGAAACCACTGACGGCGAAATTGGACATCTGGATGGCTTCGTCATTGACGACGAAACCTGGTCTATCCGTTACATCGAGGTAGCCACTCGAAATTGGCTGCCGGGTAAGAAGGTGTTACTTTCCCCGGAATGGATCGACCGTGTCAGTTGGCTGGATCATACGGTGCACGCGGCACTCGCGACGGACTCCATTAAGGACGCGCCGGAGTACGTGATGTCAAGACCTCTCACCAGGGAATATGAAAACGCGCTGTACTTCCACTACGGGCGTCCGCCCTACTGGCTTCACGACGTGGAACGCAAGGCGGCGGGTTCGCTGACCAGTGTTTAGGAAACCAGCGTTTAAGGAAAGAAGATAACGATGCTGACGAACACCAAAGAATTAAAGGGTCTCGAAATCCGGGCCACGGATGGCCGGCTGGGCACGGTAGATCAATTCTATTTTGACGACGATACCTGGATGATTCGCTATCTCACGGTGGAAACCGGCGGCGAGATGAATATCCACAGGGTACTGATCTCACCGCTGTCTATCCAACGCGTGGACTGGAAAAACCGATTCCTGGAAGTGGCTCTGACGAAAACGCAGGTTGCGAACAGCCCCACGCTCGACACCCACCAGCCCATCTCAAGGCAGCATGAGGCGGCTTATTCCGATTATTACGGACATTCCTATTACTGGCTGCGGAGTCAGGCCAAGGATTCGCACCTCCGGAGCAAGGAAGAGGTGATCGGCTACCACATCGACGCAACCGACGGGGAAATCGGCCATGTGGACGGGTTTGTGATGGACGACGAAGATTGGTCGCTCCGCTATCTGGAAGTGGCTACGCAGAACTGGTGGCCCGGAAAGAAAGTATTGCTCTCGCCCGAGTGGATTGCGGACGTACGATGGGAGGATTCAAAGGTATCGGTGGGCGTCACCCGCGAGGCCATTCAGAAAGCTCCACCATACGACGATTCCATGCCCGTGACGCGAGAGTACGAGAGCCAGATCTATTCTCATTATGGACGGCCATCTTATTGGAGACCGTACCGGGAAACATCGTCGGCCGGCTCCTTTTAGCGGGGACGTCTTACCGGGGAGATTTTGGCGGGGATATCGTACCCGCTCCCTCCGGAGCGTGTACGATATCCCCATGAAGCAAGACGAGTCGAACCCGCTTTCCCGCCGCGCTTTTGCGGCAGCCGCAGCTACTTTTCTTATCGTGCCCCGTCATGTTCTCGGCGGACAGGGTTTTACCGCTCCGAGCGACAAGATCACCATCGCATCCATTGGGTTGGGACGGCAGGGCCAAGCGATCACCATGGAACTGCTGGCGCGTCCCGATGTGCAAGTGATCGCGGTTTGCGATTGCAACAAAAGCGGGCGCAATTACGTTGAGTACGGCTCGAACGCATTGCTCAAATCCGCGCGGGAACTGCTGGGCGCGGGCTACGAGAATTGGGGCGACGACCTCGCGTCTCCCGGCGGGGCTCAACTCACGCACGACTTCCACACCAGCCTTGGCATGGGAGGCCGCGACCCGGCCAAGCGATTAGTAGAGGCCTATTACGGTTCGCGAAACCCATCTGGTTCCTACAAAGGCTGCGCGGCGTACGCGGATTACCGCGAACTTCTTGAGAAAGAAACAGGTCTGGATGCGGTCTACATCGCGACGCCGGATCACTGGCATGCGCCCATCTCCATTGCGGCCATGAACAAACGGAAACATGTGCTGTGCCAGAAGCCGATGACGCACTCAATTGCCGAGGCGCGGCGGGTGGCCCAGGTTGCCCGCGAGATGAAAGTGGCCGCGGCAGTGACCGTCAATAACCCTTCCACCGAATCGACTCGGGTCATCTCCGAGTGGATCGCGGACGGCGCCATCGGTCCGGTTCGCGAGGTGCATAACTGGTCGAGCCGTCCGTTCTGGCCGCAAGGGATCGACCGGCCGGCGGAAACCCAGCCGGTTCCCGAAGGCTTGAACTGGGATATGTGGCTGGGACCGGCAGCCGAGCGTCCCTTCAACAACGCCTATCTCCCGTTCGTGTGGCGCGGCTGGTGCGACTTCGGCTGCGGCTCGTTCGGCGATATGGGATGTTACAGCTTCGCGGGAGTTTTCAAGATTCTGGGACTGGCGCCGCCTGTAAGTGTCGAAGCAAGTTCCAGCGAATCCTATGCCGAGACGTTCCCCAAGGCATCTATTGTGCATCTCAACTTTCCGGCGCGCCAGAGTGGACCGGCGGTGCGGATGTCGTGGTACGACGGCGGCTTGCGGCCACCCCGCCCGGGTGGATTGCCGGAGCAGGATCAGGCTCTGTTCCAGGGTGGCGAGGATCACGAGGGCATCCTCTATGTGGGCGACAAGGGCTTTCTGCTGGCTGGGTTCAATGGCAATCATCCTCGCGTTTATCCGGCATCGGAAAAGTACAAGACACCAGAGCGGCAGCCGGGTCCACAGAGAGACGAGGCGATTGATCAGTGGGTCGCTGCCTGTAAGGGCGGCACTGCGCCGCTCGCCAGTTTTGAAGCGCAGTGCCCGGTGACCGAAGCGTTCCTGCTGGGCTGTCTGGCGCAGCGCTTTCCCGGAGAACGCCTGGAATGGGATGAGACGAATATGCGGATCACGAGTTCCGAGAAAGCGAACGCATTGGTCACTCCTTCCTACCGTAGCGGGTACGCGATCTGATGACTCGCACGGCGCTGTTCCTACTGGCGAGCGTCCCGGCGCTGCTTGGCCAGACGCGGACGGCCCCAATGAATGCTTCCGAGCAAAAGAACCTCGCCATGGTCCTCACCTGGTGGCGCGAAGTGATCGAGGCGCGGCACACCGAACTCGCCGACAAGTATCAAGCGGAAGACTACATCCAGCACGATCCCAATGTTCTTACTGGCCGAGCGCCTATGATCGCGTACTTCGAGCATGTCGGCAAACCAATCAATCCCATCCCTGAAAAACTAACACTGCCCCCCGTTGTTCAGGGCGCGAAAGGCGACTTTGTCTGGCTCATTTTCGAGGATACGGCCACTCGAACCTACACCTTTGAAATCCTGCGCATTCAAAATGGCAAAGTGCAGGAGCATTGGGATGCCGACCAGAGAATTCCCGGCTCTCCGGCATTCGTTCCTTACCCCGGGCCGCCGCCCTCGACGTGGAATACCGGAACCGTTTCGCCCGCGGAACGAAGGAATCTCGGTGTTGCGATGAAGGGCGAGTCGAGCAAGTCGAAACGGCCGCCCGTGCTGACCCTGGTGAACGGGCCCTACGTCTTGCTGATGTGGGAGCACAAAAACAAGGAAGCCACCTGGAATTCCTTCGCCGCGGTCCGTGTCGAAAATGGACGCGTCGAACAGAAGTGGAATTAGCTCCGCTCGCTTCCTTACTCGCTTCGCAACGTATCCAGCACACTTGCTGAAGCAGCCTTACGCGCGGGTACAAGACTTGCGGCCAGGCAAACCGTCGCCAAAACACCAGCGGCCGCTAAAATGGTGGCGGCATCCATGGGACGCACGCCAAATAACTGGCTCTCGACCAACCGCCCCAGAGCCCATACCGCCGGCAACGCGATCGCCAGTCCGGCGGCTGCCATCGCGGCCGCTTCGCGCACGATCAAACCTCCGGCTGCCCATGGCGGAGCGCCCAACGCCAGTCGTATCCCGATCTCTTTCGTTCTTCGCGCAGCCGAGAACGAGAGTACGCCATAGAGTCCGATCATAGCCAGCAAAGTCGCCACCGCCGCGAAGCCTCCCGCCAAAGTTGCCAGCATGCGCTCCGTTTTCAGCATTCGATCCAGTTGATCATCCACCGTTCGCAACGAGAGAATAGAAAGCCGCGAGCTCACACCGGCAACCGCCGCGCGAATCGCCAGCGCGGCCGACGCTGATGAATTGCGCGACCGGACGAAGAAAGTCCCACCGCCGACGCGAGACTCCCAAATTGGGAAGAACACTTCTGGTTCGGGCTTGCGCAATGCGAAGTCGTGGAAGGTCTTCACCACGCCGACGATCTCCGTTGCCGCTACCGTGGCGGGACTATCCCCGATACCTAGACGAGCACCTAAAGGATCACTGTGTTTGAAATACCTCTTCACAAATTCTTCGTTCACAATCGCCGATCGCGCGGGACCAGCGGTGTCCCTGGAATCGCGCTGATCGAAATCCCGGCCCAGGGTAACCGCCGTTCCCAGGGCGGCAAAGAAATCCGGTGTTACCGAATTCATCGAAATATCTTCCGTTATAACGCGCCGGTGCGTCTGAATGGTGACAGGGTTGTTCCAACCTCCGCCACGAAGCATTTCAAAACTGGAGAGGCCCGCTCGATCCACCTCGGGGAGCGCTTGCACCGCGGTCAGCGCTCGCCGCACGAGCGGCTTGGCGTCCGCGTAGCTGTATCCATCGACCAGGGGATCGATCCGAAACATCAGCAGATTGGAAGTCTGGTAGCCAGGCCCCTCGGCACGCAGATTGGCCAGAGTGCGAGCGAACAAGCCGGCGCCAATCAGCAGAATCAGCGCCAACGCGAACTGCCCCACCACCAACGCCTTCCTGAGGCTAAACCCTCCTGCCACCGCCGTGGACTGCTCCTTCAGAGCGGTCACCGGTTGAACCGAAAGGGCATAAAGCGCGGGCGCAGACCCGCACAAAACCGTTGTCAGCGCCGTCAGTCCGACAGCAAACACAAGGACGTGGAAATCGAGATCGGCGTTCAAAGCGGCCGCAGCCGTTTCCTGGGGGAGGAACGCAAGGATCGAGCGGCTAACCAGCGGAGCAAATAAAAGCCCGGCAAGGCACCCCCCCATCGCCATGAGAAAGCTTTCGATAAACTGCTCGCCTAAAATTCGCGACCGCGATGCTCCCAACGCCGTCTTCAAAGCTGTCGCCCTGCGCCGGGCGAGCGCGCGAGCGAGCGAAAGGTTGGCCACGTTCAAACACGCCAGCAACAGCACCATTCCGGTTGCCGCCAGCAAAATCAGCATGGGCTGCCGGATCGCGATTCGCAAATCCGATCGTCCCTGCGCCGCGGGCAAAACGTCGAGGCGAGACGCCATGTATTCCTTCATCTGCGCATCCGTCACAGCAGGCCATCCCTCGCGTAGCGTATCCGCCCGCAGATAATTCTTAAACCACTGTTGCAGACGGCTCTGCGCCTGCAACGCGCCGATGCCCGGCTTCAGCCGACCAAAGATATGCAGCCATCTGGTCCGGCGGTCAAAGAGAGCATCCCATCCTGGGGTGGCTTCGCGCTTCATCATGATGGGGATCCAGAGAGCCGGCACTGCGCCCACATCGACGCCATGAAAACCCCGCTCCGCCACGCCAACTACGGTCATGGGAAAGGTATTTACCAGGACGCGCTGACCAATAATCGTAGGGTTCGAGTTCGTTCGATTGCGCCAGTAGTCGAACGAAATCACCACCACGGGATCGGCGTTGGGCTTGACATCGTCGCTTTCGGAAAGCAGGCGTCCAAGAGCCGGGTGTACTCCCAACGTTGGAAAGTACGACCCGGAAACAATCTCCGCCGCGGCGGCCTCCGCGGCCTTCCCCAGCGATAGATTCACATCAGTGGGACATTGCGCGAACAAGTCCGAAAAGACCCCGTTCTCCTTACGCAGATCCCGGTAGAAGGGATTTGGAAAAATATTGCCGCCGCCGTAGCCGCCGCCCACGAACCCGCCTTGCCAATCGAGCAGCACAAGCTGCTCTGGTTTCTCCACCGGAAGCGACCGCAGAAGGGTTTGGTCCGTCAAAGAAAAGATCGCCGTGTTGACGCCGATTCCCAGCGCGAGCGAAAACATTACTGTCGCTGTAGACCCCGGCGAACTCTTCATCTGCCGCAGCGCGTACCCAGTGCTTTTCGTCAGCCGGTCGAGCCACATCCACCGGCGAGATTCGTAGAAGCGTTCTCCGGCGGTTGTTAAGTTACCCAGACTGCGGTGCGCCTGGTGGAAAGCTTCGTCTTCGCTCAACCCTTCGGCGCGAAGGCGGTCTATCTCCAATTCGAGGTGCGCGAGCAGTTCCGCGGAGAAATCCGATTGAGCGCGGCTCTTGCGATTGAACATATTCTCCCTCCTGAATTTACTCGGCCCGCAGCGCGACGATCGGCGAGATGGAACTCGCGCGCAACGCCGGAATCAGTGCGGCGATCAATGCCGGAAAAACCAGCGCCAAAGCCGCAATGGAAAGGATCGCGGGATCATACCGGCTCACGCCGAAAAGCTGGCTTGCCAGGAAACGGCTCGACAGCAACGTCAGTGGGATTCCCACGGCTAATCCGCACGCAACCAAAATAACGGCCCCGCGCAGAATCATTGTCACGACGCTCGTCCGGCCAGCGCCCAACGCCATCCGCAGCCCAATTTCATTCGTGCGGCTGCCCACCGTATAAGCCGTGACTCCATAGAGCCCGATGGAACCAAGCACCAGCGCCAATAGTCCGAATAGAGAAGTCAACTGCGCAAGCAGCCGCTGCTGACTGAAATTACTCGCCACCTGATCGCTGAGACTTCTCATCGTAATCACGGGTAGATTGGGGTCGACAGCCGCGAAAGCACGCCGTATTTGCTGGTCACCAACCGTCGCGCCAGGCGTGGTGGAGATCACGATGTCATGCAGATAATGCGACCGGACTTCGCCGGCGTTGTTCGCCGTATCGCTAAATAAGGCGGTCTGCGATTCGGAAAGGAAGTAGAAAGGCTGGTTCTCCGAAAAGTACCGCCCGTCTTTGGCGACGCCGATCACCTCATACTCACCGGCCAACCCTGGTTCAGCGTTTCCGAAATGCCGGCCGATCGGATCTTCTCCCTTGAAGAACTTCTTTGCGAACGACTCATTGACGACTGCGACGTGGCGCGATGCGGCCGTATCTTGCTCCGAAAACGACCGGCCCTTTATAATTCGGTTGCCGATCGTCTCGAAGTATCCCGTTGAAACGCGATCGAACCACGCGACGTTCGTCGCCAGCCGCGGACGCCCTTCGATAAAGATCATGTCGTTCCAACTGTCCCCGCCTTGCGGGGAATACAGGACGGCAGCCTCCGCCGCGACTCCAGGAATTGCCGTCAGTGAATCGTGAAGGCGGCGATAAAGAAGATCCAGTTGTCCGGGCTTGTAACCCGCAAGCACCGGATCGACACTCAAAATCATGCGCCGCTCCTGCTCAAAGCCGAAGTCCCGATGTTCCATATTTCGGAGCGTCTGAGTAAGCAATCCGGAGGCGGAAAGCAGCACCAGCGAGAGTGCCGCCTGCACCACCACCAGCGCTTTGCGCGGCAGCGAACCGGATTGACGCGTGGCCCTGGCTCCGCGAAGCGCCTCCACGGGATCGACGCGGGTTGCCATCCAGGCTGGCAAGATGCCGAACAGCGCGCCTGTGAACAGAGAAACTCCGAAAGCGAAAAGCAGGACCGGCAGCGACGGTGAAGCGTCTATGGGCGAGGCGGTCCCCGTTTGAAAGGCAAAGTGAAGAATCAAACGCGTGTCGGCAAAGGCAACCGCCAGGCCGGCCGCGCCACCCAGCAGCGAGAGGATCAGGCTTTCGGTGAGCGCTTGCCGCACGATGCGCATGGGTCGCGCGCCCAGTGCCATGCTGAGGGAAGTCTGCTGGCGGCGCTCCATGCCGCGAACCAGCATCAGGTTCGCCACGTTGGCGCAAACAATCAGCAAAACGAAACCGGAAACCATCATCAGGATTTTCAACCAGTGTTCGTAATCGTGCCGCATGCTGGTGATGCCTGCGCCCCCGGGCGTAAGATACAGCGTCTGCTTTCCAATGTCCGCGCGGCTACTCGCGTCCATCTCGCCCTCGTGCGACCGAATCCACTGTTGCAGTTCCACGCGCATCTGGGCCTGGATCGCCAGGGGCACTGCACCCGGACGGATTCGGCCAATCAGATCCAGCCATGCCCGGTTGGGTTGCCCGATGATGGAGCCTTCGCCGATCAGGAGAGGTTCCGTTGCGATCGGAAGAAAGAAATCGGGCGTCGAACTCCGCAGCGTATCGCCAAAGAAGCCTGGGGGCGTCACTCCAACGACTGTGAAGGCCTTACCGTTCATATTGAAAACGTCGCCGATTACGGACGGGTCCAGCCCAAACTTCTGCTGCCAAACCCTGTAGCTCATCATCACCGCGGGGCTTGCGCCAACTCTGTCGTCTTCCGCCGTCAGCACGCGTCCGGCATAGGATCGAATGCCGAACATGGAAAAGTAGTTGCCGGAGACAAACTCCCCCAAGTAAGGTTCGGCGGCCGATTTTCCGCGTTCCCGGCGCACCCCGAAAGTATGCCCCCCGGCGTCAAACGCGGCTAACTCCTCGAAGCCGGGCGTGTGGTCGCGAAACTGACGGTAAAGTTCATAAGAGACAATCGAGAACTCATCGCTCTGCGTGAACCCGCCCCACACGCAGCAATGCACTTCGTTCCCCAACCGATAAAGCTGACTCGGGTTTGCGACCGGCAGCGACTTTAGCAAAACGGCATCCACCAACGTGAAGATCGAAGTGGTCGCTCCAATGCCCAAAGCCAATGTCAGGATGGCGGTGATTGTAAAAGCCGGCGTTTTTCGCAATCGCCGCAAGCATTGACGCGTATCCTGCATCGCATGTTCCAGCCACATCCACCGGCTCGATTCGTAGAAGCGCTCGCCGGCAATCGCGAGATTGCCCAGCGCGCGATGCGCCGCGTGGTACGCCTCGTCTTCGCTCAGCCCCTCGGCGCGCAAGCGTTCTATTTCCAGCCCAAGATGGGCCCGCAGCTCTTCGGAAAAATCGGATTGCGGACGGCGATGGAACATGGTCTATCCCTCCAGAACTTCGAGCTTTTCGAGATCGAGAATCCGCGCCATCGCGGTAGCCAGCTTCCGCCACTGGCCGGTTTCCCGCACAAGGCGCCGGCGGCCTTTGGCGGTTAGCGTGTAGAAGCGAGCCTTGCGGTTGTTCGAAGAAACGCCCCATTCCGCGGCAATCCACGCTTGAGATTCCAGTCGCTGCAAGGCCGGATACAGAGCTCCGTGATCGACCAGCAAAACATCTTCGGAATTCAGTTGAATGGCGCGGGCAATGCCCTGCCCGTGCTGTGGACCGAAAACGAGGATACGAAGGATGAGAAGATCCAGCGTTCCCTGCAGAAGCGCGACGCGATTTTTTTCTTCCCTGCTCAGCATAGGCTCTTGGGTAACATGCTAACCCGTATGACGGAGCCTCGCGAATTCAGTTAGGAGAAATTTATTGACTGAGGCATTCCGCGCCGTAGGTCTCAAACGCCGCCGTCGAGCAATAGCCAGAAACGGGCCAATACTTCCCCGCCGCCGCCTGCTGTTCGGACTGGGGAAGCTGGGCGACGTTATAGAACGACTGCGTGAAACTTGCAGCGGCCAGCGTTTGGCGGTACAGAATGCTGTTGTAATACTGCACCGGAGTATTGATGCCCCAAGCCTTTTGCTGACGGTCGTAGACCACATCAGTGGGCAGATCCAGCGCGCCCCAGGCCAGCCACGATGCGTAATATTTCGTCAACGCCGCGGGACTCGGCGCGGAGCCGGGGTCGGAGATCACGAAGGTGGCAAATCCATCGGGATCAAGAACTGTGGCGTCATCCGGAACACACCGGTTGACATTCGTCGTGTAAGGATCGTCGGTGCAGATCGACCAAAATCGCACCTGCCGGGACGCGTACACGGGAACGCCCGCTCGAGTATTTGGAAAAGTGGCCGCCTTGAACTTCATGACGAACAGATTCTCACTGCTGTTCGGCGCCAGAAACTGCCTGCTGAGCATCGTGCTCATGTAGTAGTCTGCGCCGTTGGGAAAGAAATGCGCGGTCGCAGGATTCACGAGGGTCCAGGCAGGGTCGGCGGAAGCCGTAAGGACTTGCGAACCCGTGGGCAGCGTACCCATCCAGTCGCCCAGGTCAAGCCGGTCCCACGGTGTCGAATTGGCAGGCAAAATCGGCTGGACCGGGCAATTCGTCAAGGTCTTGCTGCCGACGGAGATGAGGGGATCAACCGGATTGGTCGATCCGCCAGCGGGGTCGTTCGGATTGGTCGTGTGATAAAGCCGGTAAATCAAAGAAACCGTGGTCAGAGTTCCGGTATAGATGGTGTTCGGGGCGGGCGTCGCCGGTTGCGGTCCGAAAACAAGGTACGCCGTAAATGTGCCCTGGGCCGTGCCCGAAACGAAAGGGTTGTTCGTGCCAGGGTCGGGATTGATCTGAAAATCGTTGATGAATCCGACTAACTGGTCGCTCGTGTAGATTTCAAGCGCCATGAAACGGCACAGCGGGTATTCCCCATGAATGGTGAATACCGTCCCGATGGGCGCAGTCAGAAGGGTCCCGAAATAACTTGTTGAACTTGCCTCCGGAAAGTTGGTGTTGGCCAGTCCCGCAGCGTCGGTCGGTGGGTTCGTCTGTCCGTTCCAGCCCGTGTATTTTGAACACGCCGGAACCACGCCAAACGCAGCCGCCGGAGATGCAATCGCGCAGAGGATAAACCAGGCCGCGCTCGCCCACCCCAGCGAAACTACAGATCTACTTTTCTCTGACCACATACTCAGTTGCTATTATCCACGCTCCGGAACCGAGCGAATCGCACGGTTCGTCGCAAACATGAACATATTTTAATCTCACACGCCGAAACTTTCTCATCGTTTCGAGGCATACTAGGTCATGTATTGACTTAATATGCCAAACTCAAAACAAGACACGATTGAGCACTTTCAACCTTTATCCCTGCCCATTTTCCACATGCTGTTGGCCTTGTCTGAAGGCGAGCGCCACGGCTACGCATTGAAGCGCGAAATCCTGAAGCGGACTCAGGGACAAATCAACCTGGCCTCCGGCGCGCTCTACGGTTCCATCAACAAGATGCTGAAGGACGAGTTCATCGCCGAGTCGGAGGAACGGCCGGACCCGCACCTCGACGACGAGCGACGGCGTTACTACCGCATCACGCCGCTAGGCCGGCGCGCCCTGCAGGCTGAGGCGGTCCGCCTGCGCCATCTGGTGCGCCTTGCCGAGGCGCGAATCGAACTCCCGGAACTCGCGTGAGGTGACCGATGCCCAACCGTGGAAAAATCTATAGCTGGCTATTGAAGCTCTATCCCGCGGGCTTCCGCGAAGAGTATCAAGCGCCCATGGAGCGCCATTTTCAGGACGAATACCGGGACGCTTCGAGCCGCGGCGCGCGCCTTCTGCTCTGGCTCACGGCCATCGCGGACGTGGCTCTGTCAGCCCCGGCGGAGATGGTTCGCGAACTGCGGCAAGATCTGGCGCACGCGTTCCGCGTATACCGCCGCCGCGCCGTCAGTTCCGTGATGGCGGTAGTTGCTCTGGCTTTCGCCATCGGCGCCGGAACAGGTGTGTTCAGCGTACTCAGTGCATTGTTGCTCCGCAGTCTGCCGTTTTCAAACCCGGAACAACTGGTGGAATTACGCAATTCCCCTTTTGGACCGATGAAAGGCCGCGCTGCCTTCACCGAGTGGCGTCATCAGAGCCTCTATCTGCAGGATGCCGCCGCATTCTCGCTGGACGACGCGAACCTGATGTATGGCCGCGATGCTCTGCGTATCAAAGTCGCCGAAACCTCGGCGAATTTCTTCCGGCTGCTGGGCGTCGCGCCGGTGATCGGCCGCACATTTTCACCGGATGAAGACGCGACCGGGCACAGCGGAGTAGCCGTGATCAGTCACGCCCTCTGGCAACAGTCCTACGGTGGTAGCCGCGGTGCGGTCGGCGCAGTGCTGCACATCGACGGCATACCGCTCACCGTGATCGGCGTGGCCCCGGCGCGGTTCGATTACCCTGGAAAGGTCAACGTCTGGACCCCGACGGTTTTCGACTTCGAGACCATCCCAAAGCGCGGCGCTTTCCTATTCCAAACGGTAGGCCGGCTCAAAGACGCTTTATCCGTAGGCAAGGCGAGCCAGATGTTCGACGCGGAGATCCAGCACGTCACTCCCGCTCTTCTGACCGGCGAGCAACAGAACCGAGCCAGCCTGATTTCGCTGCAGGATCAGCTTTCCGGACAGGTTCGCCGGGCCGGTTGGGTGATGTTCGGGATGATCTTTCTGATCCTGCTCACCGCCTGCGCCAACGTCGCGCAGTTGCTGCTTTCGCGAACCACGGACCGAAGGCGGGAATTAGCCGTCCGCGCGGCCCTGGGCGCGGGCCGCGCCCGTTTGATCCAGCAACTCATTGTCGAGGCTTCGGCTCTTACAGTCACCGCCGCCGCGCTCGGCCTGTTAGTCGCCTACTGGATCGGCAACCTCGCGTCATCCGTCGCGCCGCCGGCGCTCGCGACGCAGACCTACACGGTCCTCGATTGGCGCGTTCTCGGATTTGCGGCCACGCTTGCGGTCCTCATGGGCGTCGTCTTCGGCGTGGTACCCGCTTTGCTGGTGGGGCGTCTTCAACCATCCGGTGAAATTCTGCGAGCGCAGAGCGTCGCGGGAACCCGTCGCGCAAGGGCGGTCCTGGTGACCCTGCAAGCTGGACTGACACTGATCCTCGTCGTCAGCTCGATTACGATGGGGCGCACATTTCTCGAACGCCTGCGGAGCGACCTGGGCTTTCAAACCGCGCATGTCGTCACGCTGAACCTGTCGCTCGAAGGCACTCGATATCATGGCGGACCGGCCGAGTGGCGATACTACAGCGCCGCGCTGGATCGCCTGCGCGCCGTTCCCGGCGTGGAAGCCGCCGGCGCCGTCAGCTATCTACCGCTGGCCAACAACTTCTACGCGGCCTCCTCCTTTCAGTTGGATTCCGGCCAGACCGTGAAACCCGTGGTGATGAACGCGACAATGCCGGGCTACTTCCAGGCAATCGGGACGGGGTTCCTGGCGGGCCACGACTTTGGACACGACGGCATCATTGTCAACGCCGCCTTCGCTGAAAGCGCGGGCCTCGGGAACGCGATCCTGGGCCGCAAGGTGAAGGCGCCCTGGACGAAAACGCCCTATCTCATCGTGGGCGTGGTGAACACGGCGCGCGACCCCGGCTTCGCTGAAATCTATTGGCCGGTGGAAGAAGAACCGCCCGCGGCTCTCACGTTGGTAGCGCGCGTCCAGGGACAGGCCGAAGCATATCTGGCTCGATGCCGGGACGCCGTGCGAGCCGCGGACCCTGAAGTTCCCGTCTATGATGTGTTGACTCTCGACCAGAGGCTCTCCTCGCAACTCGCGCGGCCCCGCTTCTTTACCACCGCAACCCTCTTCCTCGCCGCACTGGCATTGCTGCTGGCCGCCGTTGGCATTTACGGCATGGCCGCAAATTCGGTGGCCCAGAGGACTCAGGAAATGGGCATCCGCATGGCGTTGGGCGCGTCGTATCGACGAATCCGGATCATGCTGCTGCGGGAGACGGCCTTGCCCATCGCCTGGGGCCTCGCTTTTGGTATCGCAGGCGCCATCGCGTCGGGCCGATTCCTGGAGCACCTTCTCGAAAATGCGCAACCGGCGCAGCCCGAGATCTTTCTGGCGGCCGCGGGCTTGCTCTTATTCATCGGGTTGTCCGCCTGCTGGGCCGCGTCCGCGCGAGTGCTCGCGATTGAACCAGCGCTTGCGGTGCGCAACGAATAAGGCTTGCACCGAGGATTCCGGATCCCGCTATGATGACTGACAAGAAACGATGAGCACCACACGCAAAATGCCCGGTGGCCGCGCCGACCGCGAGACGCTCCCCAAAGGCGAGAACGGCCGCGTTCTCTGCCGCTGGTGCGCCATGGAAGTCCCGCCTCCGCGCCGTACTTTCTGCTCGGAATGGTGCGTCACCGAATGGCGCCTGCGCAGCGACCCTGGCTACCTGCGCGAAAAAGTGTTTCTTCGCGATCGCGGCATCTGCGCGGTTTGCGCGGTCGATACCGTCCATGCCCTCCATGTGATCAAACGCGCGCGCGGCGTCCGGCGGCTCGAACTTCTGGCGCGTTGGGGTTTGAAGAAAATGACGCGGCGGTCGCTCTGGGACGCCGATCATATCGTTCCGGTGGTTGAAGGCGGCGGTGAGTGCGACCTAGAGAACATTCGCACCCTTTGCCTGATCTGCCATCGCCGCGAAACCCGCCAACTCCGCGAGCGCCTGGTACAGGCGCGCAAGAGTATGGCAACTGATTTGCTATCCATTTAACCGGAGGCAAAAATGCTGCATTGGACGTTAGTCTTTCTGGTGATCGCGATCGTGGCCGCCATTCTTGGATTCGCGGGCATCGCCGGCGCCGCAGCCGGAATCGCGAAGATCCTTTTCCTGGTGTTCCTGGTGATTTGGATTATTTCGCTAATCAGCCGCCGGCGCGTGGTCTAATCCGCGTGGTCTAATTCTAGACCGCGTCGGAAACGCTGGCCATATTGAATTCAGTCGTCACGAGTGGCGGAACAATCTGGGTACCCGTTTCGCCGCCCGTGACTCGAATTGGCGTGCCCAGTTTCGTTGTTCGCTGCAATACCTCTACCGGACTCTCATTCCAGCGGAAGTTGGTGACGGGGTCGGTCACCTTCCCGTTCTCCACCAGAAAAACGCCATCGCGAGTCAATCCTGTGAACTGCGACGTCTTTGGCTGTAACATCCGGATGTACCATAGCCGGGTGACTAACAACGCTCGATCCGTCGATTTGATGAGATCCTCCAGCGAGCTTCCTTGCCCATCCAGTACAAGTTCAGTCGGAAACGAAGTCGGCTCTTTCCCCGCCTTACTGGCCCAGAACCGATCGTAATACAGGTTCTTGATCACTCCATTCTCAATCCAGCTCATCTTGCGGTTCGGCAGCAGTGAGGCGCCCCACGGCGTCGAGGAGAGTTTCGGATGAAACGGATCGCTGCGCAGAGTAATGAACTCCGGGAACATCTTTTCACCGACATAGGTGCCGCCGCCCTTCTTACTGAGCCAGCTTTGGCCTTGTTCCGCGCCTCTCGCGCCAAAAGAGAAGCCGAGCAAGCCGGCTAAGTCGCCCACCGCCGCCGGTTCCAGGATTACAGTGTACTTACCCGCATCCAGCTTCTTGCGATTCACACCTCGGACGCACTTCTCCGTCGAGATCCGCGCCGCCGCGCCGCCATCCAGGTCTTTCAACGTCACCGAACTCTGCGCGGCCCAGCCCGAACTGCTGCCCGCGCGGTTGCGCACCGTGTGCGACATCTCGGCATCGGTATAGGTGTGGTAGCCGAAAAGTCCTTTTTTGTTTCCCACCGCCGCGGCATTGGCCGTTCGCTCGATGAATCCCGCGGCCACCAGATCCTTTGAACGCGCCTGCTCGATGACAGCCTTCACGTGCGGAATCAGAAGGTCGCCCCGCGCAGCGGCGGTATAGGTGTCGAAGTTCGCCAGCATCGGGTATTCCTGTGGGGGAAGCGCCGGCATATTTTCCGGATTGGGAGGCGTGATCTTCGCCATCTGCTCGGCCTGTTCCACGCCGCGCCGCAGCGCATCGTCGCTCACCTCGGTGACCTGAGCGTTGCCGGTCCGCTTGTCGTCCGTGGAGGACGAAATCGAAACATTCTGCGTAATCGTGTATCCGGATGTGGTAATCCCGTTCACGGCGAATCGGATGAATACATCCTCCGTCCAATCCACCGAAACGAGGCAATCCGGCAGCTTCGAGTAACTGATTACTTTCCCGATGATATTCTTTGCATCCTGCTGGCTGAACATGATTTTCTCCTTAGTCGGTCAGCAGAACATTTACCTGCCGGAATCGCGCCGGACAACATCCATGACTTACGGCATTAATTTGCGCCGGCTCACCCTTGCCATCGTTGGGCGCGCCAAACTGCTGCCAGTAGCCGGGCCCGGCGATACCGTCGCAGGAATGCCAAAAGTCAGTCGTCTTACTTTGATACGCCACGCGCGACAACATGCCGCCCTTCTTGCCATTCTTAATTTCCCAGAAGGCGTCGCCGCCGAACTGGAAGTTATAACGCTGTTGATCGATCGAAAAACTACCGTCGCCCTCGATCAGAATCCCATCTTCCACTCCCGAGATCAGGTCATTCAAATTCACGCCCTCGGGACCCGGCTGCAGCCATACGTTCGGCATGCGCTGGAAGGGCACGCTGGACCACGAGTCCCCATAACAGCAGCCGCGAGACTCCTTCTCGCCAATCAGGTGAGCCTGGTCGCGAATCGTCTGATAATGCTTGAAGATCCCTTTCTCGATAATCGGGAACTTCGTGGTGAGCACGCCGTCGTCGTCGTACTTAACCGTCGCCAGGCCGCCCGCATTCGTGCGGTCGCCGAAGACGTTGATCAACTCGCTGCCGAACGAGAGCTTGCCCAGCTTGTCGGTAGTGAGGAAGCTGGTTCCGGCATAGTTCGCTTCATAACCCAACGCGCGGTCGAGTTCCGTCGAGTGGCCAATCGATTCGTGAATGGTCAGCCACAAATGGCTGGGCACCAGCACTAAGTCCTTCTTGCCCGGCGTCACGGGCGGAGCGGCCAGCGCCTCCAGAACCTCCGCTCGAATCCGCGGAGCATTCTCACCCAGATTCGCCTTCGGAATCGATTCCCATCCAGCCGACTGCGGCTCGATCTTGTAGCTGCGCGACCGAGACAGGCCGTTCTTCATATCTACCGCGGTGGCGCGCAGCCCTGGGTAACTCTGCACAATCAGTTGCTGGATCGAGGAACCTTCGCTTGAAGCGAAGTACTTGTCCTCCGAGTGGAATCGTAGCGAGCCGGACGCCGAAAAAACTTTCGGGTCTTTCTTGATCGAGAGCGCCGCGCCGTGAATCAGGTCCAGTTTCTCGTCGATCGATACCGTGAACGGGTCCTTTTCGAAGTCGGATGTCCAGCGGTCCACGTACGCTTTGGTCGGCGCGAGTTCGAGCGCCTCGGACTGAGCCGCCGAGTTCGCTTTCGCCACGCCTACGGCTTCGCGCGTCATCCGGACAATCTCTTCCGGGGTCACATTGGGCGATGCCGCGAAACCCCACTGGCCATTGGCGATCACGCGCACGCCAAACCCGAAGCTCTGGTCGTCAAACACGAAGGGGACTTCGTCGGTAATATTGCTGCCGCGCTGCGGCGACAAACGGAATCCCGACGATTGGTTCCGATAGCGGCAAATGCGCAGGTCGGCATACGTCGCGCCTTGTTTCCTGGCTTCCGCCAGCGCTACCGCGCCCAGGCGTTCCAGCGCCGGATCGGGCTTCGTGGAACTGCTCCTGGCATCTCCAAAGAGCCGGTCGGCCGCGGCTACACTCGCGGCGGCGGTGGTCATCGCGACAAAGCCGCGGCGGGTCAAAATGTTTGGCGCGTCAGACATGGGTTCACCGGAACCCTGATTGTACTAGGCGTACCCACCCCTGTTATCTTGAACATCATATGCTTCGCTATCTGGTTTGCCTCGCCCTGGCCCTTCCGCTGTTTGCGGCGGACAAAAAGCCCGTCACCATTGACGACCTGGCTGCCGGCCGCCGCGGCGCCGGCTCCCACGGCGTGAACCCCGTCTGGGCGCCCGACGATAAGCGCTTCGCGTTCATCGACGACCAGAAACTGATGGTTTTCGACATCGCCTCGAAGACGCGACGTGAACTGCTCCCCATGGGCGATCTCGAGAAGGCCGCCGTCAAAGTGCCCGATGCGGAAGTCTTCGATTGGACCAATCGCCGGGTCAGCGAAGAACCCATTCAGTGGTTCAACTCCGGCGACCGGTTGCTGGTCACGCATGAAGGCGATCTGTTTGTCGTGCACCTCGACGCATCCGAACCGGGCAAGGCGAAGTTCGATCAGCTCACCAGCACCGCGGAGCAGGAGTACGACCCCAAACTCTCGCCCGACAACCGCTCCGTCTCCTTCCGCCGCCTGCACGATCTTTACGTTCTGGATATCGAATCCAGGAAGGTAACGCGGCTTACCAACAACGGATCGGAGACGCTGCTGAACGCCGAACTCGATTGGGTGTATCCGGAAGAACTGGACCTGGGCACTGCTCACTGGTGGTCGCCCGATAGCCGACACATCGCTTACCTGCAACTGGATACTCACAGCGAGCCCGTTTTCCCGCAGGTTTCCCTGCTGAACTCCAGAGGCTTGCTGGAACCGGAGCGATATCCCAAGGCGGGCGACCCCAACGCGGAAGCGCGTGTCGGGGTGGTGGATATCAATGGGGGTCCGACCAAGTGGATGAACCTGGGCGAAACGCGCGATGCGTTGATCGCCCGCGTCACGTGGCTGCCGGATTCCTCCGCCGTCGCCGTGATGCGCCTCAACCGGATTCAGAACAACCTCGACCTGATACGCGCCAACATCAGCACCGGAGACGCCGACGTGTTGATCCACGAAAGCGATCCCTATTGGATCAACGTGCAGGATGCACCCTATTTCCTCAAGAGCGGGAAAGGCTTCCTTTGGGAAAGCGAACGCGGCGAGGGCGGCTATCGGCATTTCTATTTCTACGGAATGGATGGAAAGCTGCGCCATCAGATCACCAAAGGCGATTGGGTGGTGCAGCGGTTGCTCTCGGTGGATGAATCCGCCGTACGCATCTACTACATGTCCAATGAGGGCTCACCCGTTGAATCCCATCTGTACGAGGTGGACCTCAACGGCAAGCACTCAACCAGGCTCACCGCCGGCGCGGGCGTTCATGGCGTTTCCCTGAGTCCCCATGGCGCGTACTTCACCGACAGCTTTTCGAACGTGACCACGCCGCCGTCGCAATCCCTGAGGGGTGGGGATGGCGCCGAGTTGATGGTCTGGTCGCCCGTTGACAGGACTGCCTCCGAGAAGTATGCCTTGAGCACTCCGGAGATTGTCGAGGTGCCGGCGTCGAATGGCGACATTATGTATGGCCGCCTGATCAAGCCCGTTCCCTTCGATCCAACGAAGAAGTATCCGGTGATCGTCCAGGTTTACGGCGGCCCCGGCGTTCAGACCATCCACAACCAATGGAGCGGGGTTGGTCAGGATCAGTTATATGCCTCGTCGGGTTACATCGTTTGGTCGCTCGACAATCATGGTTCCATGGGGCGCGGCCATAAGTGGGAATCCGTTATCTTCCGCGACATGGGGCGCCATGAGCTGGAAGATCAGAAGACGGGTATTGAGTACCTGAAAAAATTGGGCTATGTGGACCCGGCGCGCATCGGGATCACGGGTTGGAGCTATGGCGGCTACATGACCCTCTACTCTCTGGTCAATGCGCCGGGAGTATTCAAAGCCGGTCTCTCCGGAGCGCCCGTCACCGATTGGCGGAATTACGACAGTATCTACACGGAGCGCTATATGGGGATGCCGCAAATCAATGCGGATGGTTATCAACATAGTTCCCCCAAAACGCACGCCGGGGACTTACAGGCAAAGCTGCTGATCTTACATAACATTGAAGACGACAACGTGCATTTCCAGAACACCATGCAGATGGCCGAAGCGCTGGAGAAGGCGGACAAGCAATTCCGCATGGTGGTGTTCCCGCAGAAATCGCATGGCGTTTTCGGAATGTATTCAAAGAGCTTGTATACGACGGCGCTGGACTTTTTCAACGAGAATCTGAAGTAAGGGACGGTCCCTATCGGGCCAGCAGCACGATCCCGCAGAGCACCAGGAACGCGCCGAATCCGCGGCGCGCGCTGATGTGTTCCTTCAGCAGCACCTTCGCCAGGATCGTTTCCACAATGAAGCTGCCGGCTGACGCGGGCACCGCGAAACTCAGCGGGGCTGTCTGAATCAACGCCATGAAGGAAAAGAAAGAAAACGCCAGGCAGACGATCGAAAGAATCAAATAGCGATTGCGCGAAATCCGGCGCAGCAATTGCATCAACCCGCGCGCGCCGGCGGATTGCTCGCCGCCGCGCTTCATCTGGTAGCTCTGCAGCAGATCGCTCGCGGTGGTTGCCGCCACCACGATGCTCAGGAGAATCCACTTCACTCGGTCGTGTCCATTTCCGAGGGAGTCTTGCCGGATGTGGTTCCCACCATGGCGACGCCGCCAAGAATCAGCGCCACGCCGAGCCAGCGCAGTGGACTCACGTCTTCGTGCAGGAAGACTTTTCCGAACAGAGCCGAGATGGCGTAGCCCACGGCCGTCATCGGCAGCACGAAGCTCAAGTCCGCCAGGCTCAACAGAGCCAAGCGAACCAGCAGCGCCACAATCAGCATGGCGATGGCCAGCGCCACGAAAGGATCAGCCAGTGCACGGACGTAGGTCAGCGGATTCGCGGCGAGCGCGCTCGACAGGTGCTTGGTGCCCCATGCGAGAGAGAGATTGCCGAATGCCCGCAATGCCAGGAAAACCGCCAGCAGCGCGTAGGCCCGAAATACTTTGCCCTTGAACCTCAAGCGAGAACGCGTAACCTACACAAAATAATGAGCGTCAATGCAGCATGCGTCCTCTCGTCCCGGCCTCTATTCTATAATGCGATGACACGGATAAATATGGAGTTTAGGGGAATACATGCGGATTAGCGTGCTCGGAGGGGACGGGTACTGTGGTTGGGCGACGGCCCTGCATTTGTCGGCGCGGGGGCATACGGTCTCGATCGTCGACAACTTCACGCGGCGTCTTTGGGACTACGAGCTGGGCGTGCAGACGCTGACGCCGATCCGGCCGATGCCCGAAAGGCTGCGCGCGTGGGAGCAACTGCGCGGAAACCGGATCGACCTCTTCACCGGAGACGTAACCGATTATGACTTCCTCTGTTCCGCGCTGAAGGAATTCCGGCCGGACGCCATCGTGCATTTCGCCGAACAGCGGTCCGCGCCGTATTCGATGATCGACCGGAAGCACGCCGTTTCCACGCAGGTGAACAACATCGTGGGCACCATGAACGTGTTGTTCGCCATGCGCGAGTTCCTGCCGGATTGCCACCTGGTCAAGCTGGGAACCATGGGAGAATACGGCACTCCCAATATCGATATCGAAGAGGGTTACATCACCATCGAGCATGAGGGGCGCAAAGACACGCTGCCCTACCCCAAGCAGCCCGGGTCTTTCTACCACCTCTCGAAAGTTCACGATAGCCACAACATTCTGTTCTCCTGCCGCATCTGGGGACTGCGCGCGACGGATCTCAACCAGGGCGTCGTTTATGGCACGGTCACCGATGAAATCGAGCTCGATGAATGCCTGATCAACCGCTTCGATTACGACGAGGTTTTCGGCACAGTGCTGAACCGTTTTTGCGTGCAGGCCGCCATGGGGCATCCATTGACGGTTTACGGCAAGGGCGGACAGACGCGCGGGTATCTCGATATTCGCGACACCGTTCGCTGCGTTGAGATCGCCTGTTTGAATCCAGCCGCCCCGGGTGAGTGCCGCGTCTACAATCAGTTCACCGAGCAGTTTTCCGTGATGGAGATCGCCCGGCTCGTGCAGACCGCTTCGAGGAAACTTGGCCGTGAGGTGGAGATCGATCATATTCCCGACCCTCGCGTGGAAGCGGAACAGCATTATTACAACGCCAAACACTCGAAGCTGATCGACCTTGGTCTGGAGCCTCACTATCTCTCTTCCTCGCTTCTCGACACGTTGATGAACATCGCGTTGAAGTATCAGGACCGCGTGGATGTTTCGAATTTCATGCCGCAGGTGAACTGGCGGAATCCGCATAATGACCGGCGGAAGAATTCATTTGCCGCGGTTCGAGCCGCGGGAACGCCTGTCGCCAGATAATCTCAAAAGCAGCTAAACGCAAAGCCGCTTGACAACCCCGCCGGGCAGTGCTATTTTTCTAGCATACGTGCTAGAGAAATAGCATTTGCTTATGGCGACCACCAAACTTCCTCAACTCACCCGCCGGGAACGGCAGATCATGGACGTTCTCTACCGGCTGGAGCGCGCCACCGCGGCCGAAATCCAGGCGGGGCTTCCAGGAGAGCCCAACTACTCCACGGTTCGCGCGCAACTGCGTGTTCTGGAGGAAAAAGGCCACGTCGGTCATGAAGAGGAAGGTCTCCGGTATATCTACGCTCCGACGCTTCCACGAAGCGCGGCTCGCCGGTCGGCATTACGCCATCTGATGGAAACCTTCTTCGAGGGCTCCACGGAAAAGGTGATTGCCGCCTTGGTGGGAGGTGAGGTCTCGCGGCTCTCGCCTCACGAGCTGGAGCGCCTTTCGCAGTTGATCGCCCAGGCCCGGGGCGAGGCCAAGGACGAGGCCAGAGAAAGGAAACAGCCATGAGCGTTCCATTCCTTGCGGCGTGCGCGATAAAGGCCGCGGTGATCTTCACAGTAGCGGCGCTGGCGGTTCGTTTCGCGAGAGCCCGGTCCGCCGCGCTGCGCCATCAGATCTGGGCTGTCGGGATCCTTTGCACCCTTCTGCTGCCCGGTCTTACTGCACTCATTCCGGGCTGGCATGCGATCCGTTCCAGCGCCGCCATCCACCTCTGGCAGTCGGCTATTCCAAACCCAGCAACTGCTGTGACGCCGGCGCTTCACGGGATATCGGTGAACGCCACGGACGCTCGATCCGCCAGCGTCGCTGTCCGATGGGTTGTGGCGATCTGGCTGGCAGGGTGGGCCGCGCTCACGGCGCGGCTTCTGATCGGACTCGTCCGATTGGTCCGGATGTCCTCGCTGGCCACTCCTTTCTCCGATCCTCAGTTCCTTCTGGCGCTCGGTCGCCTGGCGCGCCAACTTGGCGTGAGGCAGGCACCTGCCTTGCTGGTTGCGCGGGATGCATGCACCATGCCCTGTACCTGGGGCTTTCGGCGGCCCCGCATTTTGCTTCCAGCCGATTGTGAGAGCTGGCCCGAGGAACGCCGCCTGATTGTGCTGGCTCACGAGCTCGCCCATATCCGGCGCGGCGACTGGCCAGTTCGCTTGATGGCCGAATGCGCGCGTAGCTTCTATTGGTTCCATCCGCTCGCGTGGATCGCCTCCGCAAGTCTGGCGGAGATGGGCGAACGCGCGTGCGATGACGCCGTGCTCGCCTCCGGCGTACTTCCCGACCGTTACGCATCCGAACTGCTGGATCTGGTCCGTACGGCCGCCAACTCAAACCGTTCCTGGTCCATGGCGCTCGCCGTGGCCCGCAGCACCAATCTCGAAAGGAGATTTACCGCCATGCTCGATTCCACACAGGACCGGCGCCGCACCACTCGCAGGTCGTTACTGTTCACAACCACAACCGCCGTGCTTCTGCTGCTTCCTCTAGCGGCCCTGCGCGCGCCGGGTCAGGACGTCTCGGGACGGTTCACGGGGACCGTGCTGGGACCAAACGGAAGCGGGCTGCCGAACGCAACCGTCATTCTGACCAGTTCAGCCGCGCACATGCGCTACATGACAGTGTCCGATGCCGGCGGCGCATACGAGTTCACCGGGCTTCCTTCGGGCGACTACCAGATGACAGCGATCAAGCCGGGTTCCGCAGACGGCCGCATTCCCGACGTTACCCTCGACGCCGGACGCGATACAGCGTTAAACATCACGCTGAACGAAACCGGCGAGCCCGCGGCAGCCCCGAAGCCCATGGGATTGCAGGCGAGCGCCGCCGAAACGAACCTGGTTCATCAGGTGCCTCCGCACTATCCGGCCGCGGCCAAGGCGGCGCGCATGCAGGGCGCCGTCATTCTGGATGCGGTGATCAGCGCCGAAGGCGTACCAGAGTCTTTACGGGTGATGAATCCGCAGATCGACCCTCGCCTTTCCCGAGCGGCCGTCGAGTCAGTAAGTCAGTGGAGATATCAGCCGGTTCTTCTCAATGGAAACGCGGTTTCGATACAAACGACGGTTACAGTCAACTTTACGCTGGCGCCTTAAGGCAGCGGGTGGTTGGTGAGGACGAGCTTGCCGCCGGCTTGCGCCACGATAGTCAACTGCTGGGAAGTGACTAACTTCCGCAGGCGCGGCAGGGCGGTGTCCGCCGCCACCAGATAGCAGCGTTCCGAAGCCAGCCACAGACGCCGCCAATCCGCGTCGTTGATGAAGACTTCCGGCGCGCCGGGAGCATAAGAACCGTATACCAGATTATTGATGCGCCCGTTCAGCAGCAGAGCGTCCCGATTGGTGTAGAAGAATACCGACGAATAGGTGTAGTAGGGGTGGTCCACAATCAACTTACCCGCGGGTGCGTGATTGAGCGCCTCCGCTAATGGGCGCGACGACAGGTACGGGTCGAACACCACCAGCGCCAATCGGGCGGCGTGAACGAATACCACCATCATCACGACAGATGCCCAAAACGCTCTCTTGCCCGTGGCGAGCGCGTTTCCGACGGCCCCGATGAAGAATGCGATCGCCGCTACCAACAAGGGCAGCCTTAAGTAAGCGAAGGAGGAAAGGGTGAGATCCTCCATATGGTCAAGCGATGACAAATAGGTGCCGGGACGGCTGTTCAACGCGACTGAGATATCGCCAGGGTGCGCCACGCCCCTGGTGAACCACCACAATCCGAAAGTGATCAAGGCGGCGCACGCGGCAATGAGAGCGATGATTCGGGCGCCTCTCGAAATCCATACCCCACCCGCAGCCATCGCAGAACCCAGTAACAGCGCCAGCGCCGGATAACAAGGCATCGAATAGTATTCCTGCGTGGTGGAGAAGGTAAAGAAGACCAGGATGAAGCCGGTAACGCAGAGGGCCAGCAGACGCGTGCGGCCGGCGCGGTCAACGGGTTTGAAGGATAGCTTGAAAACCGCGGGAAAGTAGACGCTCCAGGGAAATAACCACAGAAGATGAAACAGCCAGAAGTAAGCTCGCGGGACCGTGTTGTAGTCGCGCGGATAGCGCAGGTTCAGGAAACGCAGAAGCTGTTCATTGATAAAGAAGAACCAGAAGAAACCATGATATTCGCCGGCGGCGCTATGCATGGTGAAGTCAAAGGAAGGCGGGTTGCGCAGAGTCGCCAGAATGTGCCAGGGCGCGGCGATCACAATAACAATCAGGATCCCGAAGAAAGGTTGCAGCCGTTTCCACGTCGCGGCGGAAAATAACCGGCCAATCAGCAAAAGATAAATGGCCCCGGCAGCAAGAGGAAAGAGAACGCCGATGAGGCTCTTGAGCAGCAGGCCGACTCCGAGGCTGGCAGCTAGAATCACGGCCCACAGACGCGGGTGGGGCTCGCCGTCGTCCAGCGCGCGCAGTAAAGCCCACAGCGCCAGGGTCACGGTAAACGTCAGCATCGCGTCCGGAATCTGGACGCGCGTAAAGAGAAACAGGCCGACACAGGTGGAGAGGCACAGCCCCGCGTAGAGCCCTGCGCGCTTCCCGAAAGCCCACGCGCCAAAAGCGGCGGTGAGCCAGCAGAGCCCGACGGCGGAGAGCGCGAGCGGAATCCGCGCAGCCCAATCGGAAACGCCAAAGATCTTATACGAGATGGCGATCAACCAATAGATCAACGGCGCCTTTTCGAGATAAGCCACACCGTCGAGGCGCGCCGTCACCCAATCTCCCGAAGTGATCATGTTGCGGGAAATCTGGGCCTGGACCGCATCCACATCGTCCATCAACGACGGAGGGGAAATGATGCAGCCGAGAAAGATGGCGCTTGCGACCAGAAGTACCGCTAGGTAGATGTAAGCGCGGTCACGGCGGCTGACATCCTCTGGTCGCACTCCGCCGTCGTTTGAATTCGCCATCTCTTCATCCATAGAAACAGGTTCATTAACCCCCATAAGTGATAACCGACGTTCGCACGCCGATCGAGATGCCGGTCGACAAGGTTATCGACGGCTCCGGCGCGGAACAGTTCCGGGTGATTCGCGCGTCCCCACGCCATGGTGTCGAGCAGCAGAGGACGCAGCGGGCCACGCAGCCAGTCGTGCGCCGGGAAATCGAATCCCATCTTCTTACGCTTCAAGATCGAATCGGGCAGCTTGCGCTTCATCAACTCCTTCAGCACAACCTTCTGATAAGAGCCGCGCACCTTCAGGCGATCGGGCAACGCGGCGGCGAATTCAACGATTCGGTGATCGAGGAAAGGCGGCCGCACTTCCACCGAATGGGCCATGCTCACGCGATCCACTTTGGTTAAGATGTCGTCCGGCAGGAAGACCTTCTGATCAAACCAAAGGTAAGCCGGCAGACTATCGCCTTTCTCGCGAAGTTCCGCCAGAATATGATCCAGCGCGCGCGGCAAACCGGCTCGCACCAAGTCCCGCTTCTCCTGGTCGGAGAACGTCCCGGTCCAGTAGACATGGGCGCGTTCGGGTGACATGCGGCAGCCTGTGAGAAAGCGCTTCAACATATACTCCAGGCTGATCTTTTCATCCGAAACCGGCCAGCGCCGGGCGACCGAAAGCGCCAACTTCAGGGCGACATCCGGCAACATGCGAACGCGCCGAGCCAGATGATCGGCACGGTCCGTCAAGTAACCACCGAATACTTCGTCCGCGCCTTCCCCGCTGAGCGCCACGGTTGCGGATTTCTTCGTGAGCGCCGAAAGGAACCAGGCGGGCAGCGCGCCCCCATCGGCGCAAGGCTCGTCGAAATAGTAAGGGAGCTGTTCGATGGCTCCGGCTAAGTCGCTTTCGGGACTGACATCGTACTCTTCGTGATCGGTGCCATACTGCTCGGCCGCCTGGCGGATATAAGCGGTCTCATCGAAACTGCGCCCCTGGAAGGATATCGAAAACGTCTTGAGACGGCGGCCCGCCGCGCTCGCGGCGTAGTGCAGGACGGTCGAGGAATCGACACCGCCGCTGAGCCAGACGCCCAGGGGAACATCCGAGACTAAATGCTCCTTCACGGATTGCCGCATCAGCGCATCCAGTTCTTCACACGCCGAATCCAGACTGCGATTGGAGGCCTCGACGAAGGGCAGCTTCCAGTAAGCCTCGGACCGCACGCGCCCTTGACGCCACTCCAGCCAATAACCCGGCTGGAGCTTTTCAATTCCCTCGACCATGGTCCACGGACCAGGCACGTAATTCAGGGCCAGGTAGCAATCGAGCGCCTCGAGGCTGAGACGCCGCTCAATCTCGGGGTGCCCGAAGATGGTCTTCAGCTCGGAACCAAAATACAGGTCGCCGTTCCTGAGCGCGGTGTAGAGGGGCTTGATCCCCATCCGGTCGCGAGCCAACACCAGCCGGCCGCTCGATTCGGTCCACAACGCCACGGCGAACATCCCGCGAAACTTTGAGAAGCAAGCGACATCCCATTCGCGAAAGGCTTCGAGGACGGTCTCGGTATCGGTATGCGTCCGGAAGCGATGTCCCTTCCGCTCCAGTTCCAGGCGCAGTTCCGCGAAGTTGTAGATCTCGCCGTTGAAGGCGATGACGGAGTCGCCGTCCTCAGAGACGATGGGTTGGTCGCCGGCCTCCAGATCGATGATCTTGAGGCGCGCCGCGCCGAGCGAAACCACTCCCGATTCGAAAACGCCCTGCTGATCGGGCCCGCGATGCCGGAGAGAACCGACGAGTTCCTGAATGCGGCCAGGCTTCGGCGAGGATTGAAGATGCGTGAAACCGCAGATACCGCACATGAATTCCCATTATGCACGCTGAGTCAGATTCCGTTGACTCAGTAGTTACTGCTTCAAAATCCAGCTTGCGATTTTGTCCAACACGACAGGGGCGATGGTTTCTTCGATTTCCGAATACTCGCTGGGTGCGCCCGTGGGGGCCGTCTGGAAAAGATGGTTCAAGCCAGGGAGTTCCTCGACTTCAAAGTTATGATTCCCGCCATCTTCCAGAGCCTTTCGGATGGCGGGCAGGTTTTGGTTCGGAGGAACTTGCAGGTCCTTCGATCCGCCGATGGCCAATACGGGGCATTTGACTGTGCGAAGCGCGGGGGCTGGATCGTAGGTGACGAAATAGAGGTACCAGGGAGAGGCAATCTGCTTGAGAGTGGCATCCATCTTCTCCTCCGGAACCTTACCGGCCAGATTCTCCCGCAGCTTCTTCTTCAGTGCGACCACGTCTTTTTCCGACGCCACGATATCGAGCATGGCGCGCTCTTGAGCCGCACCCTTCCCGGCGTCCGCATGGGTCGCACCGGCGGCCTCCGCAATGAGTTGAGTTTGGGCTACCAGGATCTCTTCTCCGTTGACGCCCGAGCCGGCCATCATGACGATGAAGGCGATATCCGGATTGCGGGCCGCCACCATGGGCGCAATGATTCCGCCTTCGCTGTGACCGACAAGTCCGATCTTGCGCGGGTTCACCTCCGGGCGCGACTTCAGGTAAGCGACGCCAGCTTCCGTATCGGTGGCGAAATCAGCCGTGGTGGCCGTTGCGAACGTGCCGCCGGATTTCGCCACGCCGCGGTCATCGGTGCGCAACACGGCAATCCCCCGCCGCGTCAGATAGTCGGAAAGAACCAGGAAGGGCTTGTGTCCGAGCAACGCCTCGTCACGATCCTGCGGGCCCGATCCGGTGATCAACACAACCGCGGGGAACGGCCCCGCGCCTTTCGGGATGGTGAGTGTGGCGGCAAGTTTGATGTTCGCGACAGGGTTGGAATATTCGACATCCTCGGAGCGGTAGGGGTAAGGGGGAACGGGATTCTGCGGACGACGACGCTCCAGTTCCGCGGAGTCGTTGACGCGCGCCAGCACAAGTGGGAGACTGGCCGGACCCTGGGTCCAGGTTCCGTCGATGGAACTGAGGCCGGGATTGATTTTACCCTCGAACTTGCCCGCCATCTGCTTCATCTCAATCACGAGTGACGAGCCGTTCCGAGTTGCGGAAGTGGCTGGGATTCCCTTCACGTTTTGATCGGGACTGTCCATGGTCGCCGTCAGCCCGTCCGCCGTTGCGGCTAGATGGAAGACGATTCGCAGCTTGACTGCGCCGGTGTCCAGATTGCCTAGCCATGTTCCGTCAAGGGCTCCGTCGAGGGTCGCGGCTATGTGGGAAGGTTTCGGAGTTTTCATCGCGGAACCCACGCGTTTGAAGTCAAGCGGAAGCGGCTGACCCTGCGTCCAGGTTCCGCGAACGGTTGCGCCATCAGTCGTGAACTTGCCCTGGTAACTTCCATGAATTGCAGCCGAAGTGAAGGCGAACTTTGCGCCTTCGAGCGAGATCGAGGTAACGGCGATGCCATTCGAGCCCGGCTGGTCGATGCTATCGAGCGTGGCTTTCAGGGCGCCGTCATCGTTTTTCGAGACGTGCAAAACCAGACGTAATTCCGCGCTGCCTACGTGGAGCGTGCCCTGCCAGTCACCCACCGGGTTTGGCGGAGCCTGACCGAAAACGCTTCCCAGAACACCCGCCATGACGATCAGCCCGAACGCGATCCGACGATTCGACATTCTCGATATGATGATGACATGGAGCGGAAGAGCGCATCGGATTTCCCGCAAGAATTGCTGAACCTGTTTGATCGCTACGTGCATGGCGAACTGGCGCGGCGCGACTTTCTAGAGGGTGCGAAGAAGTTCGCCATCGGAGGCTTGACGGCCACCGCAATTTTTGAAAGCCTGCGTCCGAATTACGCCTGGGCGCAACAGGTGCCGAAGGACGATGGGCGGATCAAGACGGAGAAAGTGACGGTCCCTTCGCCCGAGGGAAACGGAAGCATCAGCGGGTATCTGGTTCGGCCCGCGCATGAAACCGGCAAGCTTCCCGGGGTGCTGGTGGTTCATGAGAACCGGGGTCTGAATCCATACATCGAAGATGTGGCGCGGCGTTTGGGCACGGCGAACTTTATCGCGCTCGCGCCGGACGGGCTCACCAGCGTGGGTGGCTATCCCGGCGACGACGAGAAGGGCGGTCAGCTATTCGCCAAGGTAGACAAACCCAAGATGACGGAAGATTTCATCGCGGCCGCACGCTGGCTGAAGGCGCTGCCCGATTGCAACGGCAAGATCGGCGTTGTCGGTTTCTGCTTCGGCGGCGGCATCGCCAATACCCTGGCCGTGCGAATGGGCGCCGATCTGGCCGCCGCGGTTCCGTTCTATGGCTCGCAGCCGGCTGCCGCGGATGTCGCCAAGATCAAAGCACCGCTATTGATTCACTACGCGGGGCTCGATACGCGCATCGACGGGGGTTGGCCGGCGTATGAGGAAGCTTTGAAGGCGAATCACGTGGTCTATACGGAGTATCTCTATGATGGCGTGAACCATGGATTTCATAACGACACGACGCCGAGGTACGACGAGGCGGCGGCTAAGCTGGCATGGCAGCGCACGCTGGATTTCTTTAACAAGTATCTGAGAAGTTAGGGCATTACCTGGAGCACAAGCTTCGATCCGCGATAGACGCGCTCGGTGGCTTTGTGGAAGTCCGACGCTTTCGCCTGGGGGATATCCAGAAACGTTTGCGGATTCCGATCCACTAATGGAAACCAGGTGCTCTGTATCTGCACCATAATGCGATGGCCCGGCCGGAAGGTATGGCAGACATCGGGCATCACATATTCGACATGCGCGGGTTCGTTGGGTACGAAGGGTTCCGGTTTCGAAAAGCTATTGCGGAACTTACCACGAATGGGCTCGCCGCGAACCATCTGCTGATAACCCGCCATGTGAATCTCCTTCGGATTCGGTTTGGGATCGGGATAGTCATTGGGATAGACGTCGATGAGCTTGACGATGAAATCCGAGTCTGTACCGCTAGTTGAAACTTTCAGCGCCGCGCGAATGGGGCCGGCAATGGTTACGTCCTTCTCCAGCGGCTCGGTCTGATAGACCAGAACATCGGGGCGCTGCGAAGCAAAGCGCTGGTCGTAAGTCATATAGTCGCCGGGCATGCCGTCGCCAATTTCGCCGATCACGGGGACGGGCTTATCGGGATCACTGACGTATTCGTCAAAAGCAGAGTCGGACGGCGGCGCAGACCAGGACAACTTACCGCCGGCATCCAGATAGATCGCCTTGTCAACAGCCTCCTTCGGCGGCCATGCAGCAAAACGATCCCATTGGTTCCTGCCCGTCTCAAACACATACGCTTCGGGGATGGCGGCGTCAGCGGAGGCCTTCAGGCCATCGCCTTTGCCTTTCAGATTCTGCATGAAGAAAGGGAACTCGATGTGTTCACGGTAGAAGTCACCCGTCTTGGAAGCGAAGTTCAGGTTGCCAAGAGTTTCGTCGTCCCCTCTCGACCAGCCACCATGCCGCCACGGCCCCATCACCAATGAATCGGCTGCCTGCGGACCGGTGGCCTTGACGGCGCGAAAGAGCTTCAGCGGACCGGAAAGATCTTCGGCATCGAACCATCCTCCGACGAACATTACAGCCGGCGTGGTGTGGTTGATGTCCGGGGATTGGGCGCGCGACTGCCAGTATTCGTCGTAGGTATCGTGCTTCAGAATATCGTTCCAATACTCGTTCGAGCTCTTGAGGTACTTCTCGTTGGCGTTGGCGATGGGGCCCATGCGCAGGTAAAAATCGTACTCATCGGGCGTTCCATATTCAAAAGAAGGAGTGCGTTTAGGGCGCTCCGGATCGGGCCCTCTCGGTTTGAAACCCACATAGAAACCGAAGTTGGCGGCCAGGTGGAATGCACCGTTATGGTACGCATCATCTCCATTGCCCACGTCTCCCATAGGAGCTTGCGGGGACACTGCCTTCAGCGCCGGATGGGCATTAACGAGACCATACGCGGCATAGAACCCGGGGTAGGAAATGCCCCACATTCCCACGCGCCCATTGTTATTCGGGATATTCTTCACCAACCAGTCAATGGTGTCGTAAGTGTCGGTGCTTTCGTCCGCATCGGTTGGGCCGGTGAACTTCATCTTATGAGGAGGCACGTCGACGAAAGTACCTTCCGAAAGATAGCGGCCGCGGACGTCCTGATAGACGACAATGAATCCTTCCTTGGTGAATAGATCCGATGGGCCGAGCGAGTTGCGATAGTTATCGATGCCGTACGGCCCTACCGAGTAAGGCGTCCGCTGCATGATGATGGGAACCTTCTGCGAGGTGTCTTTCGGTAAGTAGACCGTGGTGAAGAGCTTGATACCGTCGCGCATCGGAATGCGGTACTCGTACTTGGTGTAGTGCGCGCGGGTGTATTCGAGCTGTTTGCGGGCGGTGTCTTCCGGGGAATCGGGAGCTTGCGCGTAAGTGAGAGCGGCGGCCAGGAACAGGAGTATCAGACGCATGGTTTTCAGTTGACTTCTATAGTCCTTTCAAGCACTCCGCGACCTCTTTTTCGGGGATTGCGCCTTCACGAATCATCCGCCAATACGGTTCGGTAATATCCACGGTGCTGGATCCGGCACCGCTGCAAACGCCGCCGTCGAGCACCAGGTCCACGCGGCCATCCATGGTTCCGAATACTTCGATGCCGCTGGAGCAGGTTGGCTGGCCGGAAATATTGGCGCTGGTCGCGATGACGGCCTGGTTCATCCGCGTGACGATGAGCTGGGCAATCTTCGCGCTGCTCTGACGCACGGAAAGACGTCCGGTCATACCCGTCACCTTGAGGGGAACTTTGGAAGGAGCGGTGAGAATGATGGAAAGGGGGCCGGGCCAGAATTTTCGGACCAACGCGTGGAAGCGTTTGGAAAGCTCGCCCGTCAACTCTTCCACCATCATGGCGTCGGCCACGAGGAGCGGTAAGGAGCGCACGGATTCGCGCCCTTTGGCTTTGAAAACGCGGGTGACCGCGTGCAGATTCATGGGGTCGGCGACGAGGGTATAGAGCGCCTCGGTGGGGATGGCGATGACCTTTCCGCGCCGGATGGCATCGACAGCGCGATCGAGCGCCGTCTCCGATGGGTTCTCGCGATCGATCTCAATTAGATCCGTGGCCACTCGGAGTCAGCGTAACATGTTCGTATTTTGGTGGTTCGGGTTGGCGGCTTCGAGGGTCTTCGCGGACCAAGACGACGCGCTCCGAAACCTCGTCACCGTGAAGAGCGGTGGGATTCATTCCACCTCGTTCAAGTCTGCTGAAGCGTTAGACCTGACGGCGAGCGGAAGCGTCAAGGTAGGAATGTACATCTGGCTGGTTATGCTCGCCACGAACTTCTAAGTAAGTCGCCCGCNNCCCGGTGGCGACGGAGAATTTTCCAAGCGCGTCGAAGTAGTCGGCCTCGGACTTCATCAACTCGTACTCATGATCGAAGGAAAGCATCTTCGATTTGAGCTTGAAGTACGCCGACCTGTCGATGGAGCAGACGCAAGAGGCCAGACCTATCCCTACGATATCCAGACTCTGCACGAACAGCTCGTACTCCTTCTCGGTTCTTCTAAGTAAGTCGCCCGCAA
>PLFE01000110.1 GCA_003136675.1 Bryobacterales bacterium
GCGCAGCCTGGCTAGCGCGCTTGCTTGGGGTGCAAGAGGTCCCGGGTTCAAATCCCGGCGGCCCGACCATTTAGCCCTTTTCGTTTCATATACTTAGCACCATAAAACGGCCCGCACGCAGCCATATGCAGCCATGCGGGTCGTCTCAGCAGTCAGCTCCCTGCGGAAACAAAAACCGCGCCCATTTTTGATTCAGTGTGGCCCTTAAATGTATGAGGTGCGGGGGTTTGGGCGTTATGCTTGCGAGGAGATGATTCGGAAGCGGTGTTCCGGCTCGTAACAACCGCCAATCGGCCAGGCTGGTCATGACTCTTGTAGCTTCGCCCGTCCGAGCGGCAAAATCTGATACCTGCCTCTACCGGCGCGGCGAATAAGATGCTTTCCTCGAAGCCCCTCTCCCATGTCGCCTTTTACCCAGTCAATCTTGTTTCCGAATGTTGTTCGACCTGTTCTATAGACAGGCAAATCTTCCGCGTTCAGGTCAAATCGTTTGATTAGCCACGGGACAATCTCGGCGTCGTCGTGAACCCTTCCGTCACTCAGCAATTCCAGCAAAGCCCTCTCAATTGCCGGGCGATCCGGCAGCTCGGTGTCTTTCATATGTCAAGAAAAAAGGGAACTCTCAACAGCATCCTGACGATCAAGGGCCGCAATCCGCACACTCGATAAAGTCCCAAACAATATTCGGTGCGCACCGGAGACAAAGCAGCACAGCGTCCTCCATGGCATGTATCCTAGCACCTCCGCGCCTTCCCGCATTCATAAGCTCGTGGCGAAATCGCAAAGCGTGCTCGCGCGGAACACGGCGTTCGCTTATGCGGACTTCTTCGCCGATGCAATTGAAACAACTGTCGCGCGGGCCCTGGCTTCTCGGGCGGGTTCCGCAGGCGGTAATTGGAGGGTCCCACTCATTGCCCTCCAGCCGAGGCCGAGCCGATTGCTACCCCATCGCCGCATTGGGAGGGGGTCCCTGGCGCTACCTCGTTGTTAGTACTTGTGGCGTAGACGAGAGAATTGGCGGAAATCGCGGAGTACGCAGTCCGGGTAACGGTTAGGGTCGTCTGCGCGGACGCCCCGCAAGCCGCGACGAGGACGGCCGCGCAGAGAACGGGCGGAATAGGGCCGGGCCACTTAGCGCAAAATGTGGAGGGCCAACCAAAAATTGAGCGAATTTAATGCTCATGAACACAAAGTATGGATGCATCTGTGTTTAAATGCAAGGAAAAAAAGCGGGATACCGATTAACCAATGGCCGAATCTATAGAATTATCGCTCTAATTAACGGAATGATCGGTGTGCTCTTAGAAATTTGGCGCGCGCGCCGGCACACGGGAACCAACCCGGTCCTTTTCCCCAGGTGCGCCTTAGGCTAACGAGGGCTGTGGGGTCTGTTGCTGGCGGCGGGTTCGGCATGCGCATGCCATCGGAGCCATGCGTCGGGCTATTCATTGTTGGGCGGCGCGGGCCTAAGAGCGCGGGTGCTCGCGTGACGTAATCATGTTTGGGGCAGAGGTGGAAGGCCAGCGGAAGCGCGCCCGCAGGTTGGCGGGCTCTGAAGGCGGGTGCCCTTTGCGCTTCTTTTTGCGCTTCTTAAGGAAGCACGGTAAAGGAAGCATTACTTGACAAAGCGCCGCTCGGCGTCACCACCTCAATCTTTCCGGTGGTTGCTCCGGCTGGCACGGTCGTTGTGATTACAGAACTCGCCGGCACCGTGAAGACAGCCGGGGTGCCGTTGAAGCTAACGCTGCTTGTGCCCGTGAGATTGTTCCCCAGGATATTGACGGACGCTCCCACCTTGCCGGACGTAGTTTGCGTTTCAATAAATGGTAACAAGCCTACCGACAGACTGAACACAGTGCCCGCGGCATTTTCGTTTCCACCGCTAGTCGTGGTGCCGTAGAGCACGCCGTTCGTCCCCTCGATTAGAGCGGCGGACGGATTTTCACCCTCTGCGCAGCCGTGAAGATCCTGGCAGAACGAGTGCAGCGTCGAAAGCACACCGCTCGGAGTAATCCTAAAAACGGTGCCGTATCCGAGCCCACCCGAATAAGTAGTCCCGTAAAAGTTTCCATCGGTCGCGTGGAGGAGGCCGGCCTCAGGTTTTGCGCCGTCTGAGCATTGGCTCTGCGAGCAGAAAGCGTAAAGTGTCGTCAGTGTGCCTGCCGTCGTGATCTTGAAGATCGTCCCGCCGCTGGACACCGATCCCCCGAATCCGGTCGTTCCGTAGAGGTCACCGCCGGACGCCTGAATCAGTCCTGCAAGCGGAGCCGAGCCGTCCGGGCACCCGCTCTGGAGGCAAAAGGTATAGATGGTTGTTAGATCGCCTTCCGGGGTGATTCTAAAAACCGTCCCGCATCCGTAGGGGTTTCCGCAATTGACGTTCCCTCCTTGCTCAGTGGTCCCATAAAAATTGCCGTCGGCCCCCTGGACTATGCCAGCCGGCCCTGCGCCGTCAGGGCAGGTGCTTTGCGAGCAAAAACTATGTAAGGTCGTGAAATTGCCGCTCGGAGTAATCCGGAAGACAGTTCCGCCGCCTCCGAAGGCGCCGCCCGCCTGGGTGACGCCGTAAAGGCTTCCGCCGGCCGCCTCAGTGAGCGCAGCCGGCGACCCTCCGTCTGTCCAATCGAAGCTGTGGAGCAAGGTAAAGTCGCCGTTCGGGGACATTTTGAACACTGTTCCGTAGCTGCCGGCGTTTGAGCCCCCCGCCACAGCCGCCCCGTAGAGAGCCCCATTCGTCGCCTGGATCAGGCCGGCAATCGGGTCTAAACCTACGCAATCGGTGGCAGGGCACAGGCTGTAGCTGATTGCTCCCTGCGGGCTGAGTTGAAAGACGTTCCCGCCGCCGCTATCTCCTCCGGTTTCCGTCGTCCCGTACAAGCTCCCGTTGGCGCCTTGCACAAGTGGAGCGATCGGAAGGTTGCCGTTCCCGCCATTGAAGCTGACTACCGTCTTGAAAGTCTGCGCTGGCAGCTTCGCCTGCGCGGCGGCGAAAAGGAGCAAAAGGGTAAGCGTTCTCGCCCAAATGTTCGGATTCAATGGGCCGGCATGTCGTTTCATCTGGGACTTCTTTCTTCGGAACAGTGCGATCGGTAGGTTTTGATTGTAAACCGGATTGGGTTGTCAAAATCTGCCGATTTGTACCGGGCACCGATTTCTTGGAGCCGAATGAGGCCCGTGCTTAAGAACGCCGCCGGTTGGCTCGCCACCGCCGCGCCATCTCCAGATTCGCCAGATTACCGGTGCTGCGCCGTCACCGCCGACCGCCAGCCCTGGAATTTGCAAACATATCGTTGCTATTTTTACCATTATTTGTGCAATAATTCAACGGTAATGCACAACACCTTCCGCGTTTTTCCTCGATTTTCAGCGGTTCCCTGGGTGCTCTTCTGCGTAGCTCTCGAGGCGCAGGCACCCAATTTTACGACTTCCACCCAAGTCGCCAATAGCTCCGCGACCGCCACCGTCCTCAATCAGCTTGCGTGCTGGGGGTCTGGTTCTACGATCCAAGGGCGAGTCGCGGTCAATTGCCCGGCCAGCCCACTGCCTGGTGGCACGCTGATCGGCGTAGTGGCAGGGGGTGCGGGCGGCACTGGCAGCGCGAGCATTATCCAGTCCGGAATCGCGCTGTGCCAGTTTGACGGAACCAGCTTCGCCGCAGGCGACTATGTGGTTCCGTCGTCCTCGGCCTCGACCGCCGGCGAATGCCACGATCAGGGTGTCGCAAACACGGCCGGAACCCAGGCGATTCGTGGAGATCCCTATAGGCAAGAGAAATCCGGATTATCCACGCCGGTTCGACGTGGTTCTCGCCACAGAGGGCGTCACCCCCTGGGCACTGGAGTACAGGTCTAAGATGTTTTCCGATACGTGATATCAGGCTGTCATGCAGAGTTGGAGAGGCTGAACAGCGCTTCTGATACCAACGCGGTCTTGAACTAGACTATTGAACCTCGTGTGCACCTGGTGGGCCGTCACGCAGCCAACGTGCAGCCGCGGGAGCGGTTGGCGTTGCTTCTGGTTGCCCGATCGCCAGAAAATCGCGACGCGGAATCAAACACTTACCGCTAGTTGCCGCGCAGTGCAGGCCGGGGTACCGGATTCAAATCCCGGCGGCCCGACCATTTAGCCCTTTCCTTTTCATACACTCAGCACCCCAAAACAGCCCGCACGCAGCCATATGCAGCCACGCGGGTACTCAGTGCAGTCGCACGCAAACGTCGACCAGGGTGGGACGTTCTAACGCAGCATCCTCGTAGTTCGCACGGATCGGGAGGAGGTCTAGAAACGTGCTCGCCGGGATCAAGATTTATCAGAGAGGATTCGGCCGATATTGTTCGCGCCAACCGGTGATGGCAACCGAGTCAATCGCACACGCGCTCACTTGCGCAACATTTGGTTGGAGTGAGGCTGTATCGTGGGGATTGTGCCTTTGCAAGACTGGGACGAAGTCGATACCAATGTGGGTCGGATTGTCAATGCAAACGGCGCTGACGTTCTGCCGCGCGCGTTGCCCACTGCCAGATGGCGTCGCAAAAGGGTGCTGGAGCACAGTCCGATTTTGGTGGTTGAAGTTTGAGATAGAGGTTTTCGAAAATCGCCTTGAGGTCTATCACTTCTACGATCGAGCTACGGACATCTGGTACGAGGACCATGCTCCTGGACACGGGTTTTCCACCCAGTTCGTACGCGAACGCGTGTTGCCTTGCCTGGTTAAGGCGAGGCCGCAAGGGGTTCCCTCCTCAAATCCCGGCGGCCCGACCAAATTCCTCACCAGAGACCACACCCTCCCCGGAATCCATTTCGGGAATTCTGTGCGGGGATCGGCGAGTTGCCGCCCAAGCCATCGCGGCTGGCGCGCAACCAAAAGCTCTGCATCGCACGCACGGCGATTTTACGACTCTTTTACAAGTTACAGGCGACATCCAGACACCCGCGCCGATAACCTCAAAGGGAGCTTATGAAACTAAACTTATCGCTTCTCTGTGTGGCCGGCGCATGTCTGGCCAGTGCGCAAACTTCTCTCTTCCACGTAGTTCCAACTCCAAATTTCTTTCCTTCCGGTAACGACGCCCTGAACGCCGTCTCCGCATCCTCGGCGGGCGACATCTGGGCCGTGGGCCAATCCACAATTCACTTCGATGGAACCGTCTGGACCGCGGTCAGCGCGCCCCATCTGACTGGGCTGAATGAAAACGCGCTGCTCGGTGTTGCCGATCTTTCGCCAACGAATGCGTGGGCGGTGGGATATACGATTACGCCCAGCCAGACGCAACTCCTCGAGCACTGGGATGGAACCGAGTGGTCGGACTTTCCGGGTCCGAGGCTTCCAAAAGGCTCGGAAGCTTATCTCAGTTCCATTTCGGCCGATTCGCCCACCGATATTTGGGCGGCTGGGCACATCCTACAGGACGATATGCAACAACTGTTCGGTCTGATCGAACACTATGATGGAACCACTTGGACGTTTACGGAGATCCCATTCACGCCGTTCCTCAACGCCATTGCGGCGATCTCGCCCGATGACGTCTGGGTGGCCGGGTACTCCGGCGAGACAGGCGAGGACAGCAAGACCTTTCTTTCTCATTGGAACGGTACAGAGTGGACGCAGGTACCGAGTCCCAACGTAGGCAGCGGGGCGAATGCCATCAACGGCCTGGTCGCGGTTGCGACCAACAACGTCTGGGCTGTGGGATATTCCACCGCGAAGCCCGACCAAGACCCCACATTCAACCTGATTGAGCATTGGAACGGGACGCAATGGTCGGTAGTCACCAGCCCGAACGTGGGCCCCACGACTGGCTACCAATCGAACCGTTTATTCGGCATCACGGCTGTTTCAGCGACCGACTTGTGGGCTTTCGGATCGTCGTTCGCCCCCAACGGTTCGGGACAGCAACTCTCGCTCGCCATGCAAGGCAACGGAACGACATGGACGATCATGCCGACACCAAGTCCGGATGCCAATGGATTTCGCAGCGACGTTTTGTTTGGTGGAGCAGTCGCTGGGCCGGGTAACCTCTATATCGTCGGCAGCCAGGATGAGGCTCCGAGTCCCATTACCGGGACGCTGGTGCTGCATACGACAGGGGGCTAGTAGCGAACCTTTTTCTCTATTCGACTCGTGTACAATCCACCAATGCAAGGAATACCGCGGTGCGGAATTGGGCTCGTCTCGCTGTTGCTCATCTCAGCCTGTTTAAGAGGAGGACAGGAAGTGCAAGCTCCGCAACCTGAAACGTCGAAGCCGCCTGTCAAAACGGAGCCGCGCGGGCGCATCCTTGGAATCGGAGGTGTCTTCTTCAAATCCGCCGATCGCGATCAGATGCGCGACTGGTATGCGAAGCATCTTGGACTCGACGACAAAGGCCAGGGCGTGATGCTTCCGTGGCGCGAACACGACGACCCGCAAAAGGAACACGTCACAGTTTGGACTGTTTTCCCCGCCACCACTCACTATTTCGATCCCAGCCACGCGCCGTTCATGGTCAACTACATCGTGGACGATCTGGATGCTTTGCTCGAGCGCTTAGGACAAGAGGGAGTAAAGATTGACGCCAAACGGATTGATGGATCCTACGGTAAGTTTGCCTGGATCTATGACCTGGATGGCAATAAGATTGAGCTTTGGCAGCCGCTGCCCGCAAAGCCTTAATACCCAAACCTCAGTGGTCATCCAACCCGTAACGCCTCCACGGGATTGATGGACGCTGCGCGCCTGGCCGGAATGATGCCGGCGATCGCGGATGCGACGGCGAGCGTCACTGCGGCCGCTACCATTACGGTGATGTTTACTGTGCTGGTCTCATAGAGCTGCGATTTTACGTAGCGAACGCAGAACATGGCCACCGGCACACCGATCAGCAGGCCGAGGAGTGCCTGTAGCATGGCGCCCCGCATCACCATGGCGATGACGCGGTTGCGCTCGGCGCCGAGCGCCATGCGAATCCCGATCTCAGGTGTGCGGCGAACGACCGTATACGCCGTCACGCCGTACAGGCCGAGAGCGGCGAGCAGCAGCGCCAGCGCGCCGAAGAGCGACGTGAGGCGCGCAATCAACCGCTCCTCCGTGAAGCGGGCGTCGATCTGCTGCTGGAAGGTCTCGAATCTGACGATAGTGAGGTTGGGGTTGATGCTGGCGAGGGTGCTGAGAGCCAGTTTCTCCATGTTGTTCTCCGGCCGGCTGGTCTCGACGACGATTGCGCCGGCGTACATGGAAAGGTCCTTTTCGATGGGGTCTTCGGATGTCGCCGGCCGCTGCGTCAGCGGCACGAAGTACATGGTGTGGTTCTTCCAATACACGCTGGTGTAGGTGGTGTCCTCCACTACACCGACGATCTCATAGGCGCTGTCTTTGCCGGAATCGGGAAAGCCGAAGCGGTGACCGATGGGGTTGCGCGCGCCGAAGAACTGCTTGACGAACTCCTGATTCACCACCGCGACGGGAGGCGCCGTCAGCGTATCCCGGGTGGAAAATCCACGACCCATTACGACGCGTGTTCCCACCGAATCGAAGTACTCGGCAGTGCCCTTGACCCACGAGGCGCCTTTGTCGAGATCCGGCTCACCCTGGATCTTGACGCCGGTGCCCCAGTTGTTGTCTTCCATGGGCGTGTAGGTGGCGAGGCCCACCTTGACCACGCCGGGCAGCGCGTGGAAGCGGTCTTCGATAGTCTGGTAAAGCGCCTCAACCTGAGTGGTTGCGTAACCCGCTGCCTGCGGGTTGATGTGAATGATATAGCGGTTTGTCGCATCGAGCTTCATGTTGACCCCTTGGGCCTTGTTGAGGCTCTGGGTAAAGAGACCGGCGGCAACGAGCAGAACCAGCGAGAGTGCTGCCTGTAAGACCACGAGCGCGCGTTGCAACCATGAAGCGCCATGCGCCACGGTGCGGGCGGTGGAGCGCAGCACTTCGGCGGGCTGTGTGCGCGCGGCGATCCACGCCGGGGCGACGCCGAAGAGAATGCCGGTAACGAGTGACAGCGCGAAGGCAAACGCAATCACGGCAGGCGACGGCGAGGCGTCGATCGGAATGCCGCGCTGGCCGGGAAACGCGAGGGCGAGCAGTACGCGCGCGCCCAGGAAGGAAACGCCGAGGCCCAACGCGCCGCCGAAGCCGGCAAGAAGGACACTTTCCGTCAGCAACTGGCGGACGATTCGTTTGCGCTGCGCACCAAGCGCGGTGCGGATGGAAATCTCGGCGCGGCGGCTCACGCCGCGGACGAGCAGCAGATTTGCAATGTTGGCGCAGGCTACGAGAAGAACGAGAGCGGCTATCCAGGTGAGCAGGTGAAGATGCTCCTTGTACTCGTCCTGCATATTCTGTATGCCGCCGCCACCCGGAGTGATCACGACGTGCGCGCGCCCCAGTGCCTTCTTGTTGCGTTCCTTGTGAAACATTTTGAGCGTCGAAAACTGCTGCCGGAGGAGGGTGCTGGCTTTGGCCTGCAGCGCGGGCAGCGACACACCCGGCTTGACGCGACCGATGATGTAGGCCCACTCGACTTCGGGATCGTGCAAATAGGGCGCGCCGATGATGGTGTCCATCGACTCAAGCGGCAGGTAATACTTGGGCGGCTGGCTGGAAAGGCGGTCGCCGTAAAAGCCCTTCGGCGCGACTCCAATGATGGTGACGGGTTTGGTGTTGATCCAAAAGGCGCTGCCAATAACGGACGGGTCGGCGGCAAAATCCTGTTGCCAGGTCTCGTAGCTCATGACGGCGAAGATGGGCGCGCCCTTGTTGTCATCGGCATCAACGAAGAAGCGGCCCGCGGCGGGCGTGAGGCCGAACACGCGGAAATAGTTACCGGAGACAAATGTTCCCATGACGGATTGGGCGAGACTCCGCTGGCCTTCGCGACGCACGGTAATCGGACGCCACGCGTAGCCGGACTCCATGGCGGCCAGTTCGTCGAATTCGGGGAGGTTCTTTTTGAAAAAATAATAGGTCTCGGTGGAAAAGAGTGCATAATCGCCGTTGTCGTTCGTGCCCGAATTGACGCAACAATCGTCCCGATCGCCGATCCGGACGAGAGTTTTGGGGTCAGCCACCGGGAGAGTCCGGAGAAGCACGGAGTGGACCAAAGTGAAGATGGCCGAGTTGGCGCCGATGCCGAGCGCCAGCGTCAGGACAGCCACGATGGTGAAGCCGGGGCTATTGCGGATCATGCGGAGTGCGTAGCGTACGTCGTGCAGCAACGAGTTCACGGAAATCTCCCTAAAGGCTAGACTGGGCAGACAGTCAATGGTTAGCCGAGTGGGAGAATTTTCTTCAGTCCCCCTTAGGACCCAGATAGCCCGCCCCGTAAATAGCCGCCCGTATGTCTCGATGCAATGTGCCGTCAAACGGCATGGTCTGAACGAAGAATACGGCAGCCAGATGGTTGGCCGGGTCCACCCAGAAGAGCGTGGACGCGGCGCCATCCCAGAAAAATTCGCCCACCGCTCCCCGGTTTTCCTCCGGCTTTTGCGGTTGCGAATGCCGCACGGCGAAGTCCATCCCAAAGCCCACGGACCCCTTGCCGGGCAGGAACCCCCGTTCGGTGATGAGGGGGTCGAGTTGGTCTACCGACATCAGCCGCACGGTCGATGCTTTGAGAATCCTTGTCCCCTCCAGTTCGCCCCCTCCCAGCAACATGCGGGCAAACCGCATGTAGTCGTCGAGCGTCGAAGAGAGGCCGAAACCGCCGCCCGTCAACCGGTTGTCCTGGAAGTTGAGCCTTCGCGTGGACGCGTCCGGATCGCGCACCAGCTTGCCGTCCACCTTGCGGTAGAGCGCGGCCAGACGAGGGAGCCGTTCATCGGGCTGCCGCCATGCCGTGTCGTGCATGCCCAGCGGCTCAAGCACATGCTGACGGACATACTCCGCAAAGGGTTGGCCCGACAGTTTTTCGACCAGCAGCGCCTGCACGTCGACGGCAATGCTGTAGCGCCATTGCGTACCGGGGTCGAACAACAAAGGCGCGGACGCGAGGCGTCTCCCCATCTCGGTCAAGTCGTGATCCAGCGCCAGCGGGTCGGCTTTCACATAGGCTTCGTGCGCGGGCGTATCCCCCGGTCCATACGCGAACCCGGCAGTGTGGCGCATGATGTCGCGGACAGTGATCGGACGCGTTGCCGCTCGATAGACTGGTGAGCCCGCCGCATTCTTGCCCGCATAGACCTGCATCGATTCGAACTCGGGCAGATAAAGAGACAGCGGATCGTCCAGTCTGAACTTGCCCTGCTCCCACAATTGCATCAAAGACACGCCGGTGATGGGCTTGGTCATGGAATAGATCTGAACAATCGTGTCGCGGGTCATCGGCCGGCGCGCCTCGCGGTCGGCGAACCCGGCTGTCCCAAAATACGCTTCGCGACCATCTTTCCAGATCAGAACGGAAGCACCCGCCGCGCGCCCGTCGGCGACCATACCGGCCAGGGCAGCCTCCACGCGCTGGGTGTCGAGGCGCAGTATTGGGGCCCGGTCGTCCTTATTCTCCTGTGCCAAACAAAGCAGAGCCAGCAGCGACGACACCGCCAGTCGCCCCATGATGAAAGTAGACCGTTTCTTCATATTTTTCATTTCGCAGGCTCAGCATAACACCAGATCAAGCACTGTCTTACAGTGGAGAGAGTGGGACCGGCAACCAACTCAAAAGCTCCGTCCCGGGCGCTCGGCTGCGTCTTCGTGCCCTTCTTCGCCTTGGGCCTCTTTTTCGTGGTCATGGTGGTCCGCGACGCAATCGCCTCCGCGGGCACCTACACGTGGCAGCCTGTCCCGTGCCGGATCGTCGAAAGCGACGTGCGCGAATCGGACCGTCCCCCGTGGTTTGCGTATCTCCGCTACACATTTTCGACGGGCGAGTCGGTCCGTAGTTCCCGCCCCTTTGGAACCTACCGGGAAGCCCTTCGCTTTACCCGCCGCTGGGCCGCCGGTTCCCGGGCAACCTGCTATCTCGATCCTCGCGATCCGGCGGGCACGTTGCTGGAACGGGACCGCGCGGGCTTCGTGTTGCTGCTCTTCCTCCCGATTCCCCTGCTATTCGTATTGATCGGGGCCGTTGGATTCTACGATGTGGTATTTCGTGTCGACCCGCGGCCGCAACAGCGCGCCTGGCATCCCGCCAACCCCATCGCCGGCCGCCGGTTCGCGTCCGCATTGCTGATTGGAGCCGGGGTGGTTCTATTCGCGGTCTTTCTCCTGGGTCCCGTGCGCCACGCCATCGCCGCACGCTCATGGCGCGCGCAGGAGTGCAAAATACTTCGCAGCGAAGTCCACAGGCATCGCGCCACCAAAGGCGGCGACACCTTTTCTCCCCAGATCCTCTACTCCTACGGGATGTACGGCGCCGAGCACCGTTCCGACGTTTACAGCCTTTTTGAGTATTCCAGCGGATGGGCGTCGGCCCAGCGCATCAGCAGCGGCTACCGGCCGGGCACCACTGTCACCTGTTACGCAAACCCCGCCGATCCCGACGACGCCACGCTCGATCGCGATCCGTCGCTCGCGTGGCTCATCGGCCTCCTCCCGCTCGCCATACTTGCTGGAGGCCTGGCCATCTGGCCCCGTTAGACATGACAGTGAAGGCCGCGTGTGGGTTCCGCTGAGCCGCGACCGTGAGGGAGCGGATGCCGGCGTCACAGCACATTCGCGACGAAGGCCGCCAGCGACTCGCCCTGCCCCTCGACGACGTAGCGGACGGCTTCCCGAACATCCTGGTCCGTCCATCGCCATCGAGTGCTCCCATGGTGCGCCCAGCTCACGAAGGATTACGTCGGCCGGGAGACCAAACTCGGGTCGAATGACGAGGCCCAGAAGGCGGCGACGAGATTCACGAATCAACGTTCCCTCAAAAGAGTTGAGAAAGAGCGCAGAATCGGCTCCATGGCGATCAACCCGCCAGCAAGGATGATCAGCACTATCTTCGCGCTCTTTTCTCGACCGGGAAGCGACGTTACCAGACCAAGGACACTGGAGAACTCAAGGGCGGCGCAGTATTCATCCGAAAGGACCACGCGGCCCGCCCGGCCGGCTTTAAGAACCAGCCAGTCACACCCCACCGCAACCACCAGCAGCATGAAGCCGATCCAGACCGCCAGCGCTCTCCAGTCCTTCGCGGTAATCTTGAATCCGCCAAATGCGCCAAAGCCGGTCGCCAGAAGGATGCCTGCTTCCATCGCCAAAATGGTGGCCGCGAAGACCTGTATATAGAGGAACAAGACAATGATCCCGGCTCCGGACATACTATTGCCAGTCTATTCACTAGCCCGGGTTCAATCCATGCGTAAATAGAGATTCGTGAAACACAACTCCGGCCCTCCGCCGTTTCCCAGGCACTTTGACGGGAGGCGCTTCTTCAATCCCAACGCCCCTCAGTCGCGCGGCTTTCTGGACGTCGTGCGATGGAAGCTCACCACGCGGCCCGAGCCATCGCCCCGCTTCGTGGCTGATGTAGAGCCATCGAAACCTCCATCACGCGTGGAAAACGATGCGCTGCTGGTCACGCTGATCAACCACTCCTCGCTGCTGCTCCAGCAAGGGAACTCCCATATTTTGACGGACCCCATCTGGTCGGAGCGGGCCAGTCCGCTCTCGTCAATCGGCCCGCGCCGCCGCAGGCAGCCCGGCGTGCGGTGGGAAGATCTGCCCCGCATCGATACCGTGCTCCTCAGCCACAATCACTACGATCATCTGGATCTGGCCACGTTGCGGCGTCTGGCCGAGCGTGGACAATCCCAGTTCATCGTTCCTGCCGGGGTAGCGGGCTTGCTGCGATCCCAAAACATTGGTCCCGTTCATGAGCTGGACTGGGGCGAATCGCTGTCACTCGCCTCAGCCACCATTCACTCCGTACCCGCGCTGCATTTTTCCGCGCGAGGAATTTTTGATCGGAACCGGACCTTATGGTGCGGCTATGTCATCGAAGCCGCGGACCGCTTCGTCTATTTTGCGGGAGACACGGCCTTCGGCAACCACTTCCATGCCATCCGCGAGCGATTTGGATCTCCGCGCCTCGCACTCCTCCCGATCGGAGCCTATGAGCCCCGCTGGTTTATGTCCCCCGTTCACATGGGTCCGGATGACGCCTTAAGGGCCCACCAGATACTGGGTGCGGAAATGAGTATCGCGATCCACCATGGCACTTTCCAATTGGCGGATGAGAGCCTGGATACTCCCCGCGAAGAACTCCTTTCCCTTACCCGCGACGAGCACTTCCTGGTCCTCGGCAACGGCGAAACCGCCAACATTTCCTGATGGTGATCGACCGGCACACGCTCGCGCTCGTGAGCATCGTGGGCAGTACCCTTGACGTTCTTGGCGCGCTGTACCTCGCCTACGATCTCCTCGGCGGAGAACATGGACCGCTGCGGACTCTTACCAGAGGAGTCACCTACGGCGCGCTCTTCGGAGTCGGTTACGGCATTGCGCTAGGGCCCGTATTTGGGCTCGCCGCCGGGGTGGCGCACGGCATCACCCTGGCCTGGGAGTTTTCTCGCGCCGCAAGGGGCCAGCCGAAGCAGGGACTCTGGGCTGACGCGGCCATGAGCGCGATTCGCGGCGCCGGGTTTGCTCTCGGCGCGGCGTACCTTTATGGAGGCGTGTTCGGCGCCACTTTTGGCGCACTGAGCACGGCGGGCCAGGTCGTCGCGTACCGGGCGGGAATTCGGCCGACCATCGATTACCGGCCCTCCACTCGCCCGCGCCTGACCAAACTTCAATTTCTGGCTGCGCTGAATCGAACGGCCGGCTACGCGGTCGCCGCGTATATCAGCGCGCTGGTGTCGAATCAGCACGCGCACGCCTTTCGCATCGGCCTCAAAGACGGGCTCGCGATTGGAGCCGTTACGGCGATCGCCGGCTCATGCACGCCTTTCGTCGAGTGGGCGGCCGATCGCGTGCCCGAGAAGCGCATGGGCGTATTCGGAATCGGTCTGATTCTGATCGGCTTCACGTTGCAATCCCTCCAGTATTGGGTGGCGCTGCTCGATGTGAACGTCGGTTCCACAAAGTAGCAGCATCCTTTATTTACAAAAAAATGACACAGCCTTAACCAGAATTCCCCGGCTTTTCGATAAATTAGTCCGCGATGAAGCCCTTTACGTGCACCTTGCTCGCAAGCCTCGCGCTGACATGCCAACCTTTGGCCCACGGTCAGGCATTCTTACCCAGCCCAGTCCAGTTCTTCTCGACAGTGCCGGCCAACGGCGATCTGAACCCATATGGCGTAGCCACCGTTCCGTGGAACTTCCCGGCCGGCGGATTGCTCAATCCGGGAGATATTCTGGTGTCGAACTTCAACAGCAGCCAGAACCTGCAGGGCACCGGAACCACCATCGTCCAGATCACGGGAGGGCAGCAGCAGTTGTTTTACCAAGCGGGCGGCACTGTCTCGGGGTTATCGGGCGTGCTCGCCGTTCTCAGTTCCGGCTACGTAGTCGTCGGCGCTTTTCCGACTGCGGATGGGACATGCGCCACGGCGGGCGCCGGCTCCCTTGTGATTCTTGACAAGAACGCCAACGTAGTGCTGAACTGGACGGCTGCCGCGATGATCAACGGCCCCTGGGGCATGGCAGTGGACGATGAAGGCGAATTTGTACGCCTCTTTGTCTCCAATGTTCTCAACGCAACCGTAGTTCGGATCGACTTGTGGACCTTGCACGGCGCGCCCAACATTCAGAGTGTGGTGCAGATTGCCTCCGGGTACTCCTGGCGTTGCGACCCCGCCGCTTTGGTGGTTGGGCCGGCCGGACTCGCGTACAACAAGGCAACGGGGGTGCTTTATGTCGCTTCAACCGAGGACAATGGGATCTACGCCGTTAGTAATGCCGGACAGACCACTTCGGACCAGGGCAAAGGCACTTTGATCTACTCGGATACGACGCACCTTCACGGAGCTCTGGAGATGACCACTGCGCCAAACGGCGACCTGCTCGTGAGCAATTCGGACGTCGTCAATTCCGATCCAACTCAGCCGAGCGAGATTGTCGAATTCACTACGGCTGGCCAGTTCGTGAAGCAGTTGAGCGTGAACCCCAACCAGGGCGCTTCTTTTGGTATCGAGGCCGTGGCTGTCAATGGAAGCGAGCGCCTCTCGGCGGTGGATGACAGTGCCAACGGCCTCTACGTCTGGACGATCCCGCAGTAGTAAGGCTACTTTCGTTCTTCCTTTTCCGCTGGCCTTGCCTGCGCATGCTGTTGCGGAGCGGGGTGGGCCTGCTGCGCATGCTGTTGCGGGGCGGGACGAGCCTGCGCGTGTTGTTGCTGCGGAGCGGGACGAGCCTGCTGCGCATGTTGCTGCGGCGCCGGACGGGCTTGCGCACGTTCTGGCCGGGGAGCGGTGGCGCGGGTATTAGACGCCTGATGAACCTGTGGCGCACTTGCGGATCTGGGCTCAGCGGGATGCGCCGCCGGACGGTTCTGCGCTACGGCGTTTGCTCTGGGCGGCGCCGCTTGTTGGTGCGCCATTTGGACGGGCGCGGAGTGGTGCGCTTGTGCTGCCGCTGCTTCCTGCGAAGTCGGTCTTGCACTGATCCCCCCAGGGCCACCGTTGAAGCTGGTCCGGTTGTTGCCGTGGTTGGCAACCGCCTGGTTATACGTGTTATGGATGACCGATGTATTCACGTGGCTTACCGCGGTGTTATAGGCAAAGTGCCCGCCCTGCCAGCGTCCGCCGTCGAATCCACTTCCCCCGTAGCCGAAGCCATAGTTCACTCCGCCGTAAAAGCCTACCGTTGGACCCCAGTAGCCCGCATTAAAGGCATAGAGTCCATCTGAATATCCCCAATAGCCCGGCGTCCACAGAAAGCCGACCTGAGGAGGCGCCATCCACGCACCAGGTACCCAGTAATAACCCGCGCCACCGTACGCCCAGTAGCCAGGCGTCCACAGGTAGCCCTCGGTGGGGCACAGTGGCTGCTGATAGACCCTCAAAACCGGTGGTGCAATTCGAATCGATATGGATATTCCGGCGGAGGACGCAACCGGCAATACAAGCATCATCAATCCGGCAAACAGACCGGAGACCGCACTAACTTTTCGCATGTTCTTGAAACCCTCACTTTGTTGAGGCAGTTTGATGGCCGTCTGCCCCAATTGAGAAAATATCTGAGAAGATAGCGAAGAAGATATGCAGTTGGCTCTCTCAGTCGTTGACTCTAGGGCTTACTACAGTTTCTGCCGAACCGGCCGATTCAGGTTTTGAGCTTTGACAAAATGAGGCAACTTAGTCCTTCCAAACTGGTTCTCTGCGCGCTGGCCACGCTGCCGCTAGCGGCACAAACGAATCCAGACGTTCCTTCCCAATATCAGGCGATTTACAGCAATATGACGACTCAGATCAGCGCCTTTCAGACGGCGATCGATCAGGGTTGGGACGCAACGCCGTACCCCGTCGCGTGGGCGCCGCACCTTTCCTCGGCGGAGTCCGACCAATTCACCGCGCTGATTGCGCCAGGGTATTTCACCAACACAGTGCTTGTCGAACTGCAGGAGCTGCAAGCCACGGGGGCCATGGCAGTGACTACCCACATCAGCTTCCCGATTCTTTACCAACCTTTTTACGACTACACCGACAATTCCTCACAGTTTCAACAGTTTGTTTCGTTCTATCAGCAGGTGGCAAGCGCGGTGCACGCGGCCGGGATGCAGTTGGTCGTGGAAGCCACTGTCGCGGAGAGCCTCGACGGCACAACGGGAGGCGCGGACTTCGAGCCTTACTATCAGACTCTCGACTGGAACGACTTCATGAACGGACGAGCGCAAAATGCCGTGAACGTCGCCCAACTCATCCAACCGGATTATCTTTCCCTCATCTGCGAACCGGATACGGAGTCGGCCAACGCGTACCAGCCAACCGAAGACTCTCCCTCCGGCGCGCTGGAATTGTTGCAAAGCCAACTGACGGCGCTGGACCAGGCCAATATCACGGGCGTGCAGTTCGGCGCGGGAGCCGGCACCTGGATCGAAAGCTTCACAACTTACCTGCAGAACTACGCCTCGACGGAGGTGAACTACATCGATATGCACGTCTACCCGGTGAACAACAGCGACCTCGAGAACGTGCTCGCCGGCGCCTCGGTGATACAGCAATCCGGGAAACCGGCCGCCGTGAGCGAGGCGTGGCCGGATAAAATCGCGAACAGCGAACTGGGAACACTCGATATCAACACCATCGATTCACGGGACGCATTCAGCTTCTGGGCCCCCGTCGATACTGCTTTCCTTCAAGCGATGGTGGATTGCGCGCAATACCAGCAGTTCCTGTTCTTCGCGCCCTCTTTTCCCGCATATTTTGCCGCTTACCTGGACTACAACACTTATGGAACGGATACTCCCGAGCAGATTCTGCCGGCAGCTTTTGCTGCCGCGGCTAGCGCGAACAAGGCCGGTGCGTTCACTTCCACGGGTACGGCGTTCTCGACGATGATCGTGGGGCCGGACACCGCGCCACCGTCCATACCGGCCGCGCCCATTGCCTCCACAGCATCGAGCACCGGCGTGACGCTGACCTGGGTACCGGCGACGGACAATGTCGGCGTTGCGGGTTACAGTGTCTATCGCGACGGAGTCCCGGGCGCCCAGATCGCGGCGCCGCCCTTCTACGACACTGGCCTTACCCCAGGAGACACATACACATACACTCTGAGCGCCTTCGATGCGCAGGGAAATACCTCCCTGCTGTCCGCGCCACTCGTGATTACTTTGATTGACCTGTCGCCGCCCACAGTGCCAACCGATCTATCGGCGGGCAGCGTCACTCAGAATTCCGTCTCCCTGACCTGGTCCCCCTCGACGGGCGGCGGCGGGGTGGGTGGTTATCGCCTGCTGAAAGGAACTTCGCCGGACGCCATGGAAATCATAGCGGGTTACGTGCTCGAGACAGACTACATGGATTTGAATGTTATCCCCGCGAACACTTACTACTACGCGGTGGAATCCTACAACTTACAGGGAATCACATCACTCCCGAGCGGGCCGATCACCGTCGCAACATTAGCCCTGCCTCCTCCGTCGAACTTAATGACCACCGCGGTGACGGATGCCAGTGTTTCTCTGATCTGGTCTCCCTCGGGCGGAACAGACCCGCCCGCCGGATACCGTATTTTGAAGGGCAATTCGCCCACTTCGCTCCAGGTTGTTGTCGGGAGCGACCCGGACACAACTTATACGGATTCCAACGTGTGGCCTGACACAACGTTTTACTACGAGGTTGAGATGTTCGATGCGCGGGGAATCACGTCGGCCCCGAGCAGCATGTTGACTGTCACTACGCTACCGGGCAACATGCCGGCGGTCACGGGTCCGTAAACCCGCTTCTTACGAAATCCTACAGTTTGTCGAGAGATCCCCCGATAGAAGGGCAGGCCCACTCTCCATGTGTTTTCTCCATGTGTTGGGCTCTGGAGAACTCGACAAAATGTACAGATTTCATTCCTCACACTTCCTACTCTACGCACTTGCCGCGGTGCCGGTGGCCGCGCAATCGAATCCAAATGTTCCCACGCAATACCAGGCCATGTATAGCACCGTGTCGACGCAGATCAGCGCTTTTCAAGCGGTCTTGAATCAGAGCTGGAACGGGGTCCCCTATCCCGTGACATGGGCGCCGCACCTCTCCGCGGCGGAGTCCGATCAATTCACAGCCCTGCTGGGTTCAGGCTATTTCAGCCAGACCGTAATGCTCGAGCTGCTGGAACTGCAAGCGACGGGCGCCTCGGCGGTAACCATACACATTAGCTTCCCTATTCTTTACCAACCCTTTTATGCCTATAGCAATAATCCTTCCCAATACCAGCAGTTTGTGTCGTTCTATCAACAGGTGGCAACCGCTGTCCACGCCGCCGGGATGAAACTTGTGGTGGAGGCAACTGTCGCCGAAAACCTGGATGGCACCACCGGTGGCGCAAGCTTCGCACCTTACTATCAGACCCTCGACTGGAACGACTACATGACTGGTCGCGCGCAAAACGCCGTAAATGTCGCGCAACTGATCCAGCCGGATTACCTGTCCCTCATCTGCGAGCCGGATACGGAAGCGGGCAATGCGTATCAGTCAACCGAGAATTCCCCCAGCGGAGCCTTGCAGCTACTGCAAACCGAACTCACCGCCCTGCAGCAAGCCAACGTCACCAACGTCCAGTTAGGCGCGGGGGCCGGCACCTGGATCTCGAGCTTCACCACTTACCTCCAAAACTACGCCACGACGCCCGTGAATTACATAGACATGCATGTGTACCCGGTGAACAATAACGATTTTATGAACGTCTTGACCGGGGCTTCCGTCATTCAGCAAGCCGGGAAAGCTATCGGAGTGAGTGAGGCATGGCCCGATAAAATGGCCAATAGCGAACTGGGAACCCTGAATATCAACACCACCGACTCTCGGAACGTATTCAGCTTCTGGGCACCTATTGACACGGCATTCCTGCTGGCGATGGTCGATTGCGCGCAGTATCAGAAGTTTGCATTTTTTTCACCGTCTTATCCGGCTTATTTCGCAGCCTACCTGAACTACAACACGTACAGCGCGGATACTGCCGCTCAGCTTCTCTCGGCGGGAACCAGCGCGGCTGGAACGGCCAATCGCGCGGGCGCTTTCACTTCCACCGGCGCCGCCTTTTCCGCCATGATCGCCGGACCGGATACGACCGCGCCGAGTATACCCACCGCTCCCACCGTTTCTACTTCCTCGAGCACTGGAGTGACCCTTGCATGGACCCCCTCGACGGATAATATTGGAGTCGCAGGCTACAACGTCTACCGCAATGGAGTGGTGGTCTACCAGGTCGCCATGCCGAACATCTACGACACTCCACTTACGCCCGGCGCCACCTATACCTACAATCTAAGTGCCTTCGACGCGCAGGGCAATGTTTCCGCGCAGTCCGCGCCACTTACCGTGACGTTGATTGACTTATCGCCGCCTACGGTCCCGACGGGCGAAGCCGTTTCCAGCGTCACTCAGAATTCCGTTTCACTCACCTGGGCGCCTTCCACGGGCGGCGGTGGAATCGGAGGTTATCGAGTACTGAAGGGCAGTTCACCGGCAACCATGCAAATCGTGGCGTCCAACGTACCTGGCGCGAGCTACCTCGACTCGCACGTCACGCCGGCGACGAATTACTCCTACGCCGTGGAATCTTACAACTTGTCTGGAATCAGTTCACTCCCCAGTGCCCCGGTGAGCGCAACGACGCTAGCGCTCCCTCCTCCAGCGAATCTTACGGCCACCGCGATGTCAAAAACCAGCGTTTTGTTAAGTTGGTCTCCGTCGGGCGGCACGGACGCGCCGGTTGGATATCGCGTTTTGAAGGGGACATCGCCGACCTCGCTCCAGATCGTGAACGCGGGCGTTCCGGCGACCACTTATACCGATTCGGGTGTAGGGCCCAATGTCACGTATTACTACGAAGTCGAGATGTACGACTCTCTCGGAATCAGCTCTGCCCCGAGCAACATGGCGACGGCAACCACTCCCTGAAGTAGTTTGCCGCGGTCAAAGAGCGCGGAATCTGCTATGCGGCAGCC
>PLFE01000065.1 GCA_003136675.1 Bryobacterales bacterium
CCTGCACAAGCATCGGGCGCGCTACCGCTATTACTACTTCTACTTGCGGGATGAAGTGCTGGGGCCGATGATCCTCCGGATGGGGACGTTCATCCCGTTCGAGGCCAGTTACTATTTGAACGGTCATTCGTACATCGAAGGGGAACTGCGGCGACGGGAGGTGGCTTTCCGCAAGGACGATAACGCCTTCGTTTCCGTGGAAGACGTGGCCGCGTTGCAGGCTGCGGCGGATGGCTTGAGTGGAGAGGTGATTCAGAAGCGGATCAACTACTGGACCGTGCTGCTGGGACCGAAGTTCACCAAACAGGACCGGCAGGCGGCGAAGCTGGAACGCAGTTACTTCGTGCACCAGGTTGAGTACTGCCAGAACTTCATTTTCAAACGCCATCATCCGATCCGGAAGATTTTCGAACGCAGTTGCGAGTTGGGGCTGTGGAGTATGACTGGGGAGCGGATCTGGCGGGCCTTCGGGCGCGGGCATCGCGACCCGCGTACTTCTCGTATTGTTTGATCCAGGCATGCTTCCAGTAAGCCCGGAACACATGCTGGCCGTGCTCGCCGCGATTCGGGAAGCGGCGGGCGATGCGCGCGTGAGTTATTCGATGGCTTTTTCGCCCGCAGCGAGCAGCCTGGATGGCCAGTATCATCATCTGGCACTATCCGTGGAGCGGCCGGGCGTGAGTTTGCGATACAGACCTGGGTATGTGGCGGCGCGGGATACGGTGATGACTCCTCCGCTGGCCGAGGCGATCGCCAGTCCCGTGGCGCTGGCGGGCATTGGTTTCACGGTGCATCTGGAACCAGTGGACGGAGGTTACAAGGCGTCCGTGACGCTGGACGCGCACAACATCACGCTGGAACCGAAAGACGGGAAGTGGACGGGATCGCTGCAGTTTCTGGTGGTGGTGGGGAAGGTGGAGCAACTCACCACGATTCCGCTGAACTTCAGCGACGCGATGTATCGACAGATTCAGGAAAAGGGTCTGGTGATGGGTGCGCGCGTGAAGACGCCGCCGGGCACGACGGGGTTTGGTTTCGGGTTCCGGGACATTCCGTCGGGGATGGTGGGGACCCTGCACGTGCCGCTATCGCTCGGGACAAATTAAGGCTGGGGCCGCCGCGCTGTTGTTCCAGACGCAGATACGACGCAATTGGGCGTCCTGGTTCAGACGCTCCAGCAGGTGCCGTGTCTGGCTGATTCCACATACCGCTTGCAAACGGCTCTGGTGACTGACGAAAGTGCCACCTCCAAGGTTATCGGGGTGGTTTGTTTTGCTGTGGAGTTTCGCTCAGGATCACAATATCGACCCGGCGATTTTGCGCGCGGCCCTCCGCCGAGGCGTTGTCGGAAAGCGGCCGGGTATCCGCGAAGGCACTGGCGGAGAGACGCGATTTCGGGATGCCGTAGGTGTCCGAGAGATAACGCAGCATGGAGACGCTTCGCGCGGCTGACAACTCCCAGTTATCGCGAAAGCGGGAGTTGTGAATGGCGACGCCGTCCGAATGCCCTTCGATGGCGATCAGATTCGGCAGCGGTCCGATTACCTGCGCGATTTTCTGGATCACCTCGTAGGCATCGGGCCGGATGTCGCTGTCGCCTGGAGGAAAGAACGAAACGTCCTTCAGGTGGATCACGAGCCCGCGGGTTTCCAGGCGAACTTCGGTCTGGCCCGATTCAATGGCGAATTTCAGGCGTTCGTCCAGGAGAGTCTTGAGAGGCGTAAGGCCAGTGCCCACCGGTATGGCCGGCGAGCGTTCGCCGAGCGCGTCGCGCACGCTTTTGGAAATCTCCTCCGCTTTCTTCTGTCCAGCGTAGGTGGTGGAGAACAGAACCACGAACAGGGAGAAGAGCAGAGTCATCAAATCCGCGTACGAGAGCAGCCAGCGGTGATGGCTGGCCTGTATGTCCTCGTTCGGTTCCAGATCCAGGTCTTCCATGCTCACGCGGCTTCGCTATTGGTTGGCGCCATCGGGGGGACTGGCGGGGACGAACTCTGCTGCTGGCTGATATACGGCCCCAGCCGGGTTTCGAGGATAAAGGGATGCATGCGCTCGATGAGCGACGCGACGCCGTCGGTGAGCAGTTCCTGCGCTTCCACCCATTGCGCGGCGGAAGCGCGCAGGCGTCCCGCGATGGGAAGCAGAATCAGGTTCGCGAAAGCGAGGCCGTAAACAGTGGAAACGAACGCTTCGGCGATTCCGTGACCGACCATGGCAATCTGGTCGAGGTGCTTCATGACCTGGATGAGGCCGAGCACTGCGCCGATGATGCCAAGCGTGGGGGCGTATCCGCCGGCGGCTTCGAAGACGCGCGCGTGCCGCTCCAGATGCTTGCGGGTGATGCGGATCTCAAGCCGCATATAATCGCTGACCACGGGGGCGGCGAGGCCGTCCGCCGCTAACCGCAAAGCGCGCTTGAGAAGCGGGATTTGAATGCTCTCGATATCCTGTTCGAGCGAGGTGAGGCCCGATCTGCGGACCTTTTTCACGAGGCGGGTGATGAGTTCCACCGATTCGATGGCGTCGATGCGATCTTCAACGAACAAGGCGCGGGCTTTCCGCAGCGCTTCCTGAATAGACTTGAGAGGCATGGTCACCAGCACCGCGCCCGCCGTGCCGCCGACGACGAGCAGGGCCGCCGGCAGTTGGAGTAAGTCTTCGATGCGGCCGCCCTGGAGGGTGAGCGCCGCGTAGACACCGCCGAACGCCAGAACGAACCCAAACAGAGTGGAACTCTCTAAGCGCAACGGCTTCAGTCCGCGCAGCGGCTTCAGCCGGCCGGGCTTCTGGTCCAGTCCTTTTGAGTTCATCCAATCAATGGAGTGGGCTCGGCGGTGGAAAATCGTCGAAACATTTACGGCACAGTGGCGCGAACGGCCCGGCTAGGCCGCCAACTGGCGGGCGTGCGCCTTCTGAATGCGCACCAGCGCCTCGGTTGCGGTCGCGGAAACCGATCCATCGATCACAGACCTCCGCTTCTCCTCGGTCTCGACGTAAACATGGTCGTGCGAGTCGGCGCTTGTTGGCAAATGCGCCACGGCACGGATCAACTGATCGTATGCCTGCAAAAAGGTCTCGTGCTGGCGCATGAAAGCGTCTAGCTGAGACAGCCCGTCTATCATGTGGCCGATCATAGCAACGAAATGAGCGGCCCGGTTTATCCCCTTGCGGCGTTGGAGATATGGCCGTCATTGGGAAGCGCGCGCGATGTCGAGGTCGGGGAAAATGATGAGGACCGGGTCAACCAATTGTCGGCCAAGGCTCGGGAGGGTTCACTCAGCGAAGCCGAGACCCAGGAGCTCGATAGCTACCTGCACATCGGCAGCCTCTTAGCGGTCATGCAATCCAAGGCACGACGGCTTCTCAAGAACGCTGCCGTTTCGAATTGACAACGTCCGCGCTGAAAAGCATGCCCGATTACGATAGACTTTCGATGAATGAATCGCCGCCATCTCCTCACCGGAATCATCGGACTCCCCGCGTCCGCCCAGGCCGCCCGCGTCGGCGCAGGGGCAACCGTCACCCGCGCCTGGTATGAACTGCGCTGGTTTTATCTGCGCAACGGAAGCCACGCGCCGCGCATGATGCAACTGCTGCGCGACCATTATGCGCCCGCCGCAAAACGCGTTGGCATCGAAAGCATCGGCTTCTTCCAGCCTATGATTGGAGATCAAAACCCGTCCGTCCTGATGCTCTCGGTTTTTCGGAGCGCGGACGAGGCCGCGGGAGCGTGGGACACCCTGTTTCACGACGAGGAGTTCGCCACCGCCTACGCGGCCGCGCAATACCCCGAACCGGCCTTCGAACGCATGGACGTCACGCTGCTGCACGCGTTCGCGGGAATGGTGGTCCCGCAAATGCCGGCGCCGCTGCAGGGCGAGGGCCGGCACATCTTCGAACTGCGCACCTACGAATCGAATTCCATGGCCAGTTTGCGCACCAAGGTTGAGATGTTCAACGGCGGCGAAATTCAAATCTTCCAGCGGCTCGGCATGGCCCCGGTGTTCTTCGGCGAGGGCGTATTCGGGCGCAACCTGCCCAGCCTCACTTATATGCTTTCGTTTCGAAGCCTGGCTGAGCGGGAGCGCCTGTGGGCCGCCTTCGTGGCCGACGCCGAATTCACCAAGCTGCGCGCCAAACCCGGCTATTCCGATGCCGATATTGTCTCTACCATCAGCAATTCCATCCTGCAGCCGATGGCTTTCTCGCAAATTCGTTGAGAAATTGAGATAGTAGGTTGAGACCTTCGGCGTGGCCCAGACCACCACATTCCGCGAACCCGTCGTCACCGAAAAGCGCGATCTGACGCCGCTTTACCGAGTGGTTTTGCTGGACGATGACGACCATTCCTACGACTACGTCATCGAAATGCTGCAGAAGATCTTCGTCTTTACGCTGCAGGAAGCCTACCAGCACGCCGTGGAGGTGGATACACGCGGGCGGACGGGCCTGATCGTCTGCGAACTCGCGCAGGCCGAATTCGCCCGCGATCAGGTGCAGAATTACGGGCCGGACTGGCGTCTGGACCGCAGCAAAGGGTCCATGACCGCCATTGTCGAACCCGCCGGCACAGAGCTGTAAGGCCCGTAGGTTAAACTAAGAAGGTGAATAGAGTAACACTTTATACCGTCATCCTGGGCAGTGCGCTGAGCGTCAACTGTCTGGTTTCAGCCCAAACGGCCCCGCCGGCGGCAGCTCCTCCCGCGGCCAAACCGCTCTCCTCCGGCATTCAAGCGCCGCCAGCCCCCACCGATCCGAACAAAATCGTTCTGGTGATCGGCAGTGAGAAACTGACGGCCGCCGATTACGACAAGATGGTGCAGTCGTTTCCCCCACAGTTGCGAGCCGCCGCGACGGGTCCGCAGCGGCGCGCATTTATCGACCAGTTCGTGATGCTGAAAGTGGCCGCGCGGGAAGCGGAAAAACGCGGGCTCGATAAGAAATCCGATTACATGCTTCAGCGCGATAACCTGCTGGCCACGGCCGAGTTTCAGGACCTGATGGCGAATGTGAAGATCTCAGACGCCGAGATTGCCAAATATTATGAAGATCACAAAGGTGAATTCGAGAGCGCCAAAGCGCACCACATTCTGATTCGCTTCAAAGGTTCACCGGTGCCGCTGGGCAAAGACAAGAAGGATCTGACAGAAGACGAAGCCCTGGCGAAGGCCAAGGAAGTGCAGAAGCGGCTGCTGGCCGGCGAGGATTTTGAAAAGGTGGCCAACGAGGTCTCCGACGACACTACGCATAATGGCGACCTGGGTAACTTTGAACGCGGCAAAATGGTGAAAGAGTTCGACGATGAAGCGTTCATCCTGCCGATCGGCAAGATCAGCGACCCCGTCAAGACGCAATTTGGATATCACATCATCCGGGTCGATGCACGCACCTCGAAAACGCTGGCGGAGGCCACCCCGGAGATCGAGAAGAAGTTGCGGCCTGAAGAAGCTAAGAAGGAAATGGACGAGTTGAAGACCAAGGCCAACGTGACCATTGACGAAGACTTCTTCAAAGCGCCCCCGCAAGCGGCCCACGCGATGCCGCCACACATGCCCACCCCAACCCCAGCGCCGACAAAATAAGCTCATTCATACAACAGGTAGCGCGCTCTCAGTTCCAGGAATTTTGAGAGCGCCGCCTGATCATCCAGCCAGATCTGCTGGGGNNGCTGGGGATCATCCCCTTTCTCGAGCCGCATGATCACTTGACCGCTGCCGATCAACCTGCGGTCCTCATCCAGTTTGATCTTGCCCGGATCGAGCTTCATCAAAGCGGCGGCAATCTCCAACCCCAGCCGCTCCGTGTTCAAAATGTCGCGGTCGGTGACCACAAACCTCACGCCATTATGAACCGGATAGACGCGCACTCCCGGAATCTCGCGGGCGTTCAGGGCATTCGCCAGCGCGCGCCCATCCATCCACTTCGCTCCGATGGTTTCAAAAGGCGAATCCGTGCCGCGGCCAACCGAGTAGCCCTCCGAATATTCCAGCATGGCGACGCCGGGATACAGCAGCGCCCCGGTTAGATTGCGGATGTTCGGGGAAGGGTTCACCCACTGCAATCCGGTGGCGTCGAACCAGTCGGCGCGATGCCAGCCGGCCAGCGGCACGACCGTCAAATCCGCACCAAGGCGATTTTCGCCGTTGAACATTTTGGCCAGTTCGCCCATCGTCATGCCATGGCGGAGCGGCAGCGGGAAGTACCCGACAAACGATTCGTTCCCGACGTCGAGCAGCGGCCCTTCCACATGCAGCCCGGTGATGGGATTCGGCCGGTCCAGAACCACGAACGGCTTGCCTGCTTTGGCGCAAGCTTCCATGGCATACGCCATGGTGGTGGAGAAGGTGTAGAATCGCGCGCCGACCTCGGCGATATCAAACACCACCACGTCCAATCCCCGAAGCATTTCCGGAGTGGGCCGCATGGTCTTCTCCGTATAGAGGCTGAACACACGTATCCCCGTGGACGGGTCCACCATGCCTGCCACGTTGGTATGATCTTCAACTCCGAGGAAGCCATGCTCGGGTGAGAAGATCGCCGTGAGGTTCACGCCCGCCTGCCGCATGACGTCGATGTTCCTTCTGCCTTCGGAATCGATTCCCGTCTGGTTTGTGATGAGGCCCACGCGCTTGCCTGCCAGCAAGGAAAAGTGCCCGGCCTCGGCCACATCCAAACCCGTCAGGACGGTTTCCTGTTTTGCAGCGCCATACCCCACGGCGGCCGCAACCACCGTGGCGACGCTCTTGCGCAAAGGCGTGATGGGCTTGCCCACCTTCGGATGCACCGCGTTCGTCAGCAGGATCACATAGGTATCGGAACCCGGATCGATCCAGATAGAAGTCCCCGTAAATCCCGTGTGCCCATAAGACTTACCCGGCGGGAACAACTCGCCGCGGTTGCCGGAGTACTTCGAATCAATATCCCAACCGAGGCCGCGGACATCCTTCATGCCGGGCGGGCTTTGCGGTGACGTAAAGAAGTCAATGGTGACGGGGCTGAAAAGCTTGTCGCCTTTATCGAGCATCATCTGGCAGAACCGGCTCAAGTCCAGCGCGGTCGAGAATAGTCCCGCATGTCCGGCTACGCCGCCCATATAGCGCGCTGTGGGATCATGCACGACACCGCGGAGTACGCCATCAGGAACGAGTTCCTCGGTGGGCGCGATGCGCGGGATCAAATCGGCCGGCGGCCGGAACATCGTCTCGGTCATCCCCAGCGGCTGGAAGACATGATCGCGCGCGAACTCATCCAGCGGCTGCCCGCTGACGCGGCGCACGATCTCGCCCATCAGTTCGAAGTTGATGTCACTGTAGACGAATTTCGTTTCACGAGGGATGGCGGGCGGATCGGCGAGAGCCATCCGGATTCCGGTCTCATAACCCGACCACGCTGGTACTAAGTCCAGGTCCGGCTTCAACCCGGAGTAATGCGTCATCAAGTCGCGAATGGTGAGGTCGCTGTTGCCACTCTGAAACTCGGGCAGATAGTCAGTCACCTTATCGGATATTCGTATCTTGCCCGCTTCAACCAAAGCCATCACCGAGGAGGTAGTCGCTACAACTTTGGTTAAAGAAGCGCAATCAAAAATAGTATCGAGAGTCATCGGCTCCGAGGACGGCACAAGCGCGCGCTTTCCGTAGGCCTTTTCATAGACCACGTGGCCGTTATGACCCACCAGCACCACCGCTCCCGGTATCTTTCCATCGCGAACCGCGGTTTCGATCAGATCGTCGATGGCGTGCGCGCCTGAAAACAAAGCAGGCGCGGCTGTTGCGGCCACACAGGTTGCAACGGCCATCACCGTGCCAAGAGAACCTACAATGCGCAGCTTCCTCATGCCCGAATGGTAGCGCAGCCCATTGATTAGCCGCTTTTAATGGGCTGTTCCGAAACTCAATGGCGGCGGCAGGGATCAATGTTATAGGTTGTAACGCTAATTGAAGATAGAATGGATTACCCAATGAAAATGACTGTTCGACAGGTAGTGCCCCTCGCGTTCGCGCTGGCTTTAGCCGGAACGCTTTCCGCCCAAGACGACCCGCCGTCCCGCGTCGCACGCCTCAGTTACATGACCGGTCAGGTTTCGTTCGAGCCGCCGACCGTGAACGAATGGGGACCGGCAACACTCAACTATCCCCTTACCACCGGCGATAATCTCTACACCGACGTGAACGCATCGCGCGCCGTGCTGCGCCTGAGCCGGAATTCCATCCGCCTTGCGCCCGGCACCAATTTCCAGTTCGTGAACCTGAGCGACCAGGTGACCCAGATGAGTATTAATTCCGGCGCACTGATCGTCAAACTGCGCAACCTTTGGGACGGCGAATCCTGGGAAGTGGATACTCCCAATGGAGCAGTGACGCTGCTGCGCACCGGCGAGTATCGGATCGATACTGACCCGAATCGCAACGCCACCATGGTGACCGTTCGAAGCGGCGATGCCGAAGTGACTTCCAACAATCAGAGTTTCCCGGTGCATGCGCGCCAGACGGTTTATCTGGACCCGAATGGCCAGCCGAACATCGCCGACATGAATCCGCCGGACGACTTCGACCAATTCGGCTACTCCCGCGACCGCATCGAAGATGCGCCCCCGCCGCCTTATGTTTCTCAGTATGTGACCGGGTACGAAGACCTGGCCGCCTACGGCACCTGGCAGCCCAATCAGGATTACGGGTACATGTGGGTACCGCGCGTGGAATATGGATGGGCGCCCTATCACAACGGCCATTGGGCCTGGGTGGGACCGTGGGGCTGGACATGGGTGGATGATTCTCCCTGGGGTTTCGCGCCGTTCCACTATGGCCGATGGGCTTATGTCAATAACTATTGGGGATGGGTGCCGGGCCCGGTGGGCGCGCAGGCAATCTACGCACCGGCCTTGGTCGCGTTCGTTGGCGGCGGTGGATTCGGCATCGGAATCGGGGGCGGTTTGGGCGCGATCGGCTGGTTTGCTCTGGGCCCTCGCGAGCCTTTTTATCCCGCTTACCACGTATCGAATAACTACGTTCGCAACGTGAACATTTCCAACACGACCATCACCAACGTGACCGTGATCAACAACTACAACAACAATAGCGGGAACAACTTCCGCAACGTGAACTACGCCAACCAGCGGGTGAGCGGAGCGGTGATGGCCGTGCCGCAGAATTCCTTCGCTTCCGGGGCTTCCGTGCAGCGCGCGGCGGTCCGCATCACACCCGATCAGATTCGCTCCGCGCCGGTGATTGGCGCTGCGCCGGTTGCGCCGCAGCGCGCCAGCGTGCTGGCGATCGGAAACAACGCCGGCCGACCGTTCGCGCGGCCGCCGGTCAACATCGCCGCGCGGCCGGTAGTCGCCAAGCTGGCCCCGCCACCTGCCGCTGTGCGATTCGAAGCGCAGCAGCAGGCTCTGCAGCAGAATCCGGGGCGGCCGATTGCTCCGCAGCAATTGCAATCCATCCGCCAGTCGACCCCGGCGGCCGCCGCTCCGCGTATTCCGATTCGGACGGTGAACCCCAGTCAAGTGCATGCGTTCACGCCAGTGCCACAGGCCAACCCACAGGGCAATCAGCCTGCGCGGCCCGTGGCGAATAACCCGGCGCCCAATACCTACGGACGCCCGCCTGCTTCAAACCCGCCGGCGCCAGCGTATGCTCGTCCGGAAAGCGCGCCCCCGGCTGTGGTGAATCGGCCCGCGCCGCCTCCGCCTGNNCCGAAACCAGCGCCTAAACCAAAAGAAGAAAAGCCCAGGGAAGAGAAAAAAGAGTAGCTACTTCGACTCGGCCTCGAGACTCCCGCCAGCCAGCCGGATCTCGAGCGCCGTCCCAGGTTCCACAGCGGCGGGGTCTTTCACGATCCCGCCGCTTTTCTTTTGCACAATCGCGTACCCTCGTTCGAGGACGCGTAAAGGGCTTAACTGCTCCAGGCGAGCCAGCCCGTTCTCCCACCTGCGCCGCTTCCCGGCAATCAGCCGTTCCATCGCGCGCCATTGGTGTGCGCGCAGCGTATCCAGCCGGTTGCGATCCCGCTCCAGTTTCGGCCGCATATCGAAATAACGCAGCCGCTGTTCCAGAGCCGCGCGCTGAGTGGCAAGACCCGCAACCCCGCGCCGCAACGCGGCCCTTATCCGCGCGTCCTTGTCGTCCAGCACCTGAAAGCGCCGGTTGATCGCGCGGTGCAGCATAGCCTCACACCGCTCCGCACCCTGCTTCTGGACGCGCTTTTCGAGCAGCGCCAGTTTGAGCCGCAAAGATTGCGTTACACCACGGGTCCGCTCCGCGATCCGGTTCAGCAGTTCCTGCTTGGTTGCAATCACCAATTCGGCGGCGGCGGAGGGGGTGGGCGCGCGCAGATCCGCCACGAAGTCGGCAATGGTGAAATCCGTCTCATGACCGATGGCCGAGATCACGGGCACTGCACATGCGGCAATGGCCCGGGCCACGCGCTCTTCGTTGAAGGTCCAGAGATCTTCGAGCGAGCCGCCGCCCCGCGCCACAATCACAACGTCGGCCCATGCGCCGCGCGAGAAAAACTCAATGGCGCGAACCACCTCGTCCACTGCGCCTTCGCCTTGCACCAGAGCGGGGAACACGCGAATATGCAATCCCGGAAAACGACGCTCCATCACGTGCAGCATGTCCGAAAGCACAGCGCCACGGGGCGAGGTCACAATGCCGATGCGGGCGGGGTATGGCGGAAGCGGCCGCTTACGCTCGCGCGCGAACATTCCCTCGGCGTCCAGCTTTTTCTTGAGCTGCTCAAACGCCAGTTGCAGCGCACCATGCCCCTGCGGCTCAATCTGCTCGACGATCAACTGGTAGTCGCCGCGCACGGCGAAGACGTCTATGCGGCCGCGCGCGAGCACGGCGATGCCGTCCCTGGGCTGAAATTTCATGAAGCGCGCCGTGCCTTTGAAGAGCGCGCAGCGGATCTGCGATTCCCGCTCCTTCAGCGTGAAGTAGCAATGCCCGCTGCCGAGGATCTTCGCGCCGGAGATTTCCCCCGAGACCCAGATGTCGTCGAACTCTTCCCCCAGCAGGCCGGCGATGGCGTTGTTCAGCTCGGAAACGCTGAAGATACGCCGGCGCGGCGCGAAATCAAAACCAGTCTGTCCCAAGATCCGATGGTAGCGCTCGCGCGCAATGCCAAACTGACAAAATGCGCTGGCTCGCGGTAAGCGTCTTCATCGTCTCGACAACCCTGAACTATCTCGACCGGCAACTGCTGTCCGCGCTGGCCCCGCTCATCATGAGCGAATTCCACCTCAACCACACGCAATACGGCTACCTGGTTTCGGCCTTCTCGATTGCTTACGCGGCCGCGGCATTGTTCATGGGGTACCTGCTCGACCGGGCGGGGATCAACCGCGGCATCACGCTGGCGGCCGCCTGGTGGTCCGCCGCGGCCGCTTCCATCGGGCTCACCCGCAGTTTCGTGGGCCTGGCCATCTGCCGCGCCGCGCTGGGAGCGGGGGAATCGGCCAGCGTGCCCGCCGTGGGGAAGCTCAACGGGATTTATCTACACCCGAAGGAGCGCGCCCTGGGAGCTGCGTTGAACCAGGTCGGCATCAGCGGCGGGCTCGCACTCGCCCCCGCCTTTATCGGCCTCGCCCTCGCGTACGGGTGGCGCGTTCCGTTCGTCATCGCGGGGTGCGCCGGGCTTCTCTGGATTCCGTTCTGGCTACTGACGAGCCGCTGGATTCCGCCCGCGAATCCAGACCGCATCGCCGAGCGCTCACGCCCGGACCTGCGCCTGCTGCTTGATCGCGACTTACTCCTTCTGGTGGCCGTCAACATACTCTGGATGGGCACTTACTCGCTATGGAGTAGCTGGACCACGCTCTATCTCATCGGAGTCTACAAAGTGACTCTGCAACAGACCGCGAGTTATGTATGGATACCGCCGCTGATCGCCAGTGTAGGAGGATTCTTCGGAGGGTGGCTCTCGTTCGCGTGGATGAGCCGGAGAAACGCGATCATCGTGAGCGCAATCGGGACATTGTCGACGCTGCTGCTGCCGCTCGCCACCAGCCCGCAGTGGGCAACGGCCATCATCTCAGCCAGTTTCTTCTTCGCACTGGCAGGCAGCGTGAATATCTATGCGCTGCCAATCGATCTCTACGGCCCGGCGCGCTCGGGCCTCGCGATCTCAGCTTTAGTACTCTCTTACGGCCTGCTGCAAACGGTAATCTCCCCGATCATCGGCCATCTGGCGGACCTTCATCTTTACAATCAAGTTGTCTATCTGGTGGCGATTCCGCCACTGCTCAGTTGCGTGCTGTTGCTGGGAATGCGCGTGGGCGAACCCCAGCCCTGAAGGCCGGGCTAAATTTCGCTCTTCTTCTTTCTCTCGTAAGGCGTGCGCAAATAGCTGGCCACTTGATCCTGCGCGCCTGAGGTATTGTCCCTGGTGCGGCGCGCCTGCTCATACTCGTTCACGGCGCGGTCCCTCTGACCAGTGATATCGAAGATCTTGCCGAGGTTGATATGCGCCCAGACTTCCACCCACTTCGGGTCCAGATCGCCTTGCAAGGCCTCGCGGAACTCATTGGCCGCGGATTGGAAGTTGTCCTGAAGAAAATATACTTCCGCCACGCGATAGTGCGCGAGGGAACTGTGGCTCTTGGTCTCGAGCGCCTTCTGATATTCCTTCAGCGCGTCGTTAAACTGGCTGATTTCAGCAAACTGCTCGCCACGCCGGATGGCCACCGCGACGCGCTCGTCCGGACTCATCCGCAGCAACTTGAAACCGGGGTCAATGGTCACCGACTTGGGCTTGCCGAAGGTATCCACCGAAAATTCAGACGATGTTCCCGACACTTCAATCTGCTTATCTTCCGGGTTGCCTTCCGTTTCAATCCGCAGATCGACGGGCATGCGGAATGTATCCAGATCCTGCGCGATCTTACCCACCACCCGAAATCCCTTCTGGGTGCGAAACACCGTGTAATCCAGCTTGAATTCGGGCGCGCCGCTCGATTCGATCCACTCAATGAAGAACCACTTCAGATCCTTATGCGTGGTTAGCTCAGCGGCTTTGCGAAGGTCGGCGGTGTCGACAGAATTCCAATAATTGTCTTTTAAAAAGAGCTTGAGCGACTTATAGAAGTTCTCGTCTCCCAGCACGGCTCGCAGCATGTTATAGACTTCGGAGCCCTTACTTCCGGTGAGCGCCCAGAACTCCGGCGAGTAGTCCTCCACGCGCCCCGCCTGAATCAGCGGCACGTTATCGATGGTGAGAGCCTCGGTACTCACGTCTTTCATCATCGCTTCGGCGGCCGCCGGACCTTTTTCGTGCTCGGCCCAAAGCGCTTCGGAGTATGCCGCTAACCCGTTAGTCAACCAGAGATGATTGCGCGTAGTGGGAGAAAGCCCGACGCCCCACCATTGCTGCGAAATCTGGTTGGCCAACACCTTCGAATTCACGTCTCTTCCGATGGTGCGGGGCGTGAGGAACATCAGGCCGGGGGCACTGTAACCACTTACCGCTCCATCCTCCGTCTCAATCACCGTCAGGTTGCCATAGCCCACCTGCCCATAGAGACCCGAGAAGTAGTTGACCATCTTGGCGATGGTGTCGCCGTAGGGACCTTCCTGCTCCTTTTCCGGGCCGCGGAAATAAAGGTCCGTGCGGATGCCCTCGACGTTCGACTTAAAGGGCGCGCCCTTCACCAGAGCGATGCTGCCTGGGAATGAATTCTTGGCGAAGTGGAAACTGAACTCGCCATTACTTCCCGTTCCCGCTCCGCTGGCGATTACCGTATAAGCGGGTGGGACCTTGATCGTCATGTCGGCAGAGAAGCGGTCCGTGCTGTAGCCGCTCACGGGAAACCAGCGCGCGGGGTAGAGGAGATAGGATGAGTCTTCCTTGATGGCCGCGAACTTGATGCCGTAGATGGGCGAATCCTCACTGCCGCTGAGGCGCCCATCGTAATCGAACGTGAGCGAGTGTTTCGACCCTTTGCTGAGCGAGCCGTTGAGAGGAACCCGAACGCTGAAATCGCTTTGCGTGCGGCTCGGCTGCAGCGTCTGGCCGGATTCGTCGGTGACTTTCGTGACATTCAGGGCATTGTTGAGTTGAAAGACGGCGGAATTGGTACCCTCCGCAAGCAGCGCGAAATCCACGGTGACATGCGCCGTAATCGACTGCGTATCGGGCTTGATCTCGGCGTTGATGTTGTAATGCTGAACGAAAACGCCCGCGCTCCTCTCCTGTGCGAGTAGAGGCAGGCCAATCAGTAACAGGCACGCTGCGATCTTATACAATGGCACCGATCCGCTCTCCATCCAGTTTCCCAATCTCCTCGGCTGCCCGTTCGATGGCATCGCCACCTGAGCGTAACAAATCCGATACTTCGCGCAAGCCTTTGCGCATCTCATCACGAAGCTCAGGACTATCCAACAACTTTCCGGCCTCCAAGGCCAGCCCGGCCCCGGTCATATTCCGCTGCATCAACTCGGGAACGATCTTCCGCCCGGCGATGAGATTGACCATCGAATAAAAAGGTACGCGCACAAGCAATTTGCCGATCCCCCAACTCAACGCCGTTACACGGTAGAAGGTTACCATCGGAGCGCCCAGCAGGGCGGCCTCAACCGTAACAGTCCCGGAGGCGGCCAGCGCGAGGTCGCAATACGCCAGCGCGTCCCAGGATTTACCTTCGATAATTTTGATGGCTGCGAGGGAATTTCGTTCCCGAAAAATGCGCTCATCGAAGAAATCTTTCCCTGTGGTGGCCGAAGCCGGGAGGACGAAAGTTGCGCCGTGGGATTGGGCCAGGCGACCGGCGGCATCGAGCAAATACGGCAAATGGCGCGCCGCCTCTCCGCGGCGGCTGCCGGGAAGCAGCGCGATCAGCGGCCGGTCGGCAGGGATCTCGAATTCGCGAAGGAACGACTCGCGCGTCATGGAAGGCGCAATGCGGTTCGAAAGCGGATGTCCTGTATATGTTGCCGGGACGCCATGATCCTGAAAGAACTTCTCCTCGAAAGGAAAGATGCAGAGCAGGCGCGTGAGCACGCGGCGCATCATGGGAAGCCGGTCTTTGCGCCAGGCCCATACCTGCGGCGCGACGAAGTAGACCACGGGGATTCCTAAACGGGCGGCATGTCTGGCGACGCGCAGGTGAAAGTCCGGCGAATCGGTGAGAATAGCCATCTCCGGACGTTCGCGGCGTAGCGCCGCCAGCAGGGTTCGGTATTCGCGCCAGATGCGTGGAATGTGCGCCAGCACTTCCACCACGCCGACGACGGCCAGCGATTCCGAGCGAACCACTGCGCGCACTCCAGCCTGGCGCATTTTGGGACCGGCGCAGCCAAAGAAATCGGCGTCCGGATAGCGCTTGCGTAATTCCTCGGTGAGCAGAGCGGCGTAACGGTCGCCCGAAGCTTCACCGGCAGAGATCAGGAACTTGCGGATGGAAGCGTCCTCGACCATTCGATCCTATCATGACGGGGGTCATGACGGCGCGGCGCGGTATCTTTTGTTACAATCACTTACAACTGATGTCCGGTCCCCGTTCCCCGGCTAATTCCGACCAAAGTCCTATCGATCTTCTAGCCGGCTCACTGGCCGGTGAAATGGTACCGCTGGGCCGCAACTTCGCCTACGTTGCAACGCTTCCGCTGGTGGAGGAAGATCTGAACGAATACCTGCATGAGCCGATCGCCGCGTTGCCGATCGCGGTTTGCGAGGCGATCGGTCCGGTGCGGATTGTGCTGGCGCCGTACCTGATTCGGACGGATGGCTTGCCCGCGGTTGTGCAACAGGCGCCGGCGATGAATCTGCGTTTGCGCTCGGCATACATGAGCGACCAGGGAAATACCTTGTTCTTCTCGGTGAAGGAAGAGAACCCTTCCGAGTATCATCAGATTTTCTTCAATACGCTGGCCCACCTACTGACGCGTAAGTTGGATAAGAACTACGAAAAGCGCTACACGGACTTACTGGCGGCGGAGTTTGAACAGCACGTCAATGGAGAAGTGGACGAACCGAGTTGGGAGTTGAAACAGGCCCTGCCCGAGGGCGGGAACGGCAATCGTACGAGTAAACGGGGGAAGCTATTCCGCGAATATTCGCTGCAGTCCTTCACCGACACGATGACGCTTTACATGCACGGGATTTGTTGCGATATCGATGTGGAGCCGGGTCCGCGGCAGGTGCCGAGCCGGTGGCTCAGGAAGCGGATTGAAGCGCTGTATGAGATGTTTCCTCCGCCGAATAACCGGCCGGTGCTGCCGGAGCATTTGGCACGGCGGTGAGGGGACTTGTTTTATTTTTGATTGCGCCGATCTGGGCGCTTGCACAGGTTGAACTGATTGTCCCCGGCGCGGATTTCAAGGCTTCCGAAACGATTACGGTCAAGATCAAGAACGACGGGAAACCACAGATTTCCTATTGCGCCGCATTCGGCCAGACGCCTCTCCTGGTACAGAAGAGATCTGGTAGAAAGTGGGTCAATCTGTCGAACGGCACAGACGCGGATGGTATTCAGACTTTGAAGGTGCTCGGTCCGGGTGAGTCCCAGGAGTTTCCATTCAAGATGAGTGACATGGGAGAGGTCCGGCTGGTGCTGGATTATTGGATGGGCTCGACTGGGGTGAATTGTAAGCATCCGCCAAAGGGCTGGAAGCAAGCGCAATCGGGCGTGTTGGTGATTCATTGAGCGAGTGTCTCAGCGTGTCGCGCGGTCGACGGGCTGGCTGAGCAGTGAAATCGCGAAGTGACGCCGCTCAGCGAACTAGGATAAATAAACTTGAAGCAGAGCGGGCTTTAGCGGCACCAACAATCTGATCCATGCGCTGCATCCAACAGTCTCTATTCGCCCCCACTCCTTCGACGCAATCGACGATTGCGGAGCCGAAGGGCGTGGTGTACACGAAACGCTGGGTTGTCGATCTGCTCCTCGACATTGCCGGTTATAAGCCGGAATGCGATCTAGCGAGCGCCTTGGCCGTCGAACCTGCCGCAGGTGACGGCGCGTTCCTCGGTCCGATGATCGAGCGCCTGGTGGAATCCTGCGCGCGGCGCAATAAGCCCATCTCGGACTGTGCGGGCTCGCTGCTCGCCTACGAACTCGATGAGGAGAGCGCTGCAAGCGCCCGGTCTCTCGCTGTGAATATCTTGCGGGGACGCGGAGCCGACCCAATCGTTGCCGATACCCTGTCGCGGGGTTGGATTCGGACCGCGGATTACCTTCTTGAGGCAACGTCCTTCAATGCCGATTTCGTCATCGGAAACCCGCCCTACATACGTCTGGAGGACATCCCGGAAGGGACGGCCTCGGTCTATCGGCAAGCCTACACCACGATGCGCGGAAGAGCCGACTTGTACGTCGCATTCTTCGAGGCCGCTCTTCACCAGCTGAGGGACGGTGGCGCATGCGCGTTCATTTGTGCCGACCGCTGGATGCGCAACCAGTACGGCGGTGATCTGCGCGAACTAGTGACAGGAGCATTCGCAGTGGATGTCGTCATTGAAATGCACGATGCCGACGCGTTTCACGAAGAGGTGGATGCGTATCCTGCCATCACCGTGATCCGCCGCCAACGGCAGCAATCAACCGTTGTGGCAAGCGCCAGACGAGGCGTTGAGAACACGCCTCCACGTGCTCTGGCTGGAATGGTGCTAGCTACCGCCAGTGGTGAAACTCCAGCGCTACCGCACGGTTTAAGCGCGGCACTCGTCCACACCTGGTTCACAGGCACGGACCCATGGCCCTGCCACTCTCCGGAGCAACTGGCACTGCTTCGCAAGCTGGAAGATCGTTTCCCAAGACTCGAACTGAGCGCGAAAGTTGGCATTGGCGTAGCTACCGGAAACGATCGCGTCTTCATAACCAAGGACCCGGAACTGGTAGAGCCGTCACGGCTCCTCAAGCTGGGACTCGCCGCGGATATTCTGGACGGAGCCATGAAGTGGTCTGGGCACTACTTGGTGGACCCCTGGAACGGTGACGGGTTAGTGAGATTGGAAGACTTCCCCAGGCTGCGGGCGTACTTCGAGAAGCATCAGGAAGCGCTCAAGAAACGCCACACAGCTACAAACAATGTCCGCGGATGGTATAAGACGATCGACCGGGTGACGCATGATCTTACCAACACGCCGAAGCTCTATATTGCGGACATCAAAAATGTGCTCGATCCGGTGCTGGACAGTGGCATGACCTACCCGCACCACAACCTCTACTTCGTTCAATCCGATGAATGGGACCTTGAGGTGCTCGGTGGCCTGCTGATGTCAGCCATTGGTCAATTCTTCGTGGAATCGTACGGGCTTCGGATGCGGGGCGGATACCTCCGATTCCAGGCTCAGTATCTACGCCGGATTCGAGTACCTGATTTTAGAGCCGTTTCCAAGCCCCTGGCGAACGACCTTGTTCAAGCATTTCGAGCACGGGACAGACAACTTGCTAACCGAGCCGCCCTTGAAGCCTACGGAATCGACAGGTGCGAGATGGAGGCGGCGCTTGGACATTGAGAAGAGATTGCGAGAAGCGGTCCAAAGCTATTGGGACACCAGGGCGAAAAACAAAGAGAAGCAGATCGAGGGCGGTAAGATTGACGCCGGTACCAGGAGCGAGGTAACGGGCGGGGCGCAAATGGGCGCCATGGAAGTCCTGGTGGCCGATATTCTCTGCGACGCCGGTCTCAAAAACCTGGACGTGAAGACCCGTACCTCGCTCGAGCTCCCCGGTTATTACCGCGCCGAGAAAAGGTGGGATTTGATTGTTGTTTCTGAAGGCCAGCTGGTTACGGCAATGGAGGTCAAGTCCCAAGTCGGGCCCTCGTTTGGCAACAATTTCAACAACCGTTCCGAAGAAGCGATCGGCAGCGCCACGGATATCTGGGTCGCCTATCGCGAAGGTCGATTCGGAAAGTCTCCGGCTCCGTTCATAGGCTACTTCTTCCTCCTGGAGGATTGCGTTGGTGTAAGAAGCCCTGTGCGAAATAAGGAGCCTTACTTTGCGGTCGATCCGGCATTCGAGAAGGCTTCGTACAGCAAGCGATACGAGTTGCTTTGCAGGCGTTTAGTGCTGGAGCGCGTGTATAACTCCGCGTGCTTCGTGATGGCTACGAACGCCAAAGAGACCGAGATTACACAGCCGGCAGAGGACTTGAGCTTCAGGCGTTTTGTGGCCGCGCTTCGGGGGTCATGTTGCGACTCTTCTGGAGACGTTATAATCCTTCACCCATTCAGGATTGACCGGTGGACCTCGGATAACTCTGACCAAGGCCGAATCCATTCCAGAGTTCCGTGGGTGAAGCGAGCGACATACTGTATGAATTGAGTTTCAAATGTGGTCACGAGGATGACGTCGCCATGAAATTTCAAGATCAATTTCTCGTTCGCGCGTTCGAGTCACGAAGGGAAGTCCGTCCCATACCTTCGGTTGATCCTGAGCCGCAGTAGCGACAAGCATGATGCGGCCGCCCTTGGTGATCGTCAACTGCTCCAAAGCGTTGAAGATCGATTTGGTCTGAAATGATCGCTCCGATGGCGGATGACCGGCAGGTAAATCGGCTTCGCAAAATACGTCGTCGAACAGTCCCATAATTTATCAACGTCTCCATCGGCGGGGCTTTCTCTAACAATCAAGCCGGAATGCTTTGAAAATGGCGGCCGTTGTGAGTCGCGACATCATATCCGAGGCGCAACGCCGACAATCAGATCGGAGATCCTGACTTTGCATGGTCTTCATCCGGTATCGGGTGAGAGTCGCGGGCTTTCAGGAGAGCGATGCATTCGTCGAGGGGACGGCCGCGGAATTCGGGAGGCCCGATGAGAGCGAGCGGTTGCTCGCCACGCTCGACAACAACCTCGGCCCCGTTGCGGATCTTCTAGATCACGGCCGCGAAATCCCCGGCCACCTCGTCTTCTGTCATGTGCAACTGCCCCATCTCTCCAATCATAGGCTCTTTACCAACGCTTCGGCCAATCTGAGAGCAATCTCTTTCCCATTACTGGCTATCTCGCCCACAGGCCCAACGCAGCTGGGGCAGCCCGATTCGCAGGCGCAGGCGGCGATGAGTTCGATGGTCCGGCGGATGAGATCTTCCGCCATGCGGTAGAGGGGCACGCTTTGCCCGATGCCGCCGGGATAGGTGTCATAGAGGAACAGGGTGGCGTCGTTCACGGCGAGGCCGAGGTCGCGCGGGTCGCACATCAACAGCAGAGAGGCGACGGTGCGAAGGGCGTTGGCGAGCCCCGGAAGGCCGTCCTTCTCCTCCTTCGTGAGGAGTTCCTCCGGCCAGCACAGCCAGAAAGCCGTGGTGTGCATCTCCTGCTCGGGCATCTGCAACTTCCCCGCCCCGACGTTTTCCAACGTATAGAACTTGATCTTCTTGAATCCAACGATCTGGCGATTGACGCGCACGTCGCCCTGTATGCGCAGCGCGGGGCCGAACGGCGCGGATTCGAAACGCGCCAGTTCCGCGACCTGCGTATAATCGATCGCGTCGGTATAGTAATCGCAATCGACGCGCCTGACGTAGGCCTTGCGCTCGTCATAGTCGAAGTGCTCCACATGATACTGGCGCGCCTCGTGAAGATAGATGGCTTTTTCGTGAAGGGTGGTCAGCGCGGTGGAGAAAGAAACGTCCGCGATTACTTTGGATTCGTCCGAGATATCGATCACGACGAAGTTATCGCTGCTGACGGCGCGCAGGCTGACGGCATCGGCGGGATAGGTTTCCGAAGTCCAATGCCAGGCGTTGCCGGAATGGTGCAGGAACTTACTTTCTTCGAGAAACCGGCATAACTCCCCGGTGTCATGGGGCGCGAAGGTTTCGCCCTCTTCGATGGGTAACTCAAAAGCCGCGCACTTCAAGTGATTCAGAAGAATTTCGAGGTTATCCGGGTTGATGTGCGCGTGCTCGGGAGAGCTGCTGAAGAAATACTCGGGATGCTCCACCACATACTGATCGAGCGGTGCGCTGGACGCCACCAGCACCGAGGCGGACGCGGACTGCCTGCGCCCGGCGCGTCCAGAACGCTGCCATGTCGAAGCGATGGTGCCGGGGTATCCCGCCATCACAACCGCATCGAGCGAACCAATGTCGATGCCGAGCTCAAGGGCGTTGGTGGCGACCACGGCGCGGATGTCTCCCGCACGCAGACGCTGTTCAATTTCGCGGCGCTCCCGCGGCAGATAGCCGCCTCGATAGCCGCGCACGGTTTCGGTGGGGATGCGGCCCCGGTCGCAGGCGTCCTTCAGGTAAGTCACCAGCACTTCGGTGGCGAGGCGGTTATTCGCGAAGACCAGGGTCTGCTGGCCGTGATCAAGGAACTCCATCGCGATGCGCCGCGTCTCGTTGATGTAGCTGCGGCGAATGCCGAGCTGACGGTTGACCACCGGGGGATTGTAGAAGATCATGTAGCGCTCGCCCGCCGGTGCGCCATTGCGATCGATCAGATGGAAGGTGTGACCGGTGAGGGCTTGCGCCAATTCGCCGGGGTTCGCGATGGTGGCGGAGCAGCAGATGAACTGTGGCTTGGCGCCATAGAAATCACACAGACGCTTGAGGCGGCGCAGTACGTTGGCCAGATGACTGCCGAAAACGCCGCGGTAAGAATGCAGTTCGTCGATGACGATATAGCGCAGGTTTTCGAACAGGCGCGCCCACTTGGTGTGGTGCGGAAGGATGCCGGCGTGCAGCATGTCCGGGTTCGTGAGCACGACATTGGCACGCTGCCGGATGGCCTTGCGGGCGTCCTGCGGGGTATCGCCATCGAAGGTGTGGACGCAGAGGTCGGAACCCATTTCCTCGACCACGGTGTGGAGTTCGTGGAGTTGATCTTCGGCGAGGGCTTTGGTGGGGAACAGATACATGGCGCACGCGCCTGGGTCTGCCAGGATGGTGTTCAGGACGGGCAGGTTGTAGCAGAGGGTCTTTCCGCTGGCGGTTGGGGTAACGATCACGATGTCCCGGCCTTGCTGTATCTGGTGGAAGGCTTCGGCCTGATGCGAGTAAAGCTGGGCGATGCCGCGGGCTTTGAGCACGCCGGCTAGTTTCGGATCGATAGCCTCCGGCATGGGCGCGAAAGAGGCCAGGCGGGCGGGTTCGTGACGGATGGCCCGGACGGGGGATTCGTCGCGCGTGGTGAGCCCGGTGAAGTAACGCAGGACCGCGTCGAGGGATTGTTCGTGGTCTTGCTTGTGGCGGGTGACGAGGTCGTTCTGAGATGCGGGGTGAGATTCAGGGCGGGATTCAGGGAAGGGCAAAGAAAGATTCATGTTTCGCCTTTTCTTTGCCCTACTGTAGCAGATTTTGCGGAGTTACTTCACCTTGACGAAGACGATGACGAGAGTGAACAGCGCGAGCGATTCCATGAAGGCAAGCCCAAGAATCATCGCGCCCTGAATGGCGGCCACGGCTCCGGGGTTGCGGGCGATGCCTTCCACGGCGCCCTGCACGGCGCGGCCCTGACCGAGAGCGGCGAGCCCGCAAGCGATGCCCATGGATAAGCCGGCTGAGAGGACGACGTAATCCTCATGGGTGGCGAAGGTGCCTCCGCCGGTACCCTGCGCGAAAATCGGGGTCGCGAGGAAGAACATGGCCAGCATCAGGAACAACAGTTTCAACTTCATTCGTTTAATACTCCTTCTTTCATGAATTGCTTTCTGGAGGTGGTTGCTGTTCACCCTGGGGGATGAGAGCCTCACACAGAGAGCGAAAGCTTAGTGGGCTTCGTGCGAGACGGCAGCCGCTACATACACCGTGGCCAACATGGCGAAAACATAGGCCTGCACTAATGAAACAAAGGCATGCAGCCCCATAAATAAGACCGGGCCGATGAAGTAAGTGAGGCTCAGGAAAATAAGTGTCAGCTTTTCACCGGCCAACATGTTGGCATAAAGGCGGACCGTGAGGGACAACGGCCGGGACAGATGCGTTGCGACCTCAATGGGAAACAGAAGCGGGGCCAGCCACCACTTCGGTCCAAGAAACTGCCTGATGTACCGGTGGCGGTGTTCGTAGATGCCCTGAATGTTGTAGTAAAGCACGGCAAGCAGAGCGCACCCGCAAGGCACATAGACGATCTGAGTGGGCGATTCGAGTCCGGGAACGATCCCAATCAGGTTAGAGAAAAGGATGAAGATAAAGAGCGTCCCGAAGATGGGGATGTGTTTCTCGCCGTGTTGAATATACTCATTGGTCTGTTTGAGGAAGAATCCGTAGATGGCTTCGAAGGTCAACTGGAGTTTGCCGGGCGCTTCGACGGATAGCTGAGAACGCAGGAACGCAAACAGCACCACGATGATGGCGACCACCATGATTTGCATCACGATGAAGTTCTCCCAGGGCTTGGCAGGATTGCCTGCAACGATATGGAAGAGCGACAGAATCGCGTTCCCAACGCCCGGGATGTAATGGTTGAAGAGTCTGGTTAGCCAGAGTTCGTGGGTTTTTTCCATACAAGTTCGTAAACGATTTCCAGACCGAGCCCGATGAAGGACGCAAACAGCCCCACGAATAGCGGGATCAGACTGTTTCTGGAATATTCGAGTATAGCAAGCGCGCCTCCGGCAACGATGGCGAAACGGAGGAAAATCCCACCGGCCAGGCGGACGATGCCGGGGCCGGGGCCGCCTTGCGCCGCGGCGGTGACCAACCAGCCCGTGGTGGTCACCAGATGCCGGTAATTCCACCACGAGCCGGCCGCTCCTAAGCCGCAGATGAGCGCGTCGAGCGGCCCTTTCGTGAAAAGGAAAAAGACCATGCCGGCAGCGCCGGTGATGACGATTAAACGAGGGACGCGGTTGAACTGAAATTCCGTCATGACTTCGCGCTCGCTTCGCGAACCATGGCGTAGAGGCCTCCGGCGGCGCCGATGATCAGGAAAACGATGTAAAGGAAGTTGGTGTGGAAGAGCTTGTCGAGCACGAGCCCGAGGAAGTATCCGGCGGCGACGCTGCAAGGAATCAGGAAGCCGAGGCCGGCGAACCTCACAAACGGCTCCGCGATTTCTTCTCGCATAAATCGTGGAAGTCGCGGGCGAGTTCAAAGACCATGATGCCCATTTTGGGATGGGAGGGTTCGAAGTCGGGCTGCAGGCCATGGCCATTGAGGGCTTCGGTGGTGGTGGGGCCGATGGACGCGATGACGGCGTGGTCGAGACCTTCGCGCATGGGGCCGACCAGATGTTCCTGTTCGGCGATCTCCATCAAATGGTCCGCCTGGACGGAGGTTGTGAACAGGACGGCGTCGAACTCCTTGGCGGAGAGACGGCGGACAGCTTCGCGGAGCGGGCCGGTGTCTTCCGGCATTTCCCATTGATAGACAGGGACGCGCGTGACTTCTCCGCCGCGGGCTTCGAGAGCGGCGATGAGTTCGTGATTTGTCTTGCCATACTCCTGGACGGCAATGCATTTTTCGGCGCGGGCTTCGACGGCGGTCATCAGTTCGCGCCAGGTGTTGGGCTCGGGCGCGATGCCGGCGACGGGAACATCCATTTCGCGGCAGACGGCGAGGGGCTTGGGTCCGCGAACGATGACGGGAAGCTTGCGCAGAGCCTCGGCGAAACGGCCCGGTTCATAGCGTGTTGCGATGACCTTATCGAGGTAGCGCGTGCCGACGCCGGTGAGGAGGATGATGAGATCGAATTTTCCGGCGAAGAGTTTTTCGGCGAAGTCGAAGGCCTCGGTGTTGGATTCCAGGGGAACCTCGCGCATGGAGGGCGCTACGAAAGCCTTGCCGCCCTGATTGTTGATGAGCTTCTCCATTTCGGGGGCACGCCGGCTTTCGAGGGCGAGGATGGAGTGGGAATCGAAGGCCATGCTTGATTTTAGAGCTTTTGGTTTTGGAGCTGCGGGGAGGAATCCGTGTTGATGGATTCAGTCAATTGGTGTGGGGCTGGCGGAAAAACTCTCGAAGTTATTTCAGCAACTGTGGAAAATGTCTCAGGGCAGCGTGGCAATCAGGTCGCCATGGGCTGCTGAACATCGCTGGTCAAATACTCGAGGATCTGTTGCTCGCGCTGTTGAATCTCAAGAAGAACCGGTGCGGACATCCGCAGGTAATCCTCGGGTGAATGCACCTTGCGTGCCTCGAGGAGTACTCTTCTTAGATTGGCAACGCATTGCTGAGCTAGCAGCATCTCTTCGTCAGTTCGAATCACGGAAGCTCCAACTCAACGATACCGCGCTTTTGATAGGTTCTCGAAATCTGGTATGTCTGAAGCCATATTTGAAGGATCTCATCGCCGATGGAGGCGCGGGCCCAAAATACGTCTGCCTCGAACATCAGCTTCGCCCGCACGGAGTCGAACACCGCGAGGGCGCAGCGACCTGATCCAGCTCGAAATCTTCGGCCATGACGAGGAGGATATCGATATCTTGCGGCGCCGACTTGGTGGTAACGAAACTGCCCCAAACGAAAACTCGAAGCAACTTTCCGGTCTTATCAGCGAGATCGAGCAGAACGTCAAGGCGGCTGGAGAGCCAGATCAGCCTGGGTATCCCCGCGCCGAAGCGCGCGCGAAACTCCTCCGATGTCACAACATAAACGCCTGCAGGCAACTCTCCTGCAGACGTGAACTCTGGCAGCACTCAACACACTATGGCAGACGTCGCATATACTTTTGTTCAATATGCAACGCCGTCAATTTCTGAAGACCAGCGCCGCTGCTTTCGCGGCTTCCGCTTTGTATGCCGACCAGAAACCACGGCGGGTGGGGTTGATCGGCACAGGTTGGTATGGCAAGGCGGATCTGTTCCGGCTGATCCAGGTCGCGCCCGTTGAGGTGGTGTCGCTCTGCGACGTGGACAGCAAGATGCTGTCCGATGCCGCGGACATGACGGCGACGCGGCAGGTATCGAGAAAACGCCCGCGTACTTACCGCGACTATCGCGAGATGCTGAAGGAGCGCGATCTTGATATCGTGCTGATCGCGACGCCCGATCACTGGCATGCGCTGATCATGATTGAGGCTGTAAAATCCGGCGCGGACCTGTATTGCCAGAAGCCCATTAGTGCTGATGTTCGTGAAGGGCAGGCGATGCTGGCGGCCGCGCGCGAGTATAAGCGTGTGGTGCAGGTAGGGACGCAGCGCCGCAGCACGCCGCATCTGGTGGAAGCGCGGGATCAAATTATTCGCGAAGGCAAGCTGGGCAAGATTGGCCTGGTGGAAATCTATTGCTACTATCACATGCGCGCGTCCGGGAACCCGCCGGATATGGCTCCGCCGCCGAATCTGGATTACGAAATGTGGACCGGGCCAGCGCCGATGCGGCCTTACAACCAATGGGTGCATCCGCGCGGCTGGCGGGCCTTCATGGAATACGGCAACGGCATCGTGGGCGATATGTGCGTTCACATGCTGGATATGACGCGCTGGATGATGGACCTGGGCTGGCCCAGGAGCGTTTCGTCTTCGGGTGGCATTCTGGTGGACAAAGCGAGCAAGGCGAACATCTCCGACACGCAGAGCGCCACGTTCGATTTCGGCGATGTGAAAGTGGTGTGGGAGCACCGGTCATGGGGACAATCGCCCGATCCGAAATATGACTGGGGCGCGACGTTTTATGGGGACAAAGGGACGCTGAAGGCCAGCGTCTATTCCTACGATTTCACGCCGGCTTCGGGGGGAGCGGCGATTCATAAGGACGTGACCTATGAATATGAGCAGTTCCCGGAAGACCGGACGGAGAAGGACCTGGAGCGTCATGTGGCCCCGGCGATCCGGTATCACATGAAGAATCTGCTGGCCTCGATTGACACGCGATCGAAGCCGGTGGCGGATATTGAGCAGGGTTATATTTCGACTTCGAGCTGTATTCTGGCGAATTTGTCCATGGATTTGGGGCGGACGCTGGTTTGGGATCAGGCGGCGGGGCAGATTGCCGGCGATGCCGAGGCGAATGAGCGGCTGGCGCGGCCGTATCGCGCTCCGTGGAAACACCCGGTGACTTAGGTTTCGCCGCTTAGGTTTCGGTGATGCCGGCGTTCTCAAAAGCGGAGCGGCCGGTGCGTAAGCCCAGGCTCGCGCCCTGCTCGGGAGTCATGTCTTTCAGGTGGTGTCCGAAGACTTCGACGCTGAGGGCGTCTTCGTAGCCGATCTTCTTCAGTGCATGGAGGAAGCCGGTGAGATCGATGACGCCTTCGCCGGGCATCAGCCGTTCGTTGTCGCGGATCTGATCGGGCGGCAGGTCGGGCGCATCGTTGAAATGGACGGTGACGATGCGATCTTTCCCGGCGGCGATGATGTCGTGCGTGGTGCCTCCGGCGAAGTGCCAGTGCCAGGTATCGAGCGTGAGGCCTACGTTCGAGCCGCATTCTTTCGCGAATTCCAGCATCTCCGGCATCCGCCAGATGAACTCGTACTTGAACATGCGGCGCAGATGGAGCGGGCCGAGGAATTCGAGACCCAGGCGGACGTGGGAGCGGGCCAGAATGTCGGCACTGCGGGTGAAGCGCTCCTTATAGAGGGCGCGCAACTCCTTTTTGGGGGTGTCGCTGGAAGGCATGAGGTAGGTCATCATGCGCGGGCAACCGATGGCTGCGGCGAACTGGGCGGCATCTTCGAGGTGCGTGAGGGATTCGCGGAAAGTGGCTTCGTCCTTGCGGAACTCGACCGGGAAATCGAGCATGGCTGGATGGAGGCGAAGCTGGCTCAGCAGGGCGTTGGTTGCCGGGATACCTTCTTTGAAGGCTGCGCCGAGCATGACATCGACGCCGTGGAATCCGACTTTTCCGGCGAGACGCGCGAAATCGGGCCAGGGGACGCGGCCGGTGGTGAGTTGACTGTTCAGCGCAAGGTACATCTGGAAACAATACTACTTTGGCCGAGGCTGGTTGTGCAGGGCGTTGCGCCGGGCGGGCGGTGCACAAACGGGCGACTCTTTCCTTTCAATGCTTTAGGGGGTTGGATTGTGCAGAATTGTGCACTTTCCGGATATGCACAACGCTGGAAGGAGCTCTTGCATTTTGGGCAAAAAGGAGTGCGTGGAACGAACCCAGTTGGGAATTGTTCGGAATTACGAACAATCCGGGTCGAGATTTTCTCGTTGCCGCCCGATTCTTTGATCGCTGACAAAATTCCAGCAAATTTGATCCGCGGTATCAGTGGTCGACGGATGGAGAGACCATTGAGGTTTACCCCGTTGCCCGCACCGGAGAGGCGTCCGATTTGCTGAACTTTCAGCTCGCGCAGATCAAACTCGCGGGCGTTCCCGACCCCGGACAGGCGCTCACACCGTTGTCAAAGCAGTTTCCAGATGAACAGGTTGGCTACATGTCGATGGGGGCAACAATTCGTATCGAGAGGCGTGGACGGTAACCTTTGAGCGCGTCAGCGTCAGGCAGTTCATTGATCGAATTGCCGAGCACATGGGCCCGGGCAGCGCTTGGGTTTGGCAGGGAGGCAAGGACGCTCGGATGTTCACGTTCATCAAGGGAGGGTTCTATCACTCCAGGTGACGCGATTTGCAGCTTCAAGATCGTTTGGCCTTATTCTTGCAGCAGGTGGCGACATGACTGACAAAGAAATGCCCACGCGGATTTTGGGGAGAACGGGCGAGCGCGTTTCGGCGCTGGGGCTTGGCGGGTTTCATCTCGGGTCGCCGAAGCTTTCCAGCCGCGAGGCGGTGAAGGTTGTGCGCTCGGCTCTGGATCGCGGGTTGAACTTCCTGGATAATTCCTGGGACTACAACGACGGGGAGAGCGAGATTCGGATGGGCAAGGCGTTGCAGGATGGCTATCGCGAAAAGGCCTTCCTGATGACCAAGGTGGACGGGCGGACGAAGAAGGAAGCGAACCGGCAGATCCACCAATCGCTGAAGCGCCTGGGCGTGGATCATCTCGACCTTCTGCAGCACCACGAATGCATCCGGTTTGAGGACGCGGACAGAATTTTCGCGGAAGGCGGCGCGATGGAGGCATTCCTCGAAGCGCGGCAAGCGGGGAAGATTCGATACATCGGGTTCACGGGCCACAAAGATCCGCATATTCACCTTTACATGCTGAGCAAAGCCAGGGAACATGCGTTCCGGTTCGATACGGTGCAGATGCCGCTGAACCTGATGGACGCGCACTTTCGCAGCTTCCAAAAGCATGTGCTGCCGGTGCTGGTGAAAGACGAAACCGGCGTGCTGGGGATGAAGAGCATGGGCGACGGCGTCCTGTTGAAAAGCAAGGTTGTGACTCCGATCGAATGCCTGCATTACGCGATGAGTTTGCCGACTTCGGTAGTGATCACCGGGGTGGATAGCCTGAAGATTCTGGAACAGACTTTCGAGGCCGCGCGAACGTTCGTGCCGCTGACACAGGCGCAGCGGAAGAAGCTGCTGGCGAGGAGCGCTCAGGCGGCGGTCGACGGGAAGTATGAGCTATTCAAGACGACTTCCCATTTCGACTCGACGGCTAAGAATCCGGCGTGGCTGGGGGGCGAGCCGGCGCGCGTGAAGGTTCTGGCCGGGGCGGTTTGAGTTTGCGCCAGCGGCTGTTTTATTCCACGTCGAAATCGGCGGAGCGGCCGCCGGCTTTGTGTCCCGCCGTGTCGACGGCGTTCAACTCCAGGCGATATGCGCCGGGAGGAAGCTTATCGGTGGGCAAGCGGAGGCCGATGGGAACCATGGCGCTGCCGGGCTGCACCGCCTTGGTCATGTTCACGAAGCCGCTGTCCTCTTTCTGCTCGCCGGTCTTGCGATCCACAATGCGCAACTGGAGCCCCACTGACGGCGGCGATGGATTCAACATCATGGGGTCGTAAATCTCCACATACGCGACGGCCGGCGCGCCCTTCGCGAAGCGGTTTGAACCGGTGGGAGTGATTTCCATGCCTTGGGCGACCAAGGGCGTCTTGCCTTCGAGCAGAGCCTCATCCCGATTGAAATCGAGCTGGGAGACGGGCTTCAGGGAATGGCTGAGAGCGATGCCGCTGAGCGCGAAGGTTTTGCCATCGTAGGGGTCGACGTTCAGCGGAGTTTCCAGTTTGCCGAAGCTTTCCTCGCCGGATTTGAAGACCACTTTGAGGGTGTACTTACCGGGCGCGATATCAAACTGGTCGGTGTAATGAAGCGGCTGGGCCTGAAAATTCTGCATGGATTTCTTGTCCACGGCATCCAGGTTGACGGTGTCGCTGAAACGGGCGGCCACAGATCCATCGGCCTTGTAGGCGATGCCCAGAACATTCATGACAGAGTGAAGTTTGCCCTTTTCCTTGATGAACTCGAGCGCTTCGCCGGGCATTTCGATGGCGACGTTGACGCGCGCGGTATTCGGGGAGGTGTAGAAATAAGGAGTCAACATGGTGGCTTTCACGCTGCCCGCCTGTGCGCCGTTCGCGCGGGCTTCGAGGTCCTTCTCTTCCGGCTTTCCGGAGAGAAGGTCGACGGGCTTGATGTTGCAATAGCCCGAGCGAGAGCGAACCACAGCTCCGGCCCGCTCTACCTTGACCTTCAGCGTGTGGCAGGTACCGTCTTTCGACTCCTCGGGAGTGTAACCAACGAGATAGTATTCATTCTGCTCCGAGGCGATCTTCTGGAGGCCGCTCAGCATGTCGTTGGTGTTGGAGATGACGAAGCCGCCGGTGCCATCGGCCAGCATGTGCATAACGCTCTGGTTGCTGAGCGTGTCCGGGACACTAATGATATTTCTCGGCTGATAGAGCGGGTTGGCCGCGTTGGGGTTATAGATGCCGGGATTCGTGACGGTGCCGGTTCCGCCTCTTCCGCCGCCACCCGTGCCGCCGGTGCCCCCGTGGCTACCGCCGGTGCTGCCACCTCCTGTCCCGCCGCCGGTACTGCCGCCACCATGACCGCCGCCGGTGCCGCCACCAGTGCCGCCGCCTGTGCCGCCTCCACCACCGCCAGTTCCGCCACCATGTTGAAACCACCTGGCGCTTAATAAGGAAGCGACGAGAGCCGCCGTGGTTTGAGGATCGCGGCTGGCGAGTAACATCGGGGACGCCAGTTCACCGACCGTGGACATTGGCGCGACAAGCCCGCGCACATCAATGGGATAAATGGCGACGTTGGCCTTGTTGCACGCATCCACGGCTGCTGTGATTTCTGAGATGAGGCTTTCATTCAGCGGGAAACCAGCAGTGAGAAAGACCAGAACCTTGCGTCCGGGGACCGCAGCCATCCCGTGCGCGAGGGCACGGATGGCTAGCGCTTCGGAGCGGGCGGTGAAGTTATCACCGAACGGGCTGAGCTGCATCGATGCGCCATCGTCCATGGTCATCTGGGGCATGGAAATGCCCTGCGCGACCTTCTTCAGACGTTCGACATCGGCGGTGAAATTCTGGGCCACCCTCATGGAGCCGCCGAAATTCACGATGGCCATGTAGCGCTGCGGACCGGCATTGGATTCGATGAATTGCGTGGCCGCCTTGCGGGCCACCATCTGATCGCTCATCTGCATCGAGGCGTTGTCAAAGAAGAGAACCATGTACTGCTTCTGGTCCTTCATGGGCGAGTTCGGGTCGGCCTGGAAGGAGAAGCTCTTGATCTCCTGCTCTTTGTTGTCTTCCCAGACGCGGAAGTCTTTTTGGGTGAGGTCGTGAAGGTACTTACCCTTCTTGTCGGTGACCACCGAATCCACCAGCACCAGCCGGGTTTCGGATTTAAAGACGGGCGTTGCGGGCTGCTGGGCGGATAACGGGAACGCCCACAGAGTGGGGAAGACCGCAGAGGCGATCAAGACTTTGGCGAAAGAGTTCTGCATCATAGTGTCCCCTTATTCGGACTATGGTCTAAGGTACCTCAATTGCGCCGTTGGCGGCGGAAATCATTTGGCCTTCCGTGTCGCGCGCGACGAGGCGCAGCACATAGACGCCCGGTTTGATGTCGTCGAAACTGGCGCGGATGGACATGCCGTTGGAGGCATGTTTGGCCAGGGTCTCGTCGTGGAAGTGCAAATCGACGATGGTTTCCTTGCCGCTCAAATAGTTGCCGTCGCGATCGAATAAACCGGTGACGATGGTTACCCGATCGTTGTTGCGGCCGTCCGCCTTGCGGAAGCGGAAGCCCTTCAATCCGATGCGGGCGACGATGGAGAGCTTCGCGGTGGTGTCGCTGGTTTTGAAGAACTGGGTGTTAATGGAAAGCGGAAAGTCCGTCATCTCCTCGCGGGAGAACAGCGCGTCCTCGATGTCTTGCTTGGCCTTTTCCTGAGCGTCCACCGAGCGTTTGGGCGCGAAATATCCGCGGCGGGCCTGCAGGGTGAGACCGGTGGAATCCTTCAGTTTCACCTTGATGGAGTGGAATTTGCCGTCATTTTTCAAATTCTGAGGAGAGAAGCCCAGCATATAAGTGAACTCCGGCTGTGAGCCGGTGCGGCGGAAGGCTTCGGCTAAGTCATTGTTATTGGCGAAGGCGGTTCCGCCGGTGCCATCGGCGAGAAGGGAAAGGGTGTCGCCGCTTTCCCGCGATTCTTCACGCTCATAATCCGCCAGCAGGGGGACTGTGGCGCCGGGGCGGCTGGCGTCAAACTGCGAATCGACATAGAGACCGCGCCCATCCACCGAATTGATGACGACGTTATTTCGAATGGCCAGATCGATGAGCTCCGAGACTTCTTCCTGCTGAGTCGGAAAGATGAAGCCCGGGGAAACCAGAACGAGCGTACGCTGGCCGGGCATGGCGGCGATTCGGCGCACCATGGCTTTCAGGGCGGTGATGGTGGTGTGGGTTTCGTTGTCGCCAATGCTGAGGACTTGAGAAGCGGTGGCGCGCACGACGCCCTGGGCAGCGGAGACCGTTGGAGGCGGCAGCGGACAGGCCATGGACTGGGCGATAGCGGCTTGAAACGCCGCGTCGTCACTCTTGTTCACGATCTGATCCGCGGCGTAGTAACTGAGGTAGGGGCAGTCGGAGTTCGGGGTCTGCGCCCGGGAGCGCGTGGTGAGGCGATTGAGGGCGGCTTCCAGTTTCTTGCGGTCGGACGTAAAATCTTCCGGGGAAACGCCGGAGGTGGTGTAGACCGCTGCCCGGCTGGTGGCGTTGTCGAGCGTGTCGAAGTGCTTCAGGGCGGCTTGCCTGGACCGCATGAGGTCGCCCGTATTGAAATGCAGGTCGTCGAAGACGTAGGCCGCGAAGTGGCCGGCGATGGCGGGCGCGGCAGCGGCGGGCGGGGGCGCTGAGCCATCGGCTCTTTCTACGGAAATGGTTTTGGTTTCGCCGGCTGCGCCGCTTTTTTCGATGGAGAACCGGGAGATTACCTGGAGCTTGCCGTTGTCGAAGATCTGAAAATCATCTTTGGTGAGGTTTCCGACGGCGTTCGACTTTTTGTCGCGCACAACGACCGGGAGGGGGACAAGGTTCACTCTCGATTGGAAGGTGACGGGGGCTTCGTGCGTGGCGGTCTCGGCGGTGTCCGTTTGGGCCGGCAATAGCAGGGAAACCGCGCAAGCCGCGCCGAGAATCTTCAACGCGATCATCACTCTACGGTACTTCAACCGCGCCGGTTGTCGTGGACATCATCTGGCCTTCGGAATCGCGCGCGACCAGGCGCAGCGTATAGATTCCGGGTTTCACATCCTCAAAGCTGGAGCGGACGGCGAGACCGGCGCCGACGCGCTTTTCAAACGTCTCATCGCGAAGCCGTACCTCGATCACTGTTTTCTTAGCACTCAGGAAATTTCCGTCGCGATCAAATAAGCCGGTGACGACAGTGATGTCGTCCTTACTGCGGCCTTCGGCTTTCCGGAAATGAAACTTCTGCAAGCCCACGCGCGCAACGATGGAGATCGTGGCGGCGGTGTCGCTGCTCTTGAAGAACTGGGTGTTGATGCTGAGCGGAAAGTCCGTCATTTCCGCGCGCGTGAACAAGGCATCTTCGATATCCTGCTTCTCTTTGTCTTCCGGGGACTCGGAGCGTTTAGGCGCGAAATACCCGCGGCGCGCCTGAACCGTCAAACCGGAAGATGGCTTCAGCTTTACCTTGATGGTGTGGAACGAACCGTCGTTCTTCAAATTTTGTGGCGAGAAGCCCAGCATGTAGGTAAATTCCGGTTGGGAGCCGGTGCGGAGGAAACCTTCAACAAGGTCGTTGTTTTTGGCGAAAAGGGTTCCGCCGGTGCCGGCTGCAAGAGTCGCCAGGGTCTCTTCGGCGATCAACGCCTCTTCCCGTTCATATTGGGCCAGGGTAGGGTCGGTAGGGCCCGGCCTGCTCGCATCGGAGATTGGATCGACATACAATCCGCGACCGTCGATGGCATTGATTACAACATTCATCCGAATGGCCTTGTCGATGAGTTGCGAGATGTCCTGCTCCCGGCTCGGAAAGATGAATCCGGGTGAAACCAGGACCAGGATGCGCTGCCCGGGCATGGCGGCGAGACGCTGGACGGTGCGTTCGAGAACGCCGATAGTTGTTCGTGTCTCGGCGTCCCCAATGTTGGCTTCGCGAGCGGCCATCGACATCACCATACCCTGCGCGGGAAGCGGATTGCTGCGCGCGGTCTGAGGAGTGCTCACCGTCTCCGGGCAAGAGGTCATCAGGTACCCGACCGCCGCCTGAAAAGCGATCGTATCGTGGTTGTTGGAGATCATATCCGCCGTGTGGTAGGGCAGATAGGGGCAGTCGACCTGGGGGTTAGACCCAAACGAACGCGGCATCAGGCGATTCAGCGCAGCCTGGAGCTTGGCCCGGTCGGCGGTGAAATCCTCGGGGTTGATTCCCGACGTGGCGAAGACCGCGGCGCGGGCGCTCGCGTTATCCATAGAATCAAAGTGCTTGAGCGCCGCCTGCCTCGCTTGCATGAGGTCGCCGGCAGTGAAATGCTTGTCGTCGAAAACGTAGGCGACGAAACGGGTTGGTATCACGGGCGCCGGTCCAGTTGCGGGCGCTGTCTCCTGGGTCCCGCCGGCGGATTCCACGACCATGGGTTTGACCGCGAGCGTTTCCCCGCCCTTTTCAATCGAGAATTTGGAGATCACCTGGAGCTTGCCGTTGTCGTAGATCTCGAAATCGTCTTTGGTGAGGTTCCCGACGGCGTTCGACCGTTTGTCGCGCACGACAACAGGGATGGGGACCAGGTTGACTCTCGACTCGAAGGTGACGGGGGCTTCATGCGCGGTGGTCTCGGGGATGTCGGTTTGGGCGGGTGCAAGCAAGGCAACCGCGCAAGCCGCGCCGAGAATCTTCCACGCGATCATCACTCTACGGTACTTCAACCGAGCCGTTTGCGGTGGACATCATTTGGCCTTCGGAATCGTGCGCGACCAAACGGACGAGATAGCTGCCGGGTTTCACCGTTTCGAAGCTGGTCTTAACGGCGAGGCCCGCGTTGAGCCGGGCTTCGAGCGTTTCCTCTTTGTAGCGCAGGTCGACGTTGCTTTCGATGGCGGTGACGTAGTTTCCATTCTGGTCGAATAAGGCGGCGACCAGGGTGAGGTGATTGAGGTTGAGGCCGCCGGCTTTACGGAAATGAAATGCTTTGAGGCCGACGTGTGCGATTACGGTCACACCCGAGACGTTATTTGCGCCCTTCGAGAGCTGGGTGCTGATGGCGAGCGGAAAATCGTTGATCTCCTGACGGGAGAAAAGAGCGTCGTCGATGTCTTGCTTTGCCTGGTCGGCGGGCTCCATGGCGTGCTTCGGCGCGAAATAACCGCGGCGGGCTTGCACGGTGAATCCGGAAGACTTTTTCAGCTTCACCTTGAGGGAATGGAACTTCCCGTCGTTTTTCAGGTTCTCCGGGGAGAAGCCCAGGACATATGTGAATTCAGGTGGTGAAGCGGCGCGGCGAAAGCCTTCCAGAAGATCGTTGCTGTTGGCGAAGGCGGCGCCTCCAGTGCCTTCGGCGACAAGAGCGAGGGTGTCCCCGGCATCGGCGGCTTCGGCTCGCTCGAGTTCCGGCAGGGAGGTATTGACGGACGACCGGCTGGCGTCATATCGCGCATCCACGTATAAGCCCCGGGCATCGATTGAGTTCACGACGACTCGCATGCGAACGGCTTGATCGATGAGTTCCGAAATTTCTTGTTCATGACCGGGAAAGATGAAACCTGGCGACACCAATACCAGCGTGCGCTGGCCCGGCAGGGCAGCCATGCGCTTGATGAGACTCCGCAGAGCGCTTAATGTGATGCGGGTTTCGGTTTCTCCCACGGATGCGGTTTGGAACGCCAGGGACCGGACCAGGCTGAGCGCCGACTGCTTGGAGGGCGGCGGCACGGGACAATACATCGCCGCTTTCATGGCGTCCTGAGTGGCTTCGCTGTCATCTTTGTTCAGAATCAGATCCGCCGCGTAATAAGAGATATAAGGACATTGCGTCTGGGGCGTCTGGGCGCTGGAGCGCGGCATCAAACGGTTCAGAGCGGCTTTCAGTTTTTCGCGATCGGAAGTGAAATCTTCCGGTTTGATGCCGGAGGTGGTGAAGACGGCGGCGCGCGTGGCTGCGCCGATCTGCGCGTCGAAGTGCTTCAGGGCGGCGAGTTTCGACTGCATGAGGTCGGAGACTCTGAAGTGGAGGTCGTCGAAAACATAAGCGACGAAGCGATCGGGGATGGCGGGCGCATTCGTCGCCGGCGCGGAGGCTGCGGGCACACCGGCATGCGGCGCTCTGGATAGAGGTTCGGGGGCGTTTTCCACGCCGCTTTTTTCAATGGAAAACCGGGAGATGGCCTGTCGCTTCCCGTTGTCGAAAAGCTCGAAATCGTCCTGAGTGAGATTTCCGACGGTGTGGGAGGTCTTGTCCCGCACCACGACTGGAACGGGGACCAGATTGACTTTCGACTGGAAGGTGACTGAGTCCGCGGGCGGCGGAGCCTGCGCCGGCAGGAGAAAGGACGCGGCGCAGACGGCGATCAGGACCCGGGGTTTTAGCGTCTTCGTTTTCAACAGGCCCACGCGGCGGGTGGCCGCATCGCTTAGTTTACTGCAAGCGGGCGTTTCGTCGTACGGATACAAGTCACGGATACAAGTCATGCGGATACAATAGGTAGTTTCGTATCTTCGTGCCGCAGATGCTCCCTAACACTTTGAAGAAAACGCCGCTGCATGCGGCACATCGCGCCTGTGGGTCGAAGATGGTCGATTTCGGCGGTTGGGACATGCCCGTGCAGTATTCCGGCCTCGTCGATGAGCACCAAACGGTGCGCCGCTCCGTGGGTCTTTTCGACGTGAGCCATATGGGCGAGATCGAGGTTCGGGGGCCAGAGGCGCTGCAGTTGGTGGAGATAGTTTCCACCAACGCGGCGAGCAAGCTGAAGATCGGCCAGGCGCACTACTCCGGCCTGCTTTATGAACATGGCGGTTTTGTGGACGACATTCTGGTTCACAAAGTGGCGGACGATTCGTTTTTTCTGTGCGTGAATGCGTCGAACCAGGAGAAGGATTTCGAGCACATTCGCGGCTATAACAAGTTTGACTGTGACGTGGAACTGGCGAGCGACCGCTACGCGCAGCTTGCCATTCAGGGTCCGAACGCGCGCGCGACGCTGCAGAAGCTGACGCCGGTGGATCTGAGCGCCATCCGCTATTACTGGTTTACGGACGGCGTGGTTTGCGGAACGCCGGCGCGGATCGCGCATACCGGTTATACCGGCGAAGACGGGTTTGAAATTTACGTCGCGCCGGAAGAAGCCGAGCGCATCTGGAACGAGATTCTGGAGGCCGGGGAAGAATTCGGCATCAAGCCCTGCGGCCTGGGCGCGCGGAATACGCTGCGGCTCGAGGCGAAGATGGCGCTTTATGGGCACGAGATTCATGCGTCGATCAACCCGTTCGAGGCCGATCTCGGGTGGATTGTGAAAATGGAGAAAGCGGATTTCGTGGGGAAGCGGGCGCTGGCGGGTTCGATGGAGAGAGGCGTTACGCGGAAATTGATTGGGTTTGAAATGCGTGGCCGAGGCATTGGGCGAGATGGCTACGAGGTGCTGCTGGACGGCCAACCGGCAGGCTGGGTAACCAGTGGCTCGCCTTCGCCAACCTTGGGGAAGAACATCGGGTTATGCTATTTGCCCGTGGCCGAATCGAGACCGGGGCGCAAGATCGAAGTCGTCATCCGCAGCCAGCCCGTGGAAGCTGAAACAGTAGACACTCCTTTTTATAAGAGACCGAAATGACCTATCCAGATAACCTTCGCTACACCAAAGAACATGAGTGGACGCTTGTCGAGGGCGACGCGGCAACCATCGGAATCACGGACCACGCACAGAAGGAATTAGGCGACATCGTTTTTGTCGATCTGCCGAAGGTGGGCGCGAAGATCGAACAGGGCAAGACGTTCGGCTCGGTTGAATCGGTGAAAGCCGTCTCGGATGTTTATTCGCCAATTTCAGGAGAAGTGCTGGAAGTGAACGAATTATTGGCGTCCGCCCCGGAGAAATTGAACGAAGATCCGCACGGCGCGGCATGGCTGATCAAGGTGCGGATGACCGCGCCGGAGCAGATAAAGAATCTTCTTTCGGCCCAGGAATATCAAGATTATGTAGGAGCCGAAAGCTAATTGCGCTATCTCCCGAAGTCTGACTCCGAGCGGCAGGAGATGCTGGCCGCGTGCGGATTCACCAGGTCCGAAGAGCTTTTCCAACAACTTCCGAAAGACGCCGTGCTGGACCGGCCGCTGAACATTGCGGCGGGGGTATCGGAATACGAGATCATCGATTTCTTTCGCGAGCAGTCCGCACGGAACGCGAATGGATATGCCTCTTTCCTGGGCGCGGGCGTTTACAATCATTATCGGCCAGTGATGGCCGACGTGGTTGTGTCACGGGGTGAATTCCTTACTTCTTACACGCCTTACCAGGCGGAGATTTCACAGGGAACGCTGACGGCGATTTTTGAATTCCAAACGATGATCTGCCAGTTGACCGGGATGGACGTGGCTAACGCCTCCATGTACGACGGTTCGACGGCGGTGCCGGAAGCGGCCATGATGGCGGTCCGGATTACGGGACGCAGCAAGGTGCTGGTGTCGCGGACGGTGCATCCGGAATATCGGGAAGTGTTATCGACTTACGCCAGGTATCAGGGCATGCCGGTGGCGGAGTTCGGGTATGTGGCGGGAACGGGTCAGGTGGACTTAGAAGACCTGGGAGCAAAACTGGACGACGACACCGCGGCGGTAATTGTGCAATCGCCTAATTTTTTCGGGATCGTCGATCAGGTTGCGGAGGCTGCGCGGCTGGCGCACCAGAGTGGCGCACTGCTGGTTCTGGTGTTCGCGGAAGCGGTGGCGCTGGGAATACTGGAACCTTCCCATGAGGCGGATATCGTGGCGGGCGAGTTACAGTCATTCGCGATCTCCCCGAGCTACGGGGGCCCTTATGCGGGGATCATCGCTACGCACGAGAAGTATGTGCGTCAGATTCCGGGTCGGCTGGTCGGCCAGACGGTTGACATGGATGGCAACCGGGCCTATTGCCTGACGCTTTCGACGAGGGAGCAGCACATCCGGCGGGAGAAAGCGACATCCAACATTTGTACAAACCAGGCGCTGATCGCGCTGATGGCAACGGTTTTCCTGGAAGTTTACGGGAAGCAAGGATTGCGTGAGCTGGCTTTGCAGAACCTATCCAAGGCGCACTATCTGGCTTCCAAGGTAAAGCCACATTTCACGGGGCCTTTCTTCAATGAATTTGTGGTGAGCGGGAATGTCGAAAAAGTGAATCAAGAGCTTCTGGCGAAGAAGATTATTGGCGGCTATCCGCTCGCGAAGCATTACCCTGAATTGAAAGACACCATGCTGGTGTGCGCCACCGAGATGACCAAACGCGAAAGTATGGACATACTGGCGGAGGCGCTGAGCTAAATGATTCGCAAGGTGCGTCCGCATATCACGCAAAACGAAGATCTGATTTTTGAGCGCAGTTCACCGGGTAAGATCGGCTACCAGCTACCCGCGTTGGACGTGCCCGCGGTTGATCCGAAGGCGGCATTGGGTTCAGACAACGTACGGGATGAAATCGCGGACTTCCCGGAAGTAAGCGAGGTGGAAGTGATCCGCCATTTCACGCGGCTTTCAACGTGGAATTATGCAATCGATCTGGGCATGTATCCGCTGGGATCGTGCACGATGAAGTACAACCCGCGCGTAAATGAGTTAGTGGCGCGGCTGGATGGAATGGCATGGGCGCACCCCTATCAGCCGGAAGAGTTGTCGCAAGGATCGATGGAAGTAGTCGCGCAACTGGAACAGGCGCTGCTGGAAATTACGGGGCTGGACGCGGTTACTCTGCAGCCCGCGGCGGGCGCGCATGGCGAGTTAACGGGCATCCTGTTGGTGCGCGCTCTGCTGGAATCCCGCGGTAACCCGAGGAAGCGGATTCTGGTTCCAGATTCCGCGCATGGCACGAATCCCGCGACAGCCATGATGGCTGGGTATACGGTGGGAAACATCAAGTCCAACGCCAAGGGCTTGATGGATGTGGAGCAACTGGCGCGCATTGTGGACGAAGACGTGGCGGCGGTGATGGTGACGAACCCCAGCACGCTGGGCGTGTTTGAAGAAAACATCGTGCAATGCGCGGAGATTCTGCATGCCAAAGGCGCGATGCTCTACATGGATGGCGCGAATATGAATGCGCTGGTGGGTTTAGCGCGCCCTGGCGATTTCGGCGTGGACGTGATGCATATCAATTTGCATAAGACGTTTTCAACGCCGCACGGGGGTGGTGGTCCGGGGGGTGGTCCTGTGGCTGTGACCAAGGCGCTGGAGCCTTTTCTCCCAACACCCCGGCTGGCTAAGAAAGGCGCGGATTGGACGTGGAACTATGACCTGCCGCAATCGATTGGCCGCGTGCGGGCATTTTACGGAAACTTCGGCGTATTAGTTCGCGCGCTGGCTTACATCATGGCGCATGGTGGCCCTGGATTGCGGAATGCGACTATTGACGCGCTGTTGAACGCTAACTACATCCGGTATAAGCTGGCGCCATATTTTGATTTGCCCTACGATAGTCCGAACATGCATGAGGTGGTGTTCAGCGATCAGCGGCAGGCGAAGAAAGGCGTTCGCACCGGGGACATGGCGAAGCGGCTGATCGACTACGGGTTTCATCCTTATACGGTCAGCTTCCCGACAATCGTGCACGGAGCGTTGATGATCGAGCCGACAGAGACGGAGTCCAAGATGGAACTGGATCTGTTCATTGATGCGATGATCTCGATCGCCAAAGAAGTAGATGATGAGCCGGAGTTGCTGAAGAACGCGCCGCATCTGACGCGGACGAAGCGCGTGGATGAGACTGGGGCGGCGCGGAGGCCCGTGCTCCGGTGGAACCCGAAATAGCCAGTACGGCGAACTTCACCCTGAGGCTGGATGCACCACTAGAAGTACTACCTGCGGTATAATCTTCGGTAGTAACATGAAGACTGCTATTTCAATAGAGGATCGCCTATTGCATGAAGCGGACGCCGCCGCGAAGCAGATGGGGCTGAGCCGCAGCCGTCTCTTTGCCCTGGCCATCGGCGATTTTCTGAAGCGGCAGCAGCACGAAAAGATGCTGCATCAACTCAATGCAGTCTACGCGAGCGGGATGGACGCGGGAGAGAAGCGCCTGGTCAATGCAATGAAGGTCAAGTTCCGTCGAACGATCAAGGACCGCTGGTGACCGGAATCCGGCAGGGTCGCGTGTACTGGCTTGATTTCGGAACCGCGACCGGCTCCGTACCGGCGGAACGGCATCCCTGCGTTGTGGTCCAAAACGACGTTTTCAATCGCAGCGAGATTGCGACGAGCGTAGTGTGCCTGATTACTTCGAACCTAAGTAGGGCGAATGCGCCAGGCAACGTGCTTCTACAGACGGGCGAAGCCAACCTTCCCAAGGCCAGCGTAGTGAATATATCGCAGATCCAAACGGTCGACAAAACGGACCTAAGTGAGAGCATCGGTGATTTGAGCGGCACGGCGGCAGCGGCGGTGCGGGACGGATTGTTTCTGCTCTTCGGCCGGTTATGAGTATGCCGTTCGGGACGGGAAGTCGGTACAATCTGTCATGCGCCTCGTCATCTCCGCCTTCACGTCTGCCGTAACGGCCATCCTCGTTCTCGTCGCGCCAGTCGGCGCGAATCCCGCGTTCACGATCGACGACATCCTCAGCTCGTCCTTCCCCAGTGCGCTCGTCGGTAACCCCCGGGGGAAGCTGGTCTGGCCGCAAGCCACACGAGGCGCGCATAACCTCTGGTTCGCCGAAGCGCCCAGCTTCCAAGGGCGGCAAATTACGCACTACACCGAAGACGACGGGCAGGAACTGAGCGAGCTTTGCTTGAGTGAAGACGGCGCCGTGGTGGCTTTCACGCGTGGCGAAGGCACCAACGCGCATGGCGAGTATCCTAACCCGCGCCACCTGGTGGCGGGCGTGGAGCAGACGGTTTTCATCGTGAAGACCACGGGCGGAGATCCTAAAGAAGTCGGCAAAGGTCACGACCCGGCCCTTTCACCGGACGGCAAGACCGTGGCCTTCGTCACGGCCGGCCAGGTCTGGAGCGCGCCGGTCGATGGCAGCAAGAAGCCAGAGCAACTGATCCACGCGCGGGGCAATGCGGAGGGGCTCACATGGTCGCCCGATGGCAAGTTCCTGGCATTCACCAGCGGGCGCGTGCAGCATTCTTTCGTAGCGGTCTACACGCCGGGGGACAAAGCACTCCGCTATCTGGACGCGTCGGTCGACAATGACGGAAGCGCTACGTGGTCGCCCGATTCCACGAAGGTTGCCTTTATCCGCGTTCCAACAAGCCAAGAGGCTTTCGATTTCGGGCCGCGCCGCGCGAACGATGCGCCCTGGTCGATTCGCGTCGCCGACGTTGCCAGCGGAAAGGGCCGCGAGATCTGGCACGCACAACCGGGAAAAGGCAGCGAGTTTCGCGAGCTTGGCTCCGACAATCAGCTCTTCTGGGCAGCGGGCGACCGGGTGGTCTTCCCGTGGGAACGCAGCGGTTACTTACACCTTTACTCAGTGGCAGCTTCGGTGGCAGGTTCGGAGTTGGCCGCCGTGGAGCTCACACCGGGTCAGTTCGAAGTGGAGCACGTGGCGCTCTCGCCGGACCGGCGCATTCTCGCTTATTCATCCAACCAGGACGACATCGACCGGCGTCACCTCTGGCGCGTGAGCGTGGCCGGCGGGGCTGCGCGACGGCTGACGAATTCGCTCGACCTCGAATGGTCGCCGGCCTTCACGGGCAACGACGTTGCCTTTCTCCGTTCGGATTCGAAGCAGCCCGCGCGCGCTTCGATCATGACCCAGTCCGGCGTGCATGATCTGGATGCCCACTGGCTTCCCGCGGACTTCCCCGCCCCGTCATCGCTGGTCGAACCACAACAGGTCATCTTTCCCGCCGCCGATGGACTCGCCATACACGGCCAGCTCTTTTTGCCGCAAGGCGGAGGCGCCAAGCGTCCCGCCGTTATTTTCCTGCACGGCGGATCGCGCCGCCAGATGTTACTCGGATGGCATTACATGTTCTATTACAACCAGGCTTATGGATTCAACCAATACCTGGCCAGTAAGGGCTACGTCGTGTTATCCATCAACTATAGAAGCGGGATTGGCTACGGGCTCGATTTTCGGGAAGCGGTGAACTACGGCGCAACCGGCGCAAGTGAGTTCGACGATGTACTGGGCGCGGGCCTCTATCTCAGATCGCGGCCGGATGTGATTGGCGACAAGATCGGCTTGTGGGGTGGTTCTTACGGCGGCTATCTCACGGCGCTGGGGCTGGCGCGCGCGTCGGATCTATTCGCGGCGGGCGTGGACCTGCATGGCGTTCACGAATGGAATGACGAGATACAGAACTTCGTGCCGGCCTATGATCCGCAGAAGCGTCAGGATCTGGCACGCGTGGCGTTTCAATCGTCTCCGATGGCCTTTGTGGACACCTGGAAATCTCCCGTGCTTCTGATCCATGGAGATGACGACCGGAATGTGAACTTTAGGCAGACTCTGATGTTGGTGGAGGCGCTTCGGAAACGGAATGTCGAATTCGAGGAGATCGTGTTTCCCGATGAAATTCATGACCTTCTGCTGCATGAGGATTGGCTGACGGCTTACCACGCGGCGGACGATTTCCTGGGGCGGCATTTGCAGCATTGAAGGACACGATGGCGGTTCAATGGACGAAGCCGGATAGTGACCGTGATATTCGCCCGCGTTTCTTTCTCGGCATGATAAGGAGGTGAAGCTGACGATTGACCTGGAACGCGAGGAGGACGGCCGCTGGATCGCCGAAGCACTCGAACTCGCAGGCGTGATGTGTTACGGCCAGACACGCGACGAGGCAATCAGCAATACAGAGCGCCTGGCGATCGAAGTGATTGCCGACCGCATCGCGTATGGTGACCTTCCCTCCTCTGCGCTTGGCGTTTCCTTCTTGGCGTTTCCTTCACGGTTCCAGATGAGCAGTTGGCCAGCCCGTAAGGCGCGGATGGTTCTCGGCGCGTTACTAAGGGCGGCTGGCGGATCGAACGTCAAGGCGGTTCCACCGATTGCTTAGGCGTGAGGCCAAGCGGACTGGGCTAACGCCGACAGATCTGTAACCCAGCCCAATCTCCAAATGTCAAAATGAACTCAGTGCTTCCTATCGATCAGCAAATTGCCTACATCAAGAAAGGCATCGTCGAACTTATCCGCGAAGACGATCTTCGCGAGCGCCTCGCTAAGAAAGGCAAACTGCGCGTAAAAGCCGGGTTTGACCCCACATCGCCCGATCTTCACCTCGGCCACACCGTTCTGATCCGCAAGCTGAAGCACTTCCAGGACCTGGGCCACACCGTCATCTTCCTTGTAGGCGATTCTACCGCCATGATCGGAGATCCTTCCGGGCGTAACACGACGCGTCCCCCAATGACGCGTAAGCAGATCGAGGCAAACACCGAAACCTATAAAGAGCAGGTTTTCAAGCTGCTGGACCCGGCAAAAACCGAAGTCCGCTACAACAGCGAATGGTTCGGCAAATTCGGTTTCGACGAGTTTGTAAATCTCTGCTCGAAATACACCATCGCGCGGCTGTTGGAGCGTGACGAATTTTCCAAACGCTACGCCGAAAAGGCGCCCATCTCCCTGCATGAGCTGCTCTATCCGCTGGTGCAAGGCTACGATTCCGTGGCGCTGGAATGCGACGTCGAACTGGGCGGCACGGACCAGAAGTTCAACCTATTGGTGGGCCGCGAACTACAGAAGGACGCCGGACAGCCTCCGCAGATTGTTCTCACCATGCCGATTCTCGAAGGCCTGGACGGCGGGAGGAAGATGTCCAAGTCTCTCGGCAACTATATCGGGATCGCCGAGCCGCCGGAGGTGATGTTCCGCAAAATCATGCAGATCAGCGATGAGTTGATGTTCCGCTACTACGAACTGCTCACCGATCTGAGCCTGCCGGAGATCGCGGCGCTGCGCACAGGGCATCCCATGGAAGCGAAGATGCAGTTGGGCCGGATGATTGTCACAGACTTCCATTCCGCCGAAGCCGCGGCGAAAGCTCAGGACGAATTTACGCACGTGGTGCGCCAAAAAGAAGTTCCCGAAGAGATGCAGTCCGCCACCATTCCGCCTCAAGCGTGGTCGAACGGAAATCTACGCGTCGACAAACTGCTGGCCCACGCTGGCCTCGCGGATTCCGTTACCGATGCCACTCGCAAACTGAAATCGGGCGCAGTGAAGATCAACGGTGAGCGCTGTGGCGCGCTTCTGCTGGAAAATCCCGCGGCCGAGTTAGTGATTCAGGTGGGCAAGCAGTGGCGGCGCGTCACTCGATAATTTCTCTGATCAGTTTCTCGCGCCGACCGCACTCATTACCTGATGCGGGGTACGTCCAACGACCATTACATTCCGACGCTTGATGGCTGGCGCGCCGTCGCCATCGCAGGCGTTCTTCTCTGCCACTCATTTCCGTCCACTTACTGGACCATGAGCGGCGCCCTCGGAGTTAATCTCTTCTTCGCCATCAGCGGGTACCTGATCACGATGCGGCTGCTGGTTGAAAAGGAGTTGGGTAGCTTCTACCTCCGCCGGGCGTTCCGGATTCTGCCGGCCGCCCTGGTCTATCTGGCCGCGGTTGCGGTGCTTGCGGCCCCTGGCTTTATCGAAGCGTCGCGCACCGATATCTTCAGTTGCCTCGTCTTCCTACGGAACTATTGGGGCGCTGGCCCTCTGCACGGATGGTACACGGGACACTTCTGGTCGCTTGCGGTGGAGGAGCAGTTCTATCTTTTCTGGCCGGCCCTGCTTTTTCTGGCGGGCTCGAAACGCGCGCGGTGGATTGCACCGGGGCTCGCCGCGGCGTTCGCGATCTGGCGCAGCGTCGACATGCGTCACGCGTGGGTCACCGATCTGTTTCACGATGAAATGCTGCGCAATAATCCACTGCGCAGCGACTACCGGATGGATTCCCTGCTTTGGGGTTGTACTCTGGCGCTGCTCACGGACGGGCGCGATTTGAAGGGGATCGTGCCGGCGCGCGCTTCCAGTTGGATCGCGGTGGGCGCGCTGGTTGCCTCTATCGCCCTGAATGTGGTGCAACCACAGGGTTACTTCATCGTGCAAGCGTTATTGCTCCCGGTGGTCCTGATAGCAACCGTTGCGCAGCCTCAAGCACGGCTTAGCCAATTGCTTGAGTCAAGCCCGCTTCAATGGATGGGCCGCCTCTCATACAGCCTCTATCTGTGGCAGCAGCTTTTCTTTCACTCGGGGTACCACCATGGAGTGCTACAGCGCTTCCCGCTCAACTTAGTATTGGCCCTAGCCTGCGCGTGGCTCAGTTACAGGTTTGTGGAGCGGCCCGCGATCAGGCTGGGCCGGCGTCTGCTGCAACCAAGAAAACTATTCATTTCCGCGGTTGCCGGGGTGGGATGAAAAAGGAGTGTCGGCTAAGCTAACTCCAGCGCATGGGCGCGAGCGTGCCGCAAGCGCGCCGACTTACCGGCTTTTACATCTTCAGGAAACGTAGTTCCGGTGAGTTCCTGATAGACCTTCTCCACCTGATCGGCGAGTCCGTCTTTGGAAACATACCGCGCGATTCTCGCCTCGGCAGTCAAGTCGGCTTGAATCTGGCCAACCGACCCATAGATATCACGGGGAGTCTTCCCGGCCTGCACCATAGCACTTACCCGGTCACGCAGATGTGAAAAGAATAGTCGCTGGTCTTCCAGAACCGCGCCAACTCCTCTTGGGCCATGCCCCGGACAAACCACTTGCGCGCCCAGCTTCTTCGCGGCATCGAGGGTCGCAATCCACTTCCCCACGTCGCCATCGCCCACGAAGTTATACGGACCGTTCACACAGGCGTCGCCCGAAAACAGAATTCGCTCCTTCGGCAGCCACGCCATGGCATCCCCATGGGTGTGCGCAACGCCCAGATGCAGCAACTCCACGCGATGCTCGCCATCATCAAAGAACAGCTCCCGCGGGAAGAGCACTGAAGGAGGCTTCAACTGGGAAGCGGCCACATCCGGGCGCGATTTGGCCGCTTCATTCCAACGGCCCGGTTCATACCGCTTCAGTTCTTCGATGACGCCGGTGTGCGCCACCGGTGTGGCTCCGTTATCCACCCAGACCTGGTTCCCGTACAGGTGATCGCCATGGTGATGCGTATCGAACGCGAACCGAATGGGCTTCGGAGTGATGGCGCGGATTTTGGGCAGGATCTCGCGCGCTCCCGACGGAAAATTGGCGTCAATCACCAAAACGTAATCTTTGAATACAATCCAGCCGTTGTTGCAATGGCCGTGGTGCTCGATGTCGCCCTGGTGGAAGTACACGCCGGGAGAAAGCGGGTCTACTCGGTTCACAAGGTCTTGCGCCTTCGCCAAGCCCGCCAACGCAGCCGTTCCCGCCAGCAGCGTTCTTCTGGAGATGTCGCACATAGATGGCTGCCATCATATCGCGGTGTAACATAAAGGAAGCCATGTCCCTCGAAGAACTCGACCGCGAGTATCTGCCCTTGCGCGAAAAGGCCTCTGCCGTCCGGAGTTATCTTTGACGCTGCGCAGAGGCGCCGTCAATTGGATGAAACCGAAGCGCTGATCTCCGGCGCCGATTTCTGGAACAGCCCCGAAAAAAGTCAGAAAGTGATGCAGGAGCGTAAACGGCTCCAGGAAGCGATCGACAACGATGCGCGGGTGAGTTCTCTCACTTCAGACCTGGATACGCTTTTCGAACTTGCGCGCGAAGGCGAAACCGTGAGCGGCGAGATTGAAAGCTCGCTGAAGAACTACGGCGGCGTGCTGGAAAAGCTGGAGACGCTCATGCTGCTCTCAGGCGAGAACGATATCCGTCCCGCGATCGTGGCCATTCATCCGGGCGCCGGCGGCACAGAAAGCCAGGACTGGGCTGAGATGCTGCTCCGCATGTACCTGCGCTGGACTGAGCGCATGGGTTTTGGCACTGTGATCATGGACCGGCAGGAGGGCGAAGGCGCGGGCATCAAGTCGGTCACGTTTGAAGTAAACGGTGAATACGCTTACGGCCTGCTGCAATCGGAAATCGGTATCCACCGGCTGGTGCGCATTTCCCCTTTCGATGCCAACGCGCGCCGGCACACGTCGTTCGCATCGGTATTCGTGTATCCGCAGATCGACGACGAAATCAAGATCGATATCCGCGTGGAAGACCTGCGCATCGATACCTTCCGTGCATCGGGTGCGGGCGGTCAGCACGTCAACATGACGGATTCGGCGGTGCGCATTACTCACTTGCCCACCAATACAGTTGTGCAATGTCAGAACGAGCGGTCGCAGCATAAAAATCGCGACGGGGCGATGAAGCAGTTGCGAGCGCGTTTATATGAGCGGGAGCTGGAGAAGAAGCGTGAAGAGGCCCGCAAGACCGAGGCTTCCAAGCTCGATATCAAGTTCGGCAGCCAGATCCGCAGCTATGTACTTGCGCCCTATCGCATGATCAAAGATCACCGGACTAAGTTGTCGGTGGGCGATGTGGACCCTGTTCTCGACGGCGATCTGGAACCCATGATTCACGCGTACCTGGTGTATCGCAAGACCGGCAAGACCGCCGGCGACACAGATGATCTCCCGGAGTGAGTTACTTGCGGCCGCTGAGGCGATTCGCGCCGGCGAGTTAGTCGCGTTTCCCACAGAAACTGTTTACGGACTCGGTGCAAATGCACTGGACCCCGAAGCCGTCGCGCGAATTTATGAAGCGAAGGGACGCCCGGCGTCGAGCCCGTTGATTGTCCACGTGGCGAGTGTTGAGCAAGCGCGCGAACTGGCGGCCGACTGGCCCGATAGCGCGCAGAAACTTGCTGAGCTTTTCTGGCCCGGACCTTTGACGCTGGTGGTCCACAAGAATCCGATTATTCCCGACCGCTTGACGGGGGGCCTTGATACCGTGGGTTTGCGGATGCCCGCAAATACCATCGCACTGGCGCTGATTCGTGAAGCAGGCGTGCCGCTGGCGGCCCCGAGCGCCAACCGGTTCACCGAGCTTTCGCCGACAACGGCGCAGCATGTTCGCGAATCGCTCGGGGATCGCGTGGCGCTGATCCTGGATGGCGGCCCGACAGATGTTGGGATCGAATCGACCGTGCTGGCCGTTTCGCCCCCTTGCTTGCTGCGCCCGGGTTCGATCACGCGGGAACAGATTGAAAGCGTGATTGGTCCCATTAGCGTGGACGCGTCCGATCAGATCGGCCGTTCGCCCGGCCAACATGCTCGGCACTATCAACCGCGCACGCGTTTGGTACTTGCACGGGCCAACGAGTTACCGGCCGGTCGCGGAGCATACCTATTTGTTTCTGTGCCCGGCAAAGCCGCTCAACCGATCCATATGCCGGCCGATGCCCGCGCTTACGCGCAACGCCTCTACGCGTTGTTGCATGAACTGGACGCCCAAAATCTGGATTGGATCGCCGTGGAACCGCCGCCCGAAGGCTCGGAATGGGACGGCATCCGCGATCGGCTTCGTCGCGCGTCGGCGGTTTAAACTGGCCGTATGGCCCACCGTTTCAGCACCTCTTACCTTGAGGATTCCCTTACAGTCTTCCGCTATTACAAGAACATCGCGGAAAAAGCCATGGAGCAAGTCACAGATGACCAGCTCATCGCGGTATCGGACGAAGAGATGAATTCGATTGCGGTGATCGTGAAGCATATGGCCGGCAATATGCGATCGCGCTGGACAGATTTCCTGACGACGGATGGCGAGAAGCCTGACCGGGAGCGGGAAATGGAATTCGCCGAGCCGCCGGCTTCGCGCAAAGAGCTACTGGCGCTGTGGGAGCAAGGCTGGCAATGCGTGTTCGAAGCTCTGGAGCCGCTGTCCGATCAGGATCTGCAACGCACCGTAACCATACGCGGAGAGGTGCATTCGGTGATGCAGGCGATTAACCGGCAGGTGGCACACTACCCGTATCACTGCGGCCAGATCGTATTTCTCGCCAAGCATTTTCAACATGCGAACTGGAAATCGTTGAGCGTCCCGCGCGGTCAATCGGCTGAATTTAATCGGCGCGTTCTTGCTGGAGAAGCCAGCCAGCGGTAGGCGACGAAAGATCATGCGGTCTGCGAAGTGCGCTTCTCTTTTTCTGATCGTGGCGGCGTCTCTCAGCGCAGAATCCATCAGGCGTCAAGGACGTATGCGGCTATGGAGCCCGAGAGCTATCCATCAGGCAAGAGCGGCGACTTCCGGGTGGAAGCTGATGGGCTTCGTCTCTATCTGCGGTCCCGCCACGGCGCTCAATTCGCGCAGAGCACCCCGGCACAGCGAGGATTTGCAGGGTGTTCGTCCGCCGAATATGTTACGAAACGGGTACGTGTCGATGGACTCGCGAAGGGAGTCAGTATTTGCGTTCGCTCCGACGAAGGCCGCTATGCCGAGTTGACGCTAGATGAAGCGGCCGCCAGGAAAGCGGACCACGTTTTGCTCACCTACACCGTTTGGGGGCCGTGAACAAACCGCCTGCGACGGCCAGCGTCCAAACCTGTTAGAGTTATTGATGCGGGTTCTGTGACTATACAGTTGGAATTACCTTCCGGGGCCGAGGCGATGATAACGGCGAAGGCTCGTGCGCGCGGCCAGTCGGTGGAAGCGTATATCAGAGATCGACTACTGGAGGATGCATCGTTGGTCAGCGACACTGCCGTTCTCACAGCCGACCAAATCGATCAAACTTTCGAGGACGTCGCGGACATGCTTCCTGCCGGCGTTCCTGCGCTCTCCGACAAGGCTATTAGCCGCGAGAGCATCTACACCCGCGAAGACGACTGGCGATAGTGCTGGTTCTTGCCGACACATATCCTTCTACGCNNGTTGCGGGCGTCGATTGATGTTTCGGCGCCTCAAGTAGCTGCAGGCGAGAATTGCTTTTCTCTTGGAACAGCGTGAGCTCGAAGCGCCTACAGAGTTGACCTGCAAGCCCTCCCCCACACGCTACCTGATACCCGACGTCGCCGCCCCACACATCGCCGACCCCTATCCCACAGAGCCGGTCTTGCTTTGCGTTGAAATCCTGTCGCCAGAAGATCGCTTCAGCGCCGCTCTCGCGAAGTGCGAGATGTATCACGATTGGGGTGTCCTCTATTGCTGGATCTTCAACCCGGAGACCCGCATCGGCTGGGAATACCTCAAATCGGGTGAAATCGAAAAGCGAACCGTCTCCGACACCATCCACGCGGGCGAGATCGAAATCCCCATGCAGGAACTTCTGGCCAAAATATAATAAACTGAACAGTCGATCTACATTCCGAAAACGGAGAGACGCATGAGGCTGTTTCACACCGTCGCCGCACTCATGGTGGCGATTCCTGGAGTTGTACCTGCAATGGCCCAGAGTCAGGTCAAACTGACGGTCGACGCGACCATGGATCTGTATCGCGCGGGCGGTTACAACGATGGGAGCGATGGCATTGCTCCCGCGGTCTTCAGCTTTACCGCCGGGGCTGGGCAGACGATCACTTTTCCCAAGGTTAGCGGCGCGTGGACCTCCGAGAACGGCATTCCGGAATACGGCGGAGACGGGACAACCTCAGGCTTTTGCTCTGGTTCGGAGGCGCGGGGTTCAACGCGATCGGTCCTTTTTCCGGTGATCACCTGACGGATTTCGGCGGACCGCTCACGGGCGTCTTCCTGACGGACACCTTACCCACAGCGCCGCCGAGCACGCTGCGCTTTTACATCAGCAACAGTTCGGAAGGAGGGATACAGACGGATTTCACGGTCCTCGATCCGGAAATCGGGCAGGTTTTCTTCATCGGCGACGGCTTGACTGGAACCGGCAGCGGCAAGCTCCAGACGTTCATCGTCCCCGCCAAAGCCACGCATCTCTATCTGGGATACGTCGATAGCTGCGGCGGCGACGTTCCGAGCTGCTACTCCGATAACGCAGGCTCGCTAAACGTGACCGCGAAGCTGGAAAAACGCGTACCGGACTGGGTCGAGCCGACGCTCCTCTCCGCTCCTTCAGCCCGGCTGGGCTCTTCCATGGCTTATGACGCGGCCACGGACTCCACCGTTCTTTTCGGCGGGAGCAGCGCGTTTGTGCCGGGGGTATCCTACGACGACACCTGGGTCTGGCACGGCGGCTGGACTCAGCTCTCGCCGGCCACATCCCCTTCCGCGCGCGGGTCTGCCGGCATGGCCTATGATGCGTCTACCGGAACAGTGGTGCTTTTCGGCGGGGAGGACAGCGCCACCAATGGCTCCGTTTTTGGAGATACGTGGACGTGGGACGGAACTACCTGGACCCAGCAATTTCCGCCGTTTTCTCCAGCGGCGCGAATGTCGAGAGGAACGATGGCCTATGACCCGGTCACGGAGACGGTGCTGCTATTTGGCGGCACCGGAGCCGATAACGGCGATTACGGCGGGGTGACGTATAACGACACCTGGGAATGGAATGGAAGGACGGAGACGTGGACCGAGGTGCTTCCCTCATCAAGCCCGTCTCCGCGGCAGGCGCCGATCGCCTATGATTCGCTCACCAAGACGGTGGTGCTCTTTGGCGGCGATAACGGAGGCGGAGACTGCTGCCGGATCTATTACAGCGACACGTGGAATTGGGATGGCAGCACCTGGGTACAACAAGCTCCCGCGGTTAGCCCATCCGCGCGAACGGCTGCGCCGATGGCCTACGATTCCAGCCTCGGCGAAGTCGTAGTCTTCGGCGGGACCTCCGGTCCTCCGAACGCTCTGAACGATACCTGGGGATGGAATGGCAAGACGTGGGAAGAGCTAAGCCTCGCGACCGAGCCCAGCGCACGGTACGTTTCCAGTGTGGACTTCGATTCCACAACGGATGGGCTGGTTCTGTTTTGGCGGGGAGTTGGACGGCGACGTAGTTACGAACAACACGTGGCTCTTGATCCCCGTCGCGGTTCCTTAGAACCATTCCCCATGCATGAACTTCTGGGCGGCATTTAGCGTATTGAACGATTGATGCGAATTCTGCTGTTCTCGGGTAAAGGCGGCGTGGGGAAAACCAGCGTGGCCGCGGCCACCGGTCTGGAACTGGCGCGGCGCGGCCACCGCACCCTCGTGATGAGCGTCGACCCGGCGCATAGCCTCGGCGATTCCTTCGATATGGAATCCACGCTTTTTGAGCGCCGCACCAGCGAACCTTACGTCATCAACGATCACCTGTCCATTCAGGAGGTCAACATCCAGCATGAGATCCACCGCCACTGGCGCGAGATTTCGGCTTACACCATTTCCATCCTGAGAAACACCGGGATTCGCGATGTGGAGGCCCAGGAACTTGCCATCATCCCCGGCATGGAAGAGCTGAGCGCGATGATGTACGTCAATGAATACAGGCGCGAAAACCGTTTTGACGTCATTGTGCTGGATTGCGCGCCCACCGCCGAATCGCTGCGCTTCGTCAGCATGCCGGCCACGCTCGATTGGTACATGAAGCACGTGTTCCCCATGCAGCGCGGGCTATTGAAGGCGTTCCGCCCCCTGGCCAAGCACGTCTCGCCGGTGGAACTGCCCAAGGACAGCTACTTCACCAACGTGCAGGAGCTTTTCGCCAAACTCGAAGGGATTGGCGAGGTTCTGGAAAACCCACGGATCACGAGCGTTCGCCTGGTGACGAACGCGGAGAAGATGGTGCTGCGAGAGACGCAGCGAGCCTATGTCTATTTCTCGCTCCATGGCCTCACGGTGGATCAGATCATCGTGAATCGGGTGATTCCGGACGCCGTCACCGACGAATTTTTTCGCGAGTGGCGCGCGTCACAGCAGCAGATTCTGTCGGAAATCGAGGCTTATTTCGCGCCCGTTCCGGTGAGCCGCATCCCGCTGTTCACGCGCGAAGTGGTGGGTGCGAGCCGTCTGGATACGCTGGCGGCCGTGCTCTATCCGTCCGAGGCCGACCCGGCCGCGGTGACCCGGCTGACCGCTCCTTACGAGTTCCGAAAAGTCAATTCGCATTATGAAGTGATTCTGCACCTTCCCTTTGTGGGTAAAGGAGACGTAAAATTGTTTAAGAAGGGCGACGAACTGGTGGTCGAGATCGGAACGCTGAGACGGCATGTGGGACTTCCCACTTCGATGATGAATCTGTCACCGGGCCGTGCGCGCGTCGAGAACCGGCAACTGATTGTCGAATTAGTCGAATAAGAAGGAGTCATCCATGGACGAACAGAATGAGAGCACGAAGAGCGATTGCTTTTGCCACGGCGCCGGACCGCGATTCACGCACAAAGCGCGCGAGTTCGACCCCAGCAAGACCGGTGAGCACTTCCGTTCCGCCGCGGTCGAAGTGCTGAAGGGCTTCCGGACAATTCTCGACACCGGCATCGACTACCTGTCGCGCAGCGGCGCGCGCGGGACCACGGTAAACGTGGAATAGCCACCGCTGGTACCGGGCCCACCGCAACGGACCGGGTCCCCCGCCTATACTGGTTCTTTACGCCTTCATTGACCCATGGGTTTTCAGATTCAGCCGCTCCGCGAATTTCTTGTCCGTCCCGCTATCCCGCAGGCGCTAGCTCGCATGCCGGAGCTTGCTTATAACATTGTGTGGAGTTGGGAGCCTGCGATCCGGGCTCTGTTCCGCCGCCTCGATCCGGGAGTCTGGAAGGAAGCCGGCTATAACCCGGTGGTGATGATGGGGCGGGTTTCCCAGGCCACACTGGAGCGCGCCGCTTCCGATCCGCGTTATCTCAACCAATACCAACTGGCCTGTGCCCGGTATGACGCGCACATGAAGCGGCAGCCCGAAAACAAGGGCCGCAAGCTGATTGCCTACTTCTCGGCAGAATATGGCCTCACGGAGTGCATCCCCATCTATTCGGGCGGCCTCGGCGTTTTGTCAGGCGATCATTTGAAGTCTTCGAGCGACCTCGATGTGCCTCTGGTGGGCGTGGGCTTGCTTTATCAGCACGGCTACTTCCGCCAGTTCCTGAACGCGGATGGCTGGCAGCAGGAGCGCATTCCCGCCAGCGATTTCTACACGCTCCCCATTCTGCCCGCCATGGACGCCGCAAGTAAGGAGATTCGCGTTTCGGTGGACATGCCCACCGGTCCGGTGCAGATCAAGATCTGGCTTTTGAACGTGAGCCGCGTGCAACTCGTTCTGCTCGATACCAACGTTCCCGAGAACACGCGAGCGGAAGACCGGGCCATCACCGATCAACTCTACGGTGGCGATAACGACACGCGCATCCGGCAGGAGATTGTTCTCGGCATTGGCGGGCTGCGCGCCTTGAAAGCACTCGGCCTGGCGCCGACGGTTTATCACATGAACGAAGGACACTCCGCGTTCCTGGCCCTGGAACGGATTCGCGGTCTGATGAAGAACTTCGCGCTTTCGTTTGAGGAGGCGCTCGAAGCATCACGGTCCAACAATGTATTCACCACGCACACGCCGGTGCCCGCGGGAATCGATCTGTTCGACCCCGGCCTGGTTTACCACTATTTCGAGAAGTTTTGCGCGGATTCAAACATCAGCTTCGACAAGCTGATGTCGCTGGGGCGCAAGAATCCGGACGATCGATCCGAGCAGTTGTCGATGGCGATTCTGGCCATCAACACATCGGCATATCGTAACGCGGTCAGCAGCCTGCACCGGGAAGTTTCGCAATTCATGTGGTCGAGCCTGTGGCCCGAACTGCCCACGTGGGAGACCCCGATCACCTCGGTCACCAACGGGGTGCATCTGCCGAGCTGGCTGAATGGCGATCTGGCGGATCTGTTCGATCAATACCTGCCGCCGGGCTGGCGGGACTGGACCGAAGATCCGCTGGTGTGGCAGCAGGTGAAGGAAATCCCCGACGAGGAACTTGCAGAAGCGCACCGCCGCCGCAAACGGCGTCTGATTGCCTTCATTCGCGAGCGCCAGATGGAATCCGCAGCGCGGCGCAAAGCCGCCGCGACAGAGATCAAGAACGCATCCGACGTTCTGGACCCGAATGCGCTCACCATTGGATTCGCGCGCCGCTTCGCCACCTACAAGCGTGCGACTCTTCTGTTTCGCGATGTGGCGCGCTTGAAGAAGATTCTGCTGGACCGCGAGAAGCCGGTGCAGATTGTGATCGCCGGCAAAGCTCACCCGAAGGACGCGCCGGGGAAAGAATTCATTCGCCAGATTTCGCAATATTCGCGCGATCCCGAACTTTGGAAACATGTCGTGTTCCTGGAGGACTACGACATGAAGGTGGGGCGCGAGATGATCCAAGGCGTCGATATGTGGCTCAATACGCCCCGGCGCGGAGAGGAAGCCTGCGGAACCAGCGGCATGAAAGCGGCCATGAACGGAGTGCTGAACTTCAGCATTCTCGATGGGTGGTTCGATGAGATTTACGAAGCGTCCGGCGGGTGGGCGATTGGCGATCGCGAGCCGTATTCGGAAGACCAGGACGGGCTGCACGCCAGCGCCATTTACTATCTGCTGGAGAACGAGATCGTTCCCATGTTCTATGACCGGCGCACGGCCGTTCCTTCGGAATGGATCCGGCGGACCAAGCAATCCATCATCTCCATCGCGCCGCAGTTCGATGCGCGCCGCATGGTGACGGAGTACGACCGGGAACTCTACTCGCCCGCGCACGCCGCGGCGATTGAGTTGCGCAGCAACAACTTCGAGCGAGCCCGCCAGCGGACGGCGTGGGCGAAGAAGATCAATGCGGTTTGGGACCGTGTGCGGTTCGTCGAGACCGGACCTACGCCCACTGAGCCGCTCACCAGCGGCAAGACGGTGCCGATCCTGGCGAAGATCGATCTGGCTGGGCTGAACCCGGATGATGTCCGCGTGGAGGTGGTATGGGGCCATGTGGGTTCGAACGGTACCTTGGAGCACACGGAAGTAACGGTGCTGAAGGCCATGGAGCAGAATGGAACCGCGACCACTTACAAGAAGGATCTGGCGCCGAGACAGACCGGGCGGTTGGGTTATGCGTTACGGATTAGTCCGAATCATTTTGACGATCCGTTGACCAGGCCGGTGCCCAGTTTGATCAAGTGGGGATAGGTGCGAACACTGGACGAGGCGCAAATCAAGGCGAAATTGCTGGAGCATCAACCGGCACTCAATCGGTCTGGAATCCTGCACCTGCGCCTGTTCGGCTCAAAAGCGCGCGGCGACGATACGCCGGAGTCCGATGTAGATCTGATGGCGGATTTTGACCGCGAAAAGCGCCTGACGCTCTTTGACGTCGCGGGTCTTGAAGTAGAGCTTGGCGAGATCCTGAAGACTCGCGTGGAATTGTGCGACCGGCAAATGCTGAAAGAACCCGTGAAGGCTCGGGCAGACCGGGAATCTGTCCTTGTCTTTTAGACCGCCCCCGCTCTCCCTGCGCGATATTGCCGACGCAATTTCCTTGATCGAAGAGTTTACGTTGGGAATGGATTTCGAAACCTTCCGGGAAGACCCAAAGACGATTGCCGCCGTGGAACGAAAGCTACTCGTCGTCAGCGAAGCCGCGATCCGTATGGGGGAGCAGGCGGTCCTTCTCTGCCCAGATCAGCCTTGGCCCAAAATCAGAGCGACGGGGAACTTCTTGCGCCACGCATACGAACGGGTCGATCTTGAGACGGTCTGGAGGACAGTCACGGACGATCTACCCCGGCTTAAGGCGGCTGTACTCCGCGCGCTGGCTATACTGGAAGGGGCACCGACAACTTCCCCACGCGCTACCTAGTGAACGATGCTTGCGCATCTCAAACAGGCCAAAAGGCCCATAGAAAGGGCGCATGGGCTCGACCTTTGGGAGCGGGAAAACTCTAGCTATAACTAGACGCCTAGACAGTCCGGCAGCCCGAATCGACCTGACCACACCGCGAACCCGCAAACTATTCGGCCGGCGGCCCGGTATAGCTTTTGCTGGTAGGCTCGAGGTTAGTTCGCCACGTATAATTGATGCGTCCGATTCATGCTTTGATGGCCCGGAAAGCGGCGCCTCAGCACCGCCAACCCTAATACTTAGGCACGCGCGGATCCACCTTCTCACTCCACGCCAAAATCCCGCCGCGCATATTGGCCACGTTCTTATAGCCGTTCTGCCGCAGAATCTCCACCGCTCTCGCGCTTCTCCCGCCGCTCTTGCAATGCACCACAATCTCCGCGTCCGGATCGATTTCATTCAGCCGTTTGGCAACTTCGCCCAACGGAATCAGTTTCGCCGTCGGGATGCAGGCAATCTGATATTCATGCGGTTCGCGCACATCGATCAGAAGGAAATCGTCGCCGCGATCGATCTTCTGTTTCACTTCCGTAACGTCTAATTCGCCCCGAGTAGTCACTTGTTGAGGAATACCACAGAACTGCTGGTAGTCGATCAGCTTCCTGATGGTGGGGTGGTCGCCGCACACGGGGCACTCCGGATCGCGCCGCACTTTGTACTCGCGGAACCGCATCTCCAGCGCGTCGTAGCGCACCAGGCGCCCCACGAGAGATTCACCAATTCCCATGATCAGTTTCACGGTCTCGGTGGCCTGGATCACGCCAATCATACCCGGCAGAATTCCAAGCACGCCGCCTTCGGCGCAACTCGGGACGAGTCCCGGCGGCGGCGGCTCGGGATACGAGCAGCGGTAGCACGGTCCGCCTGGATACGCGAACACCGTGGCCTGTCCCTCAAAACGGAAGATGGACCCGTAGACGTTCGGCTTGCCCAGCAGCACGCAGGCATCGTTCACCAGGTAGCGCGTGGGGAAGTTGTCGGTACCGTCGACAATGATGTCGTAATCGCGCAAAATGTCGAGCGCGTTTTCACTGGTGAGCGCCACTTCGTGCAGATCGAGCTTCACGTTGGGATTGATGTCGCGCATGCGATCGGCCGCGGAATCCAGCTTGCGCCGGCCTACGTCCTTCGTGCCGTGGATGATCTGCCGGTGCAGGTTGGTGTGATCCACCACATCGAAATCCACCAGGCCGATGCGCCCGATTCCCGCCGCGGCCAGATACAGGCCCAGCGGCGCGCCCAAACCGCCTGCACCCACTAACAACACGCTCGCATTCTTCAGCTTCAACTGACCTTCAACGCCCACCTCCGGCATGATCAGGTGCCGGCTGTAGCGCAGAATCTCCTCCTTGGTCAGTTCGGTCGCCAGTTGTGGTTCCGCGACCAACGTCGAACCGCCGGCGATGGAGGGAACGATGGTCAGCGTATCCGCGTCCTTTACCGCGGTCTTGTCTTTCTCCAGGTAGCGGATGTCCTCGTCGTTCACGTAGACGTTCACGTAGCTGCGTAGCGCGCCCGCATCGCTGTAGAGCTGTTTTCTCAGGTCGGCGTAACGCGTCGTGAGGGCGGAAAGAACCTCGCCCACGGTGGCGCCGGGCATCGAAACCTCGCTCTGCTTTTCGGTGTACTGCCTTAACGGCGTTGGAATCAGGATTTTGGCCATGTCATTTCTTCCTTCTCGGCCTTGGTTTGCTCAGCGTCCGGCAGCCAGCTATTGGCATTGCGAAAACGGCCTTGGTAGACCGCGAGGACAACGAAAGAATACCAGGGGCACGAGTTCTTTAAGTCTGTTTCAGAGAAGTACGCATCGCAATCGGGGTGCGAATGATAGATGCCGATCACGTCCAGCCCGCGCGTGCGCGCTTCGCGTTCGGCGCGAATCAGGTCTTCCGGCGCCAGTTCGTAGCGGGCGCGGTGCGAGCCTTGGGCCACGTTTTCCAGAGGAACGGCCACCCGAACCAGCTTCAGTTCGTCCACCGCGCCCAGCATGACGCCGCAGCACTCGTCGGGGTAGGTTGCCTCGGCGTGGGCCAGCATGTCGCGCCAGGGTTGCTCGTCAATATGAATCACTGTATTTTAGTTTGAATCTTCATCATCCCAGAAGGATTCACTCAGGTACTTGTCGGCCCCATCGCAGAGCACCGTGACGATGACCCCGGCGCGGCCCTCGGTGGAAAGTTCACGGGCGATCTGTAGCGCGCCACACACGTTGGCTCCGGCGGAGATGCCGACCAGCAGACCTTCTTCCCGCGCCAGCCGCTTCACCATCCGGTGGGCGTCTTCAGTCTCCAGCCAGATGTTGCGGGAGGCGAGCGACGGATCATAGATGCCGGGAACGATCGCGGTCGGCATGTGTTTCAGACCTTCAAGTCCGTGGAAACCCGACGCTGGCTGCCCGGAAACGCACTCCACCGACGGCTTCTCGTGCTTCAGGTAACGGGCCGTNNCCCGTAACGGGCCGTTCCCATGAACGTGCCGCTGGTTCCCAGGGAGGCGAAAAAGTGGGTGATGCGTCCGCCCGTCTGCTGCAGGATTTCCGGTCCCGTGGTGTCGAAATGGGCCCGCCAATTGTCGGGGTTGTTGTATTGATCGGGGTAGAAATAGAGATCCGGGCTGGCCTGGTAGATTTCCCGGCACCTGCGGATGGCGCCGTCTGAGCCCTCTCCAGGGTCGGTGAAAACAATNNCATGGCGTAGGCGATGCCGGTGTTGCCGCTGGTGGAATCAAGGATGACCTTCCCCGGAGTCAGACGGCCGGAACGCTCGCCTTCCGAAATCATGCGCGACGCCGGCCGGTCCTTCACCGAACCGCCGGGGTTGAAGCACTCCGCCTTGGCGTAGATCTCGACGCCAGGAACCTCGCGGGCGACGTGCTCCAAACGAACAAGCGGCGTATTTCCAACAAAAGAAAGGATGTTATTGGCTTGCATGCGAACGAAGACTCATTATAGCTTTTTAGATCGAGATAGGGGTGATGCTGGAAAGGTCAGGGATAATACAGAAAAGTATCAGGGTTTTGATGTATTTCGAGTAACAGAATGGTATAACAAACCCTGCGCTCTCTGTGCGCAAACTTCAGTACTAGAAAAGGTCTCGGAGAAATCATGAAGAAAGCTCTAACGATGTTCGCAGTAGTCGCAATCGCGGCAGTTGCAAGCGTAAGCGCAAGCGCAGCCGTCAATCACCCCATCGGCGTTGCCGTAAAAGGTCCAATCGTCGCCACACCTACCGGCAATGGCGGCCCGTTCGGCCTCACGATCACCAGCGTTTCGGTAGGAACCAGCGGCGCCACTCCGTGCTACAACTGCGCGGGCGAAGGTTACGTTGACCTCCCGTGGTTGCAAGATGTCATTCCGGCAGGCTCCGCGATGACTTCGACGGTTCAGATGCAGGATTTTGGATACACCGGCGCGCCGGCCGTATTCTACTCCGTCATGCAGAACGGCAAAGTCATTTCGCAGACTGAGGTTGTATTCCCCTTCACGCTGTCTCCTGGTGAAGAGGCCCTGGCTTATTTCCCCGATACCGCTCCCGCAACAACCGGTCAGACAGAGATTATCGCGACCGTTTACAGCGGACAGACGCTGGTCGCCACGTCGGTCTATTACATCAGCATTGACTAAATCATGAACCCTGGGCCGGATGAACGCGCCGCGTAAGCGTCTACTCATCCGGCCTGGGGCCATTGGCGATTTTGTCGTTTCCCTCCCCGCACTTCAGCATCTAAAAGCCCCCTACACAGAAATATGGTGCGCCGAACAGAACGTGCCTCTGGCCCGTTTTGCGGATCGCGCTCTTTCGATCGGCAGTTCCGGGCTGGACCGGATCGGCGTGCTGCCTGCCGAAGATGTCTTCGAACGCCTGCGCGGCTTCGATGAGATTTGTAGCTGGTATGGCGCGGCGAATCCGGATTTTCGCGGGTCCGTCTCCCACCTGCCGTTTCGATTCTTTGAATCCGTTCCACCCGCGGGCAGCGGACGGAATGCCACTGAATTCTTCTGCGGACAAGTGGGCGCGCCGGATGGGTTTCCCTCTTTCGACACTGGTCCGCACGCGCGTCAGGACTTCGTGATCCTGCATCCTTTTGCGTCGAGCCCGGCAAAAAGATGGCCCATGGACTGCTTTCGAGTGCTGGCCGCGCTGTGCGGACCGGTTGCATGGTGCGCCGGCCCGGACGAGCCTTTGGACGACGCCCGCCGTATCGGGAATCTTTTCGAGCTCGCCCGCTGGATTGGCGGCGCACGCGCCTACGTGGGGAACGATTCCGGCATCACGCACCTGGCGGCGGCAGTGGGAACGCCGGTGGTGGCGCTGTTCGGCCCGAGCGACCCGGTGGTCTGGGCGCCGCGGGGGCCTCACGTTCGGGTGATTTCCGGGACTTCCCTCCACTCTATTTCGCCCGAACAGGTGTTTGCGGCCGTCGCTTCTCTGGTATAACGGAGACGAATGGCGGCGGTTCTCCAGCCCGGCTTGGATGTTTGGGATCTGCGGCGTTTGTCCGGCGGGGACCTGGATGCGCTCCTGCAGGAAGAGATTGCCTACTGGCGGGACGAACTCGATTGGGACTTTGAACGCTCCGCTGCCCTGGTGCGGAAGTACGCCGACATGCGCGCGCTGCATGGTGCGGCGCTGGTGACGAATTCCGCCGTGGTGGGCTATGGCTATTCGGTTCTCGAAGAGCAGAAGGGCGTCATCGGAGATCTTTACATCCGCAAGCCCTACCGGACGGTAGAGAACGAGTACCGTCTGCTGTCGCATGTGCTGGAGGAACTGGCGTCGACGCCCTATGTGCGGCGGGTGGAAAGCCAACTGATCCTGTTTGGAAACCGCGAACGGAAGCTGCCCCGTCCGGCGCAACTGCAGACATTTGAACGCGAGTTTCTGAAAGTCGATCTGGCGGATCTGGACCGCCTGGCGCCGGCGCGGATCGCGGGAATCTCTCTCGAAGCGTGGACCACGCACCGGCAGGAGGAAGCCGCGCAGTTGATCGCCGGCGCCTATGCGGGCCACGTGGACGCCTTGATCAACGATCAGTACCGGTCCGTGGAAGGGGCGAGGCGCTTTCTGTTCAACATCGTGCAGTATCCCGGCTGCGGCAATTTCCTGCCCGAGGCCTCGCTGGCGGCGTTCGAAAAAGAGAGCGGGCGGATGTGGGGCATCTGCCTGGCGAGTGTGGTGGGTCCGGAAGTGGGGCATATTACGCAAATCTGCCTGGCGCGAGACGCGCGCGGGCGAGCCCTGGGATACGAGATGATGCGCCAGAGCCTTCTGCTGATGCGCCTGCACGGATGCGCATCAGCGACGTTGACGGTGACGGGCGCCAACGGCGAAGCGATTGAGCTGTACCGCAGGATGGGGTTTTATCCGATGCGGCGGTTCCCGGCGTTTGTTTGGGAAGGGTTTTAGGAGCGTTGCGTCTGCCGATTTCGCCAGCCTGGTTGATCTCGCCAGCGTTCTGTACGGCGGATTTGTCGTGGTACGCGTTAAACTGAGAATGATGGGACTGACGTTCGAGGCCATTTACGAGAACGGAGTGCTCAGGCCGCTTGAAAGCCTGGCGCTTCCCAACTTGCAACATGTGCTCGTGACCATCTCCGGCGCTCCTGCGAACCGAAGAACGCGACCGAGGAGCACGCCCGTCCCCATTGATAAGCCGCATATGGTCCCGCACGCGCAGGCCCCCGCGATTGCCCAACCGCGCGCGGCATGGCGCTGGTCTTCACGGTAGGGTTCCTCGGGCGTGCGCTTAGAGCCGCACCACGCCTCCGCCGGACTGTGGTCAGGGTCTGCGCAAACACGCCGGCAACTACCAGGGGAGTATTGGAAAAGTGAAGGAAGCGCTCATCGGCAATCATGAGCAACCTGGGGATAAGTAGCCGGTGGCCCCAGTAAGTTGCCCATAAATAACCGATCCCGTATTTGCCCTCGCGGAAGAGGCGAATCTCCTCCATCATGGCGAGTTCGTCGATCCGGATCGCACTTGTCATGGAGTAATGAAGGAACCAGAACATCCGCCCGATCAGCCAGAAGGTGTAAGCCGCATAAGCCAAGGCTGCCGCGAGCGCGGTGCGCCCGAAGGCTTTCACAGCTGCGGCGCTGTTATACTCGGGCGAATCGTGCTCGTTCCGTGCCTCACCCGATGAATACGAGTATAGATTGGCCAAACCGGGTTCTCGCTTCTGTCGCGCTTGGGTTGCTGTGTCTTCAGGTAGCGCTGCCCTGGACCGCGCATCTCTTTATAACTCAGGACGGGCCTTCCCATGTGTATGGAAGTGTCGTGACATGGGACTTACTCACCCATCCGCATTCGAAGTATGAAACCGTCTACCGTTTGCAGCATGAGTTAATTCCAAACTCGGCCACCACGCTGATTTTGAGAGCGTTCGTCGCCTTGGCAGGCACGGCGCACGCGGAACAGTTGCTCGTCAGCTTCGTATTTGTCTTCCACTTCTTTGCATTCGCTTACGTGTTCCGCCAAGGCCGCCACTGGTCGCCGCTGGCCAACGCCTTGATCCAGACATACTTCCTCACCAGGGGTTACTACAACTTCCAGTTAGGCATGAGCGCCTGTCTGGTTTTAATCAGTTACGGCATCACACAGATCGAGAACCGGACTCAACGCGGAACCATCGTGCTGACTTTGGGTTCCGCCGCGCTCTATCTTACTTCTCTTCTTCCTCTTTTGATTGCGGTGATCACGCTGGTGGCCATTGTTTGCTGGACGTCCAGGTTCAACATGAGGAAACTGTTATGGCTGCTGGCCGCGCTCAGTCCCGGCATTCTGTTGACGCTGCTTTATGCGGCGCTGTCTTTCCCCATGCGCATTCCGGCGAGCTCCGGATTCAATTGGCGCTTGTTTCCGGCTTATCTGTTCCAAATGTCGGCGGGGATGAGCGGGATCGCGGGGTGGGTGTACGCGGCGCTGGGTCTCTCATTCGCCATGGCTCTGTGCTTCATGACGGCGGCGCAGTGGAAGGGTGTCCGCGGAGGGCTCGCCATTGCCGCGTTGCTGCTCGCGCTGCTGGCCGTTGTTGGTCCGGATCAGGGATTTGGAGGCGGCGAAGTGAAACTGCGATTGATCTGGGCGGCGTTTCTATTCGCGGGTGTGCTGATTTCGAACGTTCCGCTGCCCCGCTTTCTTTGGATCGCGATCAACGCCGGGTCTGCGGCGCTGGTGATCTTTGGACTGCTTCAGGCGCGCGATTTCAACAATCGGGCCAATGTTCTGGCCGAGACTTATCTCTCGGCGCTGGACCAGATTCCGCGCGGTTCTACGCTCGTCCGTTTGGAATATCCGATGCAAACCGGCATTCCAACGGATCTGTTGTTTATTCCGCTGCTTCATACCGATTCCTATGCCGCCGCCGGGAGCCAGTCGATTGTGTTGAGCGATTATGAAGCCGGCAGCCGGGCGTTTCCCGAGGGGTTTCAACCCATCTTTACCGATTCGCAGCAGTGGCTGTTGCAGCTTGTGGAAGCGGCTTATGTAATTCCTCCGCGAGATATCGCGCAATTGGTTCGGACTTTGCCGGTGCCGGTCGATTATTATGTGGTCCTGGGAGAGGACTCGACGATTCCGGGCGCTCGAAGTCAGATGCCTGACGCGATATCGATTCTGGAGGCTTCAGGAAAGAAACGGGTTATTAGTGTGGGGAGTCCCGTATTAGTGCGGGTTTATCATTGACTATCATTGACGACCTCTACCGTTACCGGGTCGGACTCTAGTTCTCCCGATACTAGCGACACTCGGGCTTCGCCTGGTTTGAGTGACGCGGGTAAGATTGCGTTGACTTGCCTGAGGCCTTCGGTGTCCGGGCAGGAGATGAAGATTGCTGGTAGGTAAACTCCGTTTATGGCTATTTTGACTAAGTCGTCATTTAGCCCGGCTGCCCAGATGGAGATGCAGCCGCTGTGGATGCGGGAGAGTTCCCAGGTTTTGCCATCTGTTACGGAGTGGATCTTCGGCTTCGCCGTCTGCGGCAGTCCAAGTGCCTGCCCCACCCTTGCACGGTTGCTTTCGGCGCTGTTGCGGACATGCAGGGAGACTTCGGTTTCGCCTGGAAATAGTTTGCAGTTGACGTGCCAGCCATCGGCGTCGGTTTGAGAGACGTGTACCGGCCTTGACCCATACGGCCCGATCCGCGGGAAGACGTTGTCGCAGTTGAGTTCCTTCTGCTCCGAACGAAACCAGATGGAAATATAGCCGTCCGCGCTGGGTGACACCCCCACCAGGAACGGCGCCGGGCTTGCCGGCTGAGTCGCGGGCCACTGACGATGGCAAGTTACATGCGCCCGGTTCTGGATCACGCTTTCGAGTTCCGTTCGGGCGAAACCGGCCGTGCGGCAGAAAGCCAGAAGGCAGGAAGTGTTGGGACCTACCCAGTTATCGAACTGTCCTCCCAGTTCCGTGGTCTCGTAAAACTCCATCACGGGCGGCGCGGCCGGGTCTTCGCCGTCATCGGAGACGTGCGATTCGATGAACGCCATATCGGTCGCCAGGTTGCACACGTTCTCAAGAGCCAGCAGCGGGTGTTTCGTATGGTAGAGAACGCCGAAGAAAAGAACGATATCGAAGGTTCCGAACTCCGCCGGAGTCAGTTTGCAAATATCGGCGACATGATGCTCCACTTTCGAGCCGAGTAGCTCCCTGGCGATTTCGAAGTTCTTGTGTTTGTGCGAATCGACGGCCACCACTTGCGCGCCGCGGCGCTCCATCTCAAAGCTGAACCATCCATCCCACGCGCCGATGTCGAGGACGCGTTTGCCCGTCAGATCTTCCGGGACCGGGAATTGCGCCAGCCGGAAGCGCAAGTGCTCCAGGCTCTGCAACCCCTTGATGACTTGCCCGTCTTTGAGCTCGATGCTGTGGTACCAGCCAAGCTGTTGAAGCTGCGAGATCCGCTTGCGAATCAGCTCGGTGAACTCCGCGTCTCTAGCTGGCATGCGCCCTTTCCACCTCGATGCCGATGGGAGCGAAGCGGCGCTGGCCCAGCAGCAGATCCACCTGATTGGGCCCTTCGCGCGTTCCGGGGGGCATGTGGAAATCGAACTCATAGCGCTCATGCAGGGGGTTCACGCAGAAATAGGAGATCTCCGCCTCCTTCCCAGAAACGCGGATGCGGAGCCGCTCCGGTTCTTTCACTTCTTCCATGACAAGCCGGGCTGCGCCGCTCTCAACCCGGTTGGCCGCCAGCAGGTTCACGGCGTCGGTGAGCGAGCAGACGTGCGGAAACCGAGGACCGGGCGGGATGATGCGCGCGAGTTGCTCGCGGAAAACCGGCTGGCCGTTGAGGTAAAGATCCACTGGAACCATACCGGTGCGCGTCCCCGGCGGAATGATGATATTGAGATGGCGCAGGCGGTTGATGGGTCCGCTGACGTAGCAGCAGTAAGCCTCCACGCCATCGACGTAGGCGGTCAGAGTGAGTAGGTCGGCGTCTTCCGGCAGATGCGCCATCCAGATGGATGCCGCGCCGAAGCGGCCGCTCGCGGGGATAACGGGTTCGCCGGTGTAGGCGTTGCGGATGCGGATGAGCTGCGGGGAGGGCAGGCTGAATGCCGGCCCCACCTTCCGCATCGTCACCCACATGTATTGGGTTTCCTTGTCGTTGAGTTGCAGGAGCAGGACTCCCGCGCCGCGCGCGAACGCGACGATCTCTTCGGCGCTGATACGCACTCCATTCCAGGTGGATTGCAGATGGCCGCGGTCGGGCAAGGCGTTGATCTGGAACACGAACAGGCCGCCGGGCTGGAGCGCGCGCACGGCTTCGGCGAGGTAGTTCATCACCACTTCGCGGCTGGGGATGTGCTGAAAAACGGCGTAGGAATAAATGAACCCGAGGCTGTCATTGGGGAAGCTCGCAAGCGCCGCGCCGGTGGCCGGGTGCAAATGGATATTAGTGACGCCCCGCAGATTCCGCTCCGCCCGGCGCAGCATTTCATCCGACACGTCGATGCCGTGGATTTCGCGGAAATGGCCGCTCAGCGGACGCAGCAGCCGTCCGGGTCCGCAGCCTATTTCGAGCGCGGCGGCATCCCTCCAGAACGCCGCCGGCTTGCGTTTGAGTTCCGTCTCGAAGGCGCGGACCTGATCCGCGCCGGAAGAGAAGAACTCTTCCACGGACTGGTTCTTGCGGCCGAACGCAACGTAGTAGTTAGCGTCCTCCTCGGCGCGCCGGTTCCAGTCCGCGCGCATGTGCGAGAGAACCGCGTCTTCAGGCATAGAGGTATTCTAGCGGCCTGAATCGACCCGGCCGTCATCCTACATGAGGTCTTTGTATTCGCGCTCCGGCATGGCGGGGATTTTCTCGCCATCCTTGCGGTTCAGTTCGTCCGCCATGATGACCGCCTCGGCCAGGTCGCGCATGGGGCGGCGCAGACGGCGGCTTTCGTTGCGCAGGCGCAGATAAGCTTCCTCTTCCGTCAGATGATGCTTGTACTGCAGAATGCCTTTGGCCCGCTCCACGAGTTTGCGGGTTTCGAGCGTTCTCTTCATCTCGACGGTTTCCGACATCAGGCGCGCATTCTCGATGGCGCTGGCGGCCTGCCCGGCCACCACCTTCACGAATCCGATTTCCTCGTCGCTGAAAACGCGCCGGTCACGCGTATAGATGTTGATGGTGCCGATGACTTTATCGCGCGCGGTGAGGGGCACCGAGAGCAGCGAAGCCAGCCCCGTCTTCCTCGCCAGTTCCGGATAGCGGTACTGCTTCTCTTCCTTCACGTCGAGCACCACGATGTGCTGGCCTTCGTGCACCACGCGGCCGATGAGCGAATCTTCCACTTTGAGCGGCATTTTGTGGAGGTAGTCCGGTGAGGAGCAGCGGGCCGCGCTGATGGTGAGTTCGCGCTTTTCTTCGTCCACCAGCATGATGGAGCAAACTGGCGAATCGAGCGTCTCCGCAACCATTTCCGAGATGGTTTGCAGAATGCGGTCGAGGTAGCTCTCGGCGCTGATGGTCTTGGCAACAGCGGCGAGCGTTTCAAGGCGGCGAACGGAGTTTTGCGATTGTTCGGCCAGGCGCGATTTCGCGAGCGTACCGCCCATTTGTTCGCCGATGAAAGTAACCAGAGCCACTTCGTCGCTGGTGTGAGGATGTCCTTTGCGGTGATGGACGTTGATGACGCCCGTCAGTTCGCCATCGGCGATGAGAGGCACGGAAAGAAACGCTTCGTAGGTGTCCTCCTGTAGGCCGGGAAACGCTTTGAACCGGGTATCCGCAGAGGCGCGATACGGCAAGGCCACGACCGACTGGTGCTGCGCCACCCAACCCGTGATGCCTTCACCCATGCGGAGGCTCAGGCGCCCGATTTCGTCCGTATGCGGCAGGTGGGAGGCGCGCAGAACGATCTCTTCGCTGGCCGGGTCCACCAGGTAGACCAGGCAGGCGTCGGCGTCGGTGACGGTTAGAATCATATCCACCAGCTCACGGAGGATCTTTTCCAGCTCGAGGCCGGAACTGACAATATTGCTGATGCGGTGTAGGAGCGCGACTTGGCTGCCCATGGTTTCACTGTACGTTTGAACTTCCATCATTGTATAGGTCCCCATCCGCGAAGTCACTTGTGCGGATTCCCTGAGTTTAGATAACGGCTGCGGCACGCGTCCAATCGAAATTTTGAATTTCAGGGATGATGCAATTTTTTGAACCAAGGTAAGTGATTGATTAGATTTGTGTTGCTTCTGTTGGTCCGAAAGACCGTATTGAAGAGGCCGCCAAAACGATGTGCGGAAAGGTCCGCTGGGGCGTTGGCCGTTTCGCTCCGGGTTGAATGAGTTGCGCCGGATTCGCTGGGTGAAGCATCCCACGGAGTGATGGAAAAACCAGCCCTCCCGGAACATGAGATTCTCGATCTGCTGAAGCGGCGTTGGAGTCCGCGCGCTTTCTCGGACAAACCCGTGCCTGAACCAATCCTGAGCCGCATGTTTGAAGCGGCGCGTTGGGCGGCCTCAAGCTATAACGAGCAGCCCTGGACGTACATTTTGGGCGTAAAGGCGGAGGACACGGCGGAGTTCGACCGTATCGCCAGCACGCTTTACCCGCCGAACGCGTGGGCCAAGTCTGCGCCGGTGATCGCGTTATCGGTGGCGAAGTTGAAGTTTTCGCATGACGGATCGCCGAATCGCGTGGCGATTCACGACGTGGGGGCAGCCAGCGCGAGCCTGACGCTTCAAGCGTTAGCCGAGGACGTCTTCGTTCACCAGATGGGCGGGTTTGATCCGAAGAAAGCCAAAGAGCTCTTTGGAATTCCGGACGATTACGAGGCCGTAGCGGCGCTGGCGATTGGTTATCCGGGCGATCCGGAGGAACTGCCGGAGGCGCTGAAGGCCAGGGAAGAGGCTCCCCGCACGCGGAAAAAGATCGAGGAGTTTGTGTTTCGGGGGAAGTGGGGCGGCGGGAGGTTCTAAGGCAGAGCGGGCTGGCCCGGAGTGAGCCAGCCCGCTGGGGTGAAGCAGTTACTGCAGAGCAACGTCCTGGCCAGATGTGAGGATGCTGTTCGCCAGACCAACGTCCAGTCCCGGCGCGGTGAAGGTGCCAACGGGGTTGTAGAGCCCAAGGAGCACTGCCGCTCCAGGTAGATTCAATCCACCGACGCTCACCGAGGCGCTTGCGGGGAGGGCCTCCAGAAGCCACGAGGGAATGGTGTAGGTGCCGGCGGAAGCCGGCTGCAGGCATGTGATTGTCGCTGAATTGTAGTTCGCCGGGTTTGATCCGGGGATCTCATAGGAAGAGCCCACGGAGATCAGCATGTAGCCAGTCGATCCAGCGTTCTGCCAGTTCACCTGAATGGGATTGGCTCGGCTCGCGGTCGCCGAGGAAACGGAAAATTGCGGACTGCTCCAGGTGAAGGCGGTCGAAGTAACGTTTGGAATTCCAGGAACAGTGATGCTGGCCGAAAAAGCTTGTACGTCGGCGCCGCCGGTTCCAGACACCGTGTACGTTCCGGGCGCCAGGAAGTTTAGCATCGGGTACGTGCCGATCTTCAGCGGGCTGCTACCGAGCTTTACATCGTAAAATCCCGACCCAGCCGAAGGAATCGAAGTGGTTGGCGCGCCGTTCCCGGAGACGCTCAGGCTGCTTCCCGCGTCGAGTCCCGGAAGAGGCAGGCCCGCCGCGCTCGGGACGCAGGTATAGGTGTTCGAGCAGGTCGCGATTTCGCACGAGCCGTAAGACGAGAGGGACAGGAAATCGGGATTTGTGAGAACTGTCCCTCCTGTGAATTTGTAGAAGTGCGCCTCCGCGTCGTCTTCGGTCTCCGGTATGGGAAGCCCGAGGTTCAGCGCCAGCCGCGTCAGAAGAATCGACCCGACATTCAAAGTGCCGGTAGCCGCCTGGTTGATCTGCGCGGACGTCAAACCATAAGGATCGCTGCACGTGGTTCCATTCGCGTTGATCGCGATCGAAGCGCTATTGCTGACAACGGACCCGATGCGAATGATCAGCGGAATAAAGCAGCCCGTAGGCGCATTCGAGGGAAGCGTGAAATTAATCTGATCTTCTGCCACGTTCGTGGAGCGCCCTGCATACAGCACGTCCGTGGGGTACTCCGTCCCGGCGAGGTACAAGTGGAAATCGAGGTTGTCCGCAGTGCGAAGATCTGTACCGACGCCGCCCGCGAGACCCGTGCTGGTTTCATCCACGTCGCCAACCGCGGGACCAAGACCCGTGCCGTAGATGATCAGTGTGTCACCGGGCTTAGCCGTGGCAGTGAGGCTGTTCAAGGAGCTGTTGTTGGTGTAGTCCTGGACGATGGCCGGGCCGGTTCCGCTGGCGTTCAGGGTGAAGAATCCGAAATTACTTTGGACCACAGTGAATGCAAACGCGGTGCTGGTGCCGCCCGTATAGGTGACCGTCATCGTCGCGGGGCCCACCGGGGTTGCCGACGGGAGGACGCCATTAATCTGTCCGCCGCTGACGAAGTAGAGGAGAGGTCCCGGCGTCACGGCGTTGCCGCCGGCCGTCAATGTCAGGGAAACTCCGGACAACGTTGTCTGGAAAGCGCCGCTGTTGAACGCGCCCGCCGCGGGGCCCATGTTGGTCCCGAAAATGGCGAAGAATCCGCCCTCCGGAATGGCCGAATTGGGAATGCCCGGGGGGCTATAAGTGGCCGCGTGGACAATGGCTCCGATGGTCGGCGTTTGCGCGGAAGCGCTGGAGGCGGCGAACGTCGCCACAGAAAGAGCGGCGCAGCAATAAAGTACGGATGTTTTCATGGAAAGTCCTTAAAAGATTATATGAAACGGTCGCTCAGGAATAGTTTAGCGGCTCTTCGATGTTCCGATAGAAACAGTAGCGAACGCAATTCCCAGAACAGCGAGTCCTGCCAGTCCGCCCAGAAGCGCATTGTGCGAGGCCGGCGGAATGGTCACAATCTCAGTGATGATGCGGAAATCGGTGGGGGCGGCGTTGGTGACAATCTCGCTCATATCCACGCTGTTGGTCGGGCTCGTCGTGCTGAACGGAACCAGTTCGATGGTGTCCTTACCGGTGGGCGCGAAATGCAGGCCGATGCTGAGCTGGTTGGTGTCGTACTTGGTGGTCGGCGCACCGACAATGGGGCTGGTTTCTTCAATGGTGGCGGTTTGAACGATGATCCCCAATATCACTTCTTCCTGCGAGAAACTGATGAATTGCGTGGGGAATTTCACTTTCGCGTCAGTGATATCCGCATGCACGTACCAGGAATTGATCTTGGTGCCGGCGGGAACCAGTGTCCCGTTGAGTTGCGTCTTCGAAGTGTAAGTGACGTTCGGCGTGGAGGCATCGAGTGGCAGGGGCTTCGCGAGGATGAGTCCGTTCTGCTCCTGAAACAGAATGATGAAGTTGTTATTGGTAAATTGGCCTGGCAAAACAGTGGCGGGAGGTTTTGGAATGTCGCCCACCTGGTATGAGGTGCCCACCAGCGTCGCGTGCGCCGGAACGGTCAGTGCGAGGGCCGCGAGGCCGAGAAGGAGAGAATTCGACTTTTTCATTCGTTTATCCACGATGATCTTTTATAACATTCGCGGGCGAAGCGTTGAGCAAAGAATTGTAGGAGCTGGGCCGGATTGACGCTGAAACCAAAGTACTTCGTACTGGTTTGGGCTTTGGCTGCGTGCGCGGGCGCACACGGCCAGATTCGCCGGGTGACGACTTTTCGCGAGGACGCGCGGAATCCTTCGTGGTCGAAAGACGCGCGGATTCTTTTCGAGCGTGCCGGACAAATTGTTTTGGCCGGAACGAACCCGGCGGCGGATCGCAAAATTGCTTCCGGCGCAGCGCCGGAATGGAGCCCTTCGGGGCGCTTCTTCGCGTTTGCGAGCGGCGGCGCGATCGTCTTGATGGATCCGGATACCCGGCGTATTCTGGATTCCTTTCCGGCGGGGAAAGCCCGCCAGATTCGCTTCTCTCGCGATGGCGCCAGTTTGGCTTGGATGGATTCCGGCGCGGCGAGCATTCGTACCGGCGGGCGGCTTATGAATCTCCCCATGCCGGATGGGCTGACCCTGGCGAACGTTGACGATTTCAGCGCGAGCGGCCAGGAACTTCTGGTGACGGCGTTTCGCAGCCCGGGAAGAACGGAAATCTATGCGTGCATGGTAGCGCGGCCGGCTTGCCGCGCTGTCACTGATAAGCGCGCCGCGCGCCAGGATTTCGCACGTCTGTCACCCAGCGGCCGCAAGTTGGTCTTCACCTCTTCCGAGACGGCCTGGGTTCCGGATGCGCCGATTGACTACGAAGCCGATTTGTGGCTGGCGACGGTTGACCCTCCTGGGAAAGCGCTGCGGATGACCTGGTTCAATGAGCCCGCCAATCCGCGGTACGATCCGGCCGGAGCGCGTGTCAGTTCAGCCTCCTGGAGCAACGATGGGCGCTCGCTGCTGGCGACGATTACCGAGGCTCCGCGACAGGATCGTTCCAGGCTGGTGAAGATTGAGTTTCCGGAGCCGGAGTGATATACCGAGCGACCTCGGCGATGCGCCAGCGAACTTCGTCCGTCTGTGCCGACGCAAGAAGATGATCCAGGAAGAAACTCGTGACGACCGATTTCCGGTCCTGGACTACCGGATCGCGTCAGCGTGACCGAACGCCTCTTTCATGAGTCAAGGGAATTTGTCAGCTCCTGCTCGTTCAAAGGCCTCGATCCGAATATCCGAATCAATTGCACGGCCGCCCCATCGCCCATTCTGTGCAGTTGAACAGTACCCGCCCCACCGGGTGTATCCCGGACTTGAGAAGCAGCTCTATCATCGCTTTCTTTTTTTCCTCGGGCGACATCCAAATCCCCAGGTTCGGCTCGGGATGGCGATACGCTTCCTGAGGAACTAACTAACTGACCCTGGGCCGCCGCCGCGAGCGCCACGAATGAGAGCGTTATCAGAGTTCTCATCATTTCTCCTTTGCCGCCAACTGCGTAACGTGAATGTCACCAAGCGAGTTTGAGAAACTACCGTGGTACGAGCCTGTCCCATTAACCTAATAATCGGTGTCGGNNCGGGAAAAGACATTACGCGAAAAGATCGAAGCCCGTATCGCCCGAAAGCGGGATGAGGACGTATTCCTCCCGCGTGAATTTCGCGACCTCGGCGGCGAAGATCAGGTGCTCCGGGTGCTGCGCGGTCTTGTGCGCGAAAAGCGTTTGGTGCGGCTTGGATACGGTGTCTATGGCCGCGCAGTTATCTCGCGCCTTTCCGGTGAGCCCATCCTCTACAGTCCGAACGGATTTTGGGGCGCGGCGCGCCAGGCCCTTACGAAGCTCGGCGTGGTCTGGGAACCGACAAAAGCGGAACGTGCTTATAACGAGGGCCTTTCAACCCAGGTGCCGGTGAATCCGGTGGTGCGAGTGAAGGGGCGCTTCTCGCGTCGGCTGAGTGATGGCAACCGGGAACTCGTCCTTGAACGATAAGCCATCCCTTCGGGATCTTCTGGAAGTCCAGAATCATTTTGGGCTTCCCAGTCCGGCCCTAGTGGAAAAGGACTGGTATGTGGTCAAGGCTCTGGCCGCGATCAACTCCGCCGATACGGCACCGTTTCGGTTGGTGTTTGGCGGCGGCACGGCGTTGAGTAGAGCGCATCGTTTGGTGCGCCGCATGTCGGAAGATATCGACCTCAAAATCACATCGGACGCTCAATTCACCCGCCCGGCGCTTCGCGGCCTGCGAGATACAATCACGAAGGCGCTGCTGGATGCGGGGTTTGGATTCGATCCCGCAAACCCTGTTCATCGCGATTCGGCGAACGTCAGCCGCCACACGTCGTATCGGCTCTCCTATGCTCCTGTAGCCGAGGGCAAAGGCAGTCTTCGACCCGAAATTCAAATAGAGACGGCGGTGTGGCCACTGCGGCTTCCGGCAGTGCCGCTGCCGGTGAGATCGTTCGTGGCGGAAGCGCTTAACCTGCCGCCCGAGGTGCCGGTGATCGCTTGCGCATCGATAGTCGAGACGGTCGCAGAAAAATTCGTCGCTCTGACCCGGCGGGCCTGTGCGGAGCTGGCCGACGCTGGCGGTCCACGCGATTCCACCCTCGTTCGTCACGTTTACGATCTTCACGTGCTTCGGGCGTTCTATGAACCCGCCGCCGTCATCGCCTTGGCACAAACGATTATGCACGCGGATGCCGAAGTGTACGGCCATCAATTCCCGGCTTACCGGAGAGCCCGATTGCTGAGACGCAACGAGCAGTCGCAGGAATGGCCGCAGATCCGGCTTTTGCCGCGCACTACGCCGCGTTCGTGCAAGAGATGGTCTATGGAGAGGTATGCGAATTCGAGCGGGGGATTTCCACGGTTGAAGGCTTGGCGGATGGACTTTAGCGGGCTACCGGCGCCGCCTTATGTGCGCGCGACGCACCAGGCCATCCGCGCGCTCGGGATCTGCAACGGGCCAACGCGATAGATTCCGAGGGGGTACACACCACTCGAAATCATGCTCCAGCCCATGGCGCGCACCAGTTGCTCGAGTGCGCGGGGGTTGAAGAAGTTGACGTGCTCATGCATCTGGATCATGGCCGCGGGACGCATCAGCCGCAGTCCGATTCCGGTTCGGGCCGCGAGCAGAATCACGTTCTGCGCCAGCCGCTTCGCCAAATTCAACGCACTGTAGGGAGTTTCGTACGGCACCTCGATGAAAACCAGCTTCCCCGGTGCGGCCACGTCCGCAATCTGTCCGAGAAACTGCCGCGGGTAGTTGACATGCTCCAGCACATTGCTTGAGACGATGAGGTCGAAACGGCGCGCGCGGCAGGCGTCCAGATCGTGCAGCGACGTGATTCCCGGCAGCGGCTCAACGCGCGAAATATCGTAGACAAACCGTTCGGCGCCGGGCACCAGATCGACGATTAAATCGCCGCGATCCCCGCCGAAATCGAGGATGCTGGCGATGGGCTGCTCGTAGAAGTGGCGCTTGAATACGTCCGCGAGTTTCTCTTTGCGAGTCTTCCACACTTCGGGTGAATTCAACCGCTCGTTGAACGCCTCGGTATACCAGGGTTCGCAGGAAAGGCGCATTTTCTGGTACTCATCCGACCGGTACCCGGAATACAGGCGTTGCTCTTCCTCGCCTGTCATCCGCGGATTGAAGAACATGAATCCACAGGCGCGGCAGCGGACCAGATCCACGCGAAACGGGGGACGGTTCCAGACGCGGCGGGCGAGAAAAGGCGCGGCCATCGCCGGCCTCGATGCCAGGTCGGCGGACGCGCACACCAGACAAGTACTCACTTTTTGGTCAGGCTGAAGCGCGCCCAGGCCAACTGGCTCTTGGCGACTTCCTTGAGGATTTTGAGTGTCGTTACTTTTTCGGGCGGCGTTAATTCGCCCGCCAGGAACTGCCGCAAAGCTTCGCTGCGGCGCATTTTTCCCGAAGAGGTTCTGGGCAGCGTGCCCGCTTCCAGAATCTCGACATGCCACGGGTCCACCGAAACCGCGCCCAGCAATCGCGTTTTCACGTCGGCGGCGATATCGGCATCGGCCCGGTCGGAACGCGGGTCTTTCTCGGCCAGAATGATCATCTGCTCGCCCTGCCCCTCCACCGTGGTGCTGACGGCGACCGCGCAGCCGAGGCGCAGCCCCTCCAGTTCGTAGATGGGGTCTTCAAATTCCTGCGGCGCGTAGTTGCGCCCCCGCAGGATGATCAGATCTTTGGCGCGGCCCCCGATATAGAGGTTGCGTTCGAAGAAAAAGCCGAGGTCGCCCGTGTTCAGCCAGCCATCCGGACCGATGATATCGGCCGTCATTTCGGGGTCGTTGAAATAGCCGCTGGTGATGGAGGGTCCGTTGATGAAGATGCGTCCGCCATACCCTTCGGGCAGAACGTTGCCGTCCGGATCGCGAATCTCAAGCTCCAGGCCGGGCAGTGGTTTGCCCACGGAGGCGAGTTTGCGGCCGGTACCGCGCACGGCGAGGCCCTCGGTGGAGAGTTTATCGCGATCGAACTCAGTCACCACGGGCTCCTGCTGCAATTCCGGGAACGTGACGCCGAGGCCCGCCTCGGCCAATCCGTAGACGGGGGCGATGGCTGTTTTCCGGAAACCCCATTGCGCGAAGCGTTCGGCGAAGCGCGTCATGGTGTCGGTGTCGATGGGTTCCGCGCCATTCAAAGCCAGCCACCAGTTCGAAAGATCCACGCCCTCCATCTCTTTATCCTTGATCTTGTTCAGGCACAGGCCAAACGCGAAATTAGGCGCGGGCGAGATGACGGCCTTGTATTTGGAGAGGGCCTGCAGCCAGATAGCCGGGTATCCCACGAACATCTCCGGCCCCAGGTAAGTAATGGTGGCCGGGTAGGAAAGCCCTTCATAGAGGCAGCCGACTAGCCCCATGTCGTGATAGAGCGGAAGCCACGTCACGCAACCGCGATCTGCCTCGGTTCCATCAAGATAAACCTGATCGAGGGTGTTGCCCATCATTTTCAGGTTTTCGATCAGATTGCGATGGCTCACCACCACGGCCTTGGGCTTCAGCGTGGTACCGGAGGAGAACTGGAGGAACACCGGCTCGTCTTCCCGCACCTCAACCTTTTTCCAATCCGCGGCGGTGGACGAGGTGTTTTCGAACAGGTCCTTGGCCTCGAACACGCGCTCGAGCGATTCCACCGTGGTCGCCTGACCCAGCAGCTTCTTGATCCGTGAATCGGTGATCAGGAAGCGCGCGCCGATGCGGTTCATCATCTCCCGCAAGTGGGCGAAATAATCGTCCAGCTTGCCCATGCGGAAAGGCGGATAGAGCGCGGTGGGAATGCCGCCAGCGAGCTGCGCGCCCAGGAACGCATCGAAAAACTGAATCCCCGTGGGAAGAATGACGGCCACGCGGTCGCCCTTTTTCACGCCGTTTTTCTGCAGCGTGGCGGCGGATGTCTTGATCCGCTTCAGCACCTCGCTGTAGGGATAGAACGTCTCGGCCATGGAGGCCGTCAGGAACCGCGCTCCGCGAGTCGTTACGGTCTCAAGAGCAAGCAGCATGTCGAGGACAGTGCCGCCTTGCGTCTGAAACTTCATGCCTTGGCCCCCTGGGCTGCCAGACCGTCCTGAATCATCACCACCAGGTCTTTGATGTTGGTGAGCGATTGCCACTGCTCGGGTTCAAAAGTGAGGCCGAATTCGCGCTCCACGCTCGAGATGAGCACTACGGTAGCCAGCGAATCGAGCCGCAGCGCTTCCATCACCGGCGCGTCCGGCTGGATGGAGGTCAACTGTTCCGGCGTCAGGTTGAGCTGCTCCTGCGCGATCTGCTTCAGCTTCATCA
>PLFE01000216.1 GCA_003136675.1 Bryobacterales bacterium
TGGCCGGAGGATTCGGACGGGCGATGTTGTCTGGTTGGGGTGGTACGGGCGGGGCGCTCGGTTTGGGCGTTGGAGGCGGAGCCTCGAGCGCCTTCGGGGCGGGCGCGGTGAGAGCTTCGATCATCACCTCGTGGGCAAGGCTCGATACATGGTGAACGCTCGACACATCCCAATCAACCTCAGCCCCAGGCAGCCATGGGCCCGTCGTCCACATCTCGAACAGGCATCCTTTTATCTGAGCCTTGACACAAAGCTTCACGTAGGGAATGATCTGCCCGGAGTCGTTGTCCGCAGCGACAACTAGCCTTTCACCTTTGCCGGAATAGGTCAAGGTCGTGTGGACCGTGATTGGGCCGATACCGCTTGACGACAGGCTGAAGTCCTCAGCGTAAACGAGCGTTGCGCCGAGAGCGCCAACAGCGAGAAGCCAACGGAAACACATCTTCGTGATTCTACACGAAGTCGGGTGCTGTCGCGGGGCGCAACCCTTTATCGAATCATGACCTTCGGTTCCACGGACATACCCGGTCTCAACCGATCCAGACCCGCTTGTCCCTCTTTGAACCGCAACCGCACCGGCATCCGCTGCACCACTTTCACATAGTTGCCAGTCGCATTTTCGGGCGGCAGGAGACTGAATATCGCGCCGCTGGCCCCGGCCAAAGATTCCACGTAGCCATTGAAATCCGCATTGATGGCATCCACGTGGATCTTGGCGGACTGGCCAGGCTTCATATCCTTCAGCTGCGTTTCCTTGAAATTGGCCGTCACCCAGATGTCATTGAGGTCGGTGATACCCGCAAGTTGCTGGCCGGGCGCCACCTGCTGGCCCACTTCGACGCTTCTGCGGCCCACAATCCCGCTTACGGGCGCCAGAATTTTGGTGTAACTAATATTCAGCAGCGCCTGGTCCACGTCGGCTTTCGCCCGCTCGGCGTCAGCCTGGCGGCTCACCAACTGCGCCTGCTGAATGGCCACTGCGCGTGGCGCGTTGGTGCGGGTTTCATCCGATCTCTGGCGGGCCTGTGCGAGCGCCGCTTCACGCTGCGCGATGGTCTCCTTCGCGGCATCGGCGTTGGCGTGCTGCGCGTCCACAATCGCCTTTTGCGCCTTCTTGGCCGCCAGTTTCTCGTCGTACTGCTCTTTTGAAACCTCGTCTTTTTGCACCAGCTCGTGATAGCGGGCTTCGTCGCTGGCGGCTTTATCGTAATTGGCTTCGGCCTGCCTCAACTGCGCCACCGCCGATTCATACGACTGTTTGGCGCCGGATAGAGCGGCCGAGGCGTTCGTGATGTCCTCACTCGCCGACGTGATGTTGGTTTCCTGCGAAGTCTCGGTGATCGGAACATTCGGATTCTGCGCCCGTGCTCCGGCCTGCGCCTGGGTCAGCTGCGCATCGGCCTGCACCAGGGCGACTTTATAATCCCGTGGATCGATGTCCACCAGCGTCTGGCCCGCTTTCACAAATTGATTGTCTTCCGCGTAAACCCCGACAACGGTGCCGTTGATGCGGCTGGTGACGGCATTGATGTGCGCACCCACTTCCGCATCGTCGGTGCTGACGTAAGAACCGAGATACTGCAAAAGAAGGAATCCGCCGAAACCGGCGGCGACGAGCACCACCACGAGAACAACCAGCTTAATGGGGTGGTTGCGAACGAACGAACCGGTCTCTTTTTTGGGTTCCGGCTTGGGTTCCGGCTGGTCCGCTTTGGGCTGATCGGCTCTGGGCTGGTCCCCTTTGGGCTGATCGGCGGCCTTCTGCATGAGGACCTTGGTCTCGTTCTTCAGCCGTTCCTGCTCTTCCTTGAGGCGGCGCACTTCCTCGCGAAGATCGACTTCTTCGGCTACTCCATCAGGCATAGTGATTTGGATGCTGCTCCCCCGGCTAAGTTTTCGCGAAAAATCAAGAAAAGTTTCAAACTCCTATTGTTCGTGATAGTTCCAGATTAGCCCGCCATCGACGAAGAAAGTGGCCGCGGTGACGTAATTGGCCTCATCAGAAACCAGATAAGCCGCCATCGAGGCCACATCCTCCGGCTTCCCCAAACGACCGAGTGGAATGTTGTGCTGTAGCGACGCCAGCAACACCGGGTCGTTCAACAGCTTGGTGTTGATGGGTGTTTCAATCGCTCCTGGGGCAATGTTGTTGATGTTGATGCCGAGCGGCGCGAGCTCGATCGCCAGGTTGCGCATCATCATCCGCAACGCTCCCTTACTCATGCAGTACGAAGTGAAGTGGGGGAAGGGAAGGTCCTCATGCACGGAACTGATATTCACGATCTTGCCACCCTGGTTGGCGGCGATCAACTGCTGCACAAAGCGCTGCGTGGTGAAGAAAACCCCGGTCATATTGGTGCTGATCACAGTGTTGTAGTCTTCCTCGGTGACGTCCCAGAAGTCGGCGCGCTTTTCGACGCCGGCGTTATTCACCAGGATGTCGAGCTTGCCGAAATGCGCGACGCCTTCATCCACCAGATGCTTCGTGTCGGCAATCTTGGAAAGATCCGCCTGCACCACGAAGCCCTGTCTGCCGGTCGCTTCCACTTCCTTCAATGTCTCGGCGGCGCTGGCCGCGTTGGAACGGTAGTTTATGACAACGTCGGCCCCTTCCTGCGCCAGGCGAACTGCGATGGCTTTCCCGATGCCCTGGTCGCTTCCGGTAACGAGTGCTGTTTTCCCTTCAAGTCGCATCTCCACAGTTTAGACAGTTTCGACGACCGTCTCGATAATCCGTATGTGCCGCCCGTCCCATTGGAGGACGACGGCGCCGGAGTTTTCCGGCAAACCCACAGCACGCGCCGGTTGAATGGTAGCCATGCGAATCGCTTCTTCGAAACTGACGCCAGCAACGCGAATAACGCGGGCGATGGCGTCGTTCATTTTCAGAGCGGATCCGGCCAGGCGATCTTGCCCGGCCAACACCACCCGCCCATCCATCGTCAGATCGACCTCCTGGGTTCCCAGCCGGTATCTGCCGGGCGTCGCTCCCGCCGGGGAACTGGCATCCGTTACCAGAATGCTCCGCGCGGGCGTCTTGGCGCGTACGGCGGGACGCAGAAACTGATCCGGCAAATGAATGCCGTCGGCGATAAAACCCGCGGTGAGCCGGTCTTCTGAGAGTTGCTCCCAGATGTAATTGGGGAACTTGGGAAGCACGCGGTGCGCGCCATTGCCCAGGTGGGTCGAAAGAGTAGCTCCGGCGTCGACCGCCGCCTGGATTTGGAGCGGGGAGGCGTGGGTGTGCCCAATACTCACTGCGGCGCCAGACTGTTTGACACGCTCGATGTAGGCCGGAGCTTCATCCCAGTGAGGCGAAAGCGTGACCAGACGAATTTGCGCGCCGGTGGCTTCCTGCCAGTCTTCAAACTCGGTGAAATCCGGCGACCGGACGCATTCGAGCAAGTGCGCGCCGCGCGGGCCATCCTCGGGAGAGATGTGAGGGCCTTCCACGTGGAAGCCGGCAATCATCCGCCCGTTCGGCAGGTCGCGTTGCGCCCTGGCCAAATTGCGAAGCGCCGCGATCATCTCCAGCCGGGGACCGGTGATGACGGTGGGCAGCACGCGCAGAACTCCGGTCTTGCGGATCACGTCAAGCGATCCGCCGATTTCGCCGAGGGACGAATCTGGCGAGTTGTAATCCACGCCGGCGAAGCCGTTCACCTGGAGGTCGACAAAGCCCGGGGTAGTGATAACGTTTTCAGCCATTCACGTTTTATGCACAAGTTTGAAACAGGTTCGTGCCGCTAAGTGATTCAGAGAACAGCGAAACAAACCTGTTGAAATGACCGGAAAACCGCTCACAGGCGGCTGACGCGTGACGGCCGGTTCACGGTACAAAGGAGCTACGTCGAATGGCCGTGGCGCGATTCTGGCCGGCAAATCTCGGGGGAGGTAGCCGAAAAGAACGCGCCCGGCTTGTTTCGCGATCACTCACAAACTAACTGTCTGCCGGGATTCCACCGCCGTCAGCCACCCGTGTCGGTCCGGCTTGGTCCCATTCACCACCGCAAAGAATTCTCTCTGCAAAAGTTCCGTAATTGGCCCGCGTGTGCCTTTTCCGACGGGGATGCGATCCACGGAACGCACGGGCGTGACCTCCGCGGCGGTGCCGGTGAAGAATACTTCGTCGGCAATGTAGAGCATCTCGCGAGGAATCACCGACTCAACAATCGGGATGTTCAGATCTCGGGCAAGCGTCAATACGGTATCCCTGGTTATGCCCGGAAGAACCGACGAACCGATCGGCGGAGTCAGAATCCTGCCGTCCCGTATCACGAAAATATTCTCGCCGGAGCCTTCGCTCACGTTGCCTGACGAATCGAGCGCGATCCCTTCCGTGTAGCCGTTGGCAATGGCCTCCATACGGATGAGCTGCGAATTCATATAGTTCGCTCCAGCCTTTGCCAAGGTGGGCAGCGTGTTCGGAGCCAGCCGCGTCCAACTGGAGATGCAGACATCTGCTCCGCTCGAAAGGGCCTCTTCGCCGAGATACTTGCCCCACTCCCAGCACGCGACGTAAACGTCCACCGGGTTCTTGAGTGGGTTCACCCCCAGGTCTCCGTATCCGCGAAGAACGATCGGACGAAGGTAGCAGGATCGCATCCGGTTCACGGAAACAAGGTCCAGCATGGCGTCGGCGAGTTCGCTGGCGGTGAAACTGAAAGAATCCATGCGATAGATATGGGCCGAATCCATAAGGCGGCGCACATGCTCGCGGAGGCGGAAGATGGCGGGACCGGACGTTGTCTCGTAGCAACGGATGCCCTCGAAAACGGAGCTTCCGTAGCTGACGACATGGGAGAGCACGTGAATGCGGGCATCGTCCCAGTCGATAAACTTGCCGTTGTGCCAGATTTTTTCTGTAGGCGTCAGCATGTTTGATTGTAGCCCGCGGTCGGAATCCGGTTTACTTGAAAGCGCATCAGTAACCAGAGGCCCAAAGATTGCGCCGAAGGAACATTGGCCTGAACTGCCGCTCGGGCCGCGTACGGTAGTATATTTCAGCTATTCGCGCTCAGGAGAAATCTTTTGTGGATCGTTAGGCTTGCGCTCAGACGCCCTTACACTTTCGTCGTAATGGCGGTGCTGATGCTGGTGCTGGGCGTGTCGGCCATCCTCACGATGCCCACCGACATCTTCCCCTACATCGACATCCCGGTTGTGAGTATCGTGTGGTCCTACACGGGCCTTTCTCCGGATGATATGGAGAAGCGGATGGTCACGGTGTGCGAACGCGCCATGACGACCACCGTGAACGATATCGAGCATATCTCCTCGACTTCCTACACCGGCGTCTCGGTAATTCGCGTTTACTTTCAACCGAAGGCGAAGGTGGAACTGGCCATCGCTCAGGTGACGTCGATCGTGCAGACGATTCTCAAGGTTTTGCCCCCCGGAACGCTGCCGCCCCTGGTGCTGGAGTATGACGCCTCGAGCGTTCCCATTTTGCAACTGGCTCTCGAAAGCGACACGTTGAGCGAGCAGGAGCTGTTCGACCTGGGGCTAAACTTCATCCGCACGCAGCTTGCGACGGTGCAGGGCGCTTCGGTCCCTCTGCCGCAAGGCGGCAAGCAGCGGCAGATCATGGTGGATCTGGACCCCAGCCAACTGTATGCCAAGCATCTATCCGCAACGGATGTGGATAATGCCTTGAATCTCCAAAACCTGATTCTTCCGGGAGGCGACGCCAAGATCGGCGACAGGGACTATATCATTCAGCTCAACAGCAGTCCAACGCTGGTGGGCGCGTTGAACGATCTGCCCATCAAAACCGTCAACGGCGCGACGGTCTACATCAAGGACGTGGCGCATGTCCGCGACGGCTATGCGGTGCAACAGAATGTGGTCCGCGTGAACGGCAAGCGCGCATCGTTGCTGACGGTGCTGAAGAGCGGAAAAGCATCGACGCTGAGCATTGTCGCAAACGTGAAGAAAGCGCTGGTTCGCATTCAGGCGGGGCTTCCGCCGGAACTCAATATTCGCCAGCTCTTCGATCAATCGCTGTTCGTGCGCGCGGCCATCAATGACGTGCTGCGGGAGGGCGCCATCGCGGCAGCACTCACCGGACTGATGATCCTGCTGTTCCTTGGAAGCTGGCGCAGCACGCTGATTGTGTGTATCTCGATTCCGCTTTCGATTCTCACTTCACTGATCATTCTTAGTTTCCTGGGCGAAACGGTGAACGTGATGACGCTGGGGGGGCTGGCTCTGGCGGTCGGAATCCTGGTGGACGACGCCACGGTGGAGATCGAGAATATCCATCGCAACCTGGGGATGAAGAAAAACATTGTGCCGGCGATTCTGGATGGGGCGCAACAGATCGCAGTGCCGGCCTTTGTTTCCACACTCTCGATTTGTATTGTGTTTGTTCCGGTGCTGCTGCTGACCGGAGCGGCCAAGTATCTGTTCACTCCCCTGGCTATGGCGGTGGTGTTCGCCATGCTGACGTCTTACCTGCTGACGCGCACGCTGGTTCCGACCATGGTGCATTTCCTGCTGCCGCCGGAAGTGGAACTCTACCAACAAGGTGAAGAAGGCAAGCCGGCCCATGCCCCCGGTCTGATCTGGCGCATGCACCATGGCTTTGACGAGCGCTTTGAAAGGATGCGCGCGAGTTACTCGGGGTGGCTCTATTATGTGCTGGAGCATCGCGCAGCCGTGGCCATTTTGTTCGGAATTTTCGTGGTAGGGTCGCTGCCGCTCGCGATGATCGTGGGCCGCGATTTCTTCCCGTACGTCGACTCGGGCCAGATGCGCCTCCACGTAAACGCCCCCCAGGGGACACGCATCGAAGAGACCGAACAGATTTTCGCCCGCGTTGAGAATGAGATCCGGCAGGAGATTCCGAACGGCGAGGTTCAGACCATTGTCGATAACATCGGACTGCCCGCGAGCGGCGTCAACCTGGCCTTTGGCGATAACTCGACTATCGGATCCGGGGATGGTGAAATCCTCATCGCGCTGGATCGCGAGAAGCACGGGCCGACCCAAGTCTACCAACGCCACTTACGGAAGCGCTTGAACGACAAATTCCCGCAATGCACTTTCTACTTTCAGGCCGCGAATATCACCAATCAGATTTTGAACTTCGGGCTGCCCGCTCCCATCGACATTCAGGTGGTGGGACGCGATCCAAAAGGGAACTATGCCGTCACCCGGCAGATACAGAGCAAAGTCGCCGCGATCCCCGGCGCGGTGGATGTGCATATCAAACAGGAGATCGAGTATCCCACGGTCATGATTAATGTAGACCGGACGAAGGCTGACCAAGCGGGCTTGACGCAGCGCGATGTTGCGACAGGCGTGCTGATCTCCCTCAGTTCCAGCGGTCAGATTGCTCCCAACCAGTGGCTGAATCCGGCCAACGGCGTGAATTACTCGGTCGCCGTGCAGACTCCGCAAGCCAATCTGGATAACTTCGATTCGATTGGACGCACCCCTGTGAATTCCGGCAATGGCGGCCCGACGCAGCTACTCTCAAACCTGGCTACTTTCCAAAGAATCAAGACGGTGGCGGTTGTCGATCATTACAACGTACAACCAACCTACGATATCTTCGCCAACGTTGACCAGCGCGACCTGGGCGGAGTGGCCTCGGAGGTGTATAAGATTGTCGATCAATACCGCGACAAACTGAAGAAGGGTAATGTTATCGACGTCCGCGGCCAGGTGGAAACCATGAATTCCTCGTTCCTCAGGCTGGGGCTGGGGATGTTCTTCGCTCTGCTGCTTGTGTATCTTCTGATGGTCATTAACTTCCAATCCTGGGTAGATCCTTTTATTATCTTGATGGCGATCCCGGGCACGCTTGCCGGCATACTCTGGATGTTATTTATTACGCAGACCACGCTGAACGTGCCTTCCCTGATGGGAGCGATCATGTCCATCGGAGTCGCGACGGCAAATTCGATTCTTCTGGTCACGTTCGCCAACGACGAGCGGTTATTGAATAAAGGCGCCATGGAGGCCGCGCACTCGGCTGGAGTCACACGCATCCGGCCGGTCATTATGACGGCTACTGCGATGATGATCGGTATGCTGCCGATGTCGCTGGCGCTGGGCGAGGGCGGGGAACAGAACGCGCCGCTGGGCCGCGCGGTGATCGGAGGGTTGCTGGTGGCCACGGTGAGCACCTTGTTCTTTGTGCCCATCATGTACTCCCTTCTGCGGAAGAGCGCGCCGATCAATTGGGAAGAGCAGATTGATAAAGAAGCCCACGAGACCGGTCCTGAGAGCGGGCCGCGGCATACTCAGCGATCTGAGCCTGAACTACTAAACGCGTAAACCATAATGAGTGGAGGGAATCTTTTATCCGTGGAAGAAGCACCCAAGCAGGATGTCCCCAACCCGCCCGCCGCGGCGAGCGAAAAGCCGAAGCCTTCGCTGAAAGGGCTGATGATCGCCGTTCTGGTGGGCTCGGTCTTACTGGCTTTGATTTTCATGCTGGGATGGCTACCCCGTCATCAACGGAGTCAGGAGACGAGGGCGGCGGCGCGGAGTGAAGTCTCCGCACTCGCGCCGGTCGACGTCGTGAAGGTGAAGCGTTCGCCGTTCGTCAGCCACCTCTTGTTGCCTGGGGACATTACGCCACTGATTGAAGCGCCGATTTACGCGCGGGCCAGCGGCTACGTGATTAAACGGTATGTGGATATCGGCGATAAGGTGGCGGCTAATGAGCTGATGGCGACCATCGACGCGCCCGATTTGGATCAACAAGTGGCGCAGGGCCGCGCGGGCGTTTCCCAGGCCCGCCAGCAACTGGGACAGGCGCAAGCCACGCTGGAACAATCGCAGGCCCAGTTGGAATTGGCGAAAGTAACTTGGGACCGTTACGCGACGCTGGTGACGAAGGGCGCGGTTTCACGGCAGGACGCCGACCAGCAGAAGTCAAACTACGATACTTCCGCCGCGGTGGTGAACGCGAATAAGGCGAATGTGCGCGCCTCACAGGACAACGTGGAATCGGCGCAAGCGAACTTAGACCGCCTGATCTCGCTGCAGTCATTTAAGGAGATCAGGGCGCCATTTGCCGGCGTGGTGACGCAGCGCAATATCGACGTAGGAAGTTATGTGGCAACCAATGGAAGCCAGTCCGGCACCACAAGTTTCTCCGCGTCTCTCTCGCTGGGGTCAAATGGGTCAGCCGGACAAAATAGCAATCTGTTCAGCGTGGCTCAAATCAAAACGCTACGAATTCTGATTCAAGTACCGCAAAGCGACGCGCCCAACGTGCGTGTGGGACAGCCCGCGGACATTGCCGTGGCGGAATTCCGGAACCGGAGTTTCCCCGGCCGTGTTACCCGTACCGCGAATTCTCTTGACCCCACCAGCAGGACGCTGCTCACCGAGGTTCAAGTCGATAACTCGACCGAGACGCTGCTCCCCGGAATGTATGCGACGGTTCAGTTCTCAAGCCCCCGCACGGACCCACCGTTTCTGGTGCCTGGCGAGAGCCTGATCACGCGGGCGGATGGAGCGTTTGTCGCCGTTCTTGAAACTCCCAAAGGCCGGAAGGAAAACCAGGAAGAAGACCAGGCCAAGGCGAGCGGGCAGGACTTGCGCGAACAGCCCAAGGAAGTCCACCTTCAGAAGGTTCTGGTAGGGCGGGATTACGGCACCAATATCGAGATCCTTTCCGGCCTGAGCGGGTGGGAGTATGTGGTGGCCAATCCCAGCGATGAAGTGTACGAAGGCGCGCTGGTGTTACCGACGTCGGCTTCGAAGGATCAAGCAGGGAAATCGCACTGATGAGAGCGCGGCTTCTCAGCCTTCTATTGGGTCTGGCATTGGTTTCATCCGGGGTCATATCCGGGGTTTCATCCGGCGCTGAGGACGAGATCTCAAAAGCGCGCAGGGGCCTCTACGGGACGCCGGTGGTAGGGCCGGTGTCCCTGACCAATTCCTCGCGCATCGATTCGCTCTATCGGGCGGGGAATTTGTACCTCTCGCTGCGGGATGCCATTGCCCTGGCGATCGAGAACAACCTCGACGTGGAGTTCCAGCGCCTGAACGCGCCCATCGCGCAGACCGATACCTTACGCGCGAAAGGCGGCGGCACGCTCCGCGGGATCTCGACTTCGATTGACGAAGTACCCCCGGGGCTAGGCGGTCCCGGCGCGCCTCTGGTGACAGCGGCGGCCACGGGGAACATCGGCAATACCGCTCTGGCCGCCTACACATCGGACCTGAGCATCATCACGGAACCACCCCTGAATAACTCTATTCTGCCGCCTGCGGCTTATGCGAGCGGGCCGCCGATTCCGGCGTTCGACCCGGCTCTAACCGGAACGTCTGAATATCTGCATTCCACAACGCTTGAGGCCAGTCCGTTGACGACAGGGCTGCCGACACTGACCGAGGGCGCGGTGACCAACAATCTGGGTTACTCGCAGGGTTTTGGTCCAGGCACGCAGCTGAATGTTGGGTTCAATAACGTGTATACGAATGCGGTGTCGGAACGCAATCTGTATAACCCATATACGGCTTCCAGCCTGGGAATCAACATCACCCAGCCATTGCTGCGCGGGTTTGGAATCGCATTGAACAGGCGGTTCATTCGGATTGCGAAGAACGACGAGAAGATCAACGACCTGGTATTCAAGGAACAATTGATTAGCACAGTGTCGGGGGTGATCCGGCTGTATCAGGATCTGGTTGCTCTGGACGAGGACATCGCCAACCGTCGGGAAACCTTAGCGCTGGCCCAGCGGCTTTTCGAGGACAACCACAATAAGGTGCAAGCCGGCACGCTTGCCCCGGTGGAAGAAACGCGCGCGCAGGCGCAGGTGGCTTCCGCCCGGCAAGACCTGATTAACGCGCAAGGGTTTGCCGACCAGCAGGAGCTGATCGTGAAGAGCGTGATCACGCGGCGTTTCACCGCCGACCCAATGGTGAGATCCGCTCATATCGTGCCCACCGACACACTGGACGTGCCCGACAGCCAACCCGAACCGGCTATCGACGATCTGTTGGCATCCGCCAGCAAGAATCGGCCCGACCTGCTGTATGCCGGGATACAAGTGGATAACTCCAGGATCTATCTGGAAGGTTCAAAGAATCAGCTGAAGCCTGAGTTGGACCTGGTGGGTACGGCGCAAAACAATGGTTTGGCGGGAAGCCTCGACCCGTTGTACAACCCAGGCAGCAGCGTCGGCGCGCCGACCCCGCCCGTCCTTGAGGGGGGTTACGGGGACGTGCTCGGCCAAATCGCCCGCCGGGCGTATCCGACCTATGGGATCGGGCTGAACCTGACCTTACCATTGCGGAATCGTGTGGCGGAAGCCGACGTGGTCCGCGATGAATATCAGGTTCGCCAGACCGAAGTGAACCGGCAGCGCCTGGTGAATTCTGTGCGATTGGAAGTGGAGTCCGCGCTGGTTTCCTTGAACCGGGCGCGTGACGCCTATGCGGCGGCGGTGGAAGTGCGCAAGCTGCAGGAGCAATCGCTCGAGATCGAGCAGGAGCGCTATCAGGTGGGTTTATCGACGACGTTTCTGGTGCTGCAGTATCAGAGTTTCCTGGCGCAGGCGCGCTCGACCGAGATTGCGGCGAGGGGGACGTATGCGAAGAGTCGTACCGCGCTGGACCGGGCGGTGGGGTTCACGCTGGAGGATAACGGGGTGTCTGTGGCCGACGCGTACAAAGGAATCGGGCGGCGTTAGTTTGCGTATTAGTTTACATAATACTTGTTATCGGAATCTGTGGTCGAAGCTGCCGCAGAAGCGCCCGGCCGCGAGGCCAAGCGCATGGCCGACCGGAAGGCTTACTTCGACCTGCCGATCGAGCGTCTCGAAAGCTAGCGCGGGCCTTTCCTTTTTGTATGCGGNNAAGAGCAGCCCGATTTCCCAACTCCTCAACCTAGTGCGCTTCCTGGAAGCCTGCCAGCCAGCTCGCCGCTTTCGGTGTTCCTGCCTGGTATGGGCATTGCGCCCTGAGGGTGATCCGTTCCTCTTCCGACCGCGCGTTTCTGGCGGCCGTCTTGCCGTCCATGAATTCTGTTTTGAACGCTTGCACGTGTTGCTGCGGGCTCTGCCTCCAAGGCTTCATCGGCTTCCGCATGGTGTTAGAGGGCCTTCGCCAGTTATCGAAAGTCATAGATCACGAGCCTAGAGATTGTTCATCACATCCACGATGGGGTGCATGTTGAGCATGGCTTTCTGTACGGCGCTTGCAATATCGTCGCTACGGTCGATGATTGATTGCGTATCCATCGCCTGTACGTTCAAGGTGATGCTGGGGGGCGCTGAATTGGTACCCGTGCTGGTTTGCGATAGTTGGCCGGTGGCCGTGGAACTTCCGCCACTTGTGCCACTGAGGTATTGCATAGACGCCATTGCGGGCTCCGGCGCCGGCGCGATGCTCGGCGCACCGTACTGGTTATACACGGCGTCCCCGACCTGACCGTTGTTGCCCATCGCCAGCTCGAAGTCCTGACTTTGCGGCGCCTGGTATTGAACCAGCGGCGGGGGCTGCGATGACCCGCCGCCGAACAGATCCGATATTCCGCTGAAAAGATCGCCGATCAAGCCGCCCCCAAAGATGTCGCTAAGCAGTCCTCCGCCGCTGGACGGCAGTCCCAGGCTTCCCGTGAGCGATTGGAGGATGTTTCCACCCGTGGATCCGGATGAGGACGTCGGATTTCCGGTGCTCGCGTTTGTGCTGGTGTCGACCGGATCGGTTGTGCTACCGGCGACGATTGCGCCGATGTTGTCGGTGACTCCGCCGCTACCCTTCTTGTGCAACCCGGCGTCTTTGATGAGTTCTTCGATTTTCTTATGCAACATGGCTCTTCCCGGAAATGGCGTGGCTGCGGGACTGGATTACTCTCGTTTATTTTTGGGGATAGGTTTTGAGGGTGTCATACTTCAGATGTGGCAACCGAGGTCAACGGGTAAGGCGAATAAAGAGGGTACAATGCCCAATGATCGACTGGTCTTCCCGCAAGGGTCCGTATCTCTGGCTCGTCGGCGTGCTCTCCGTCTATGCCATCATCTTCCTCGTCTACGCCGAGACGCAAGCCTTTGCGTTCGATGAAAGCTATCATCTAATTGCGGCGCGGCTCATCGGCGCCGGCCGCATCCCATACATCGATTTCTGCTTCCCGCAAACTCCCCTGAACGCTTATTGGAACGCGGGATTGATGCGGCTGCTGGGACAGAACTGGCGCGTTCCACACGCCTTCGCGGCGCTGTTCGTCATTGGCGCCGTTTTCCTGACGGCCGATTTTCTGTACTTCCACTTCCCTGTCCAGAACTGGCGGCTGGCGGTTGCCATCGGCGGCGGCCTCACCGTGGGGCTCAACAAAATGGTGTTCGAGTACGGGCCACTGGCGCAGGCATATGGAATTTGCCTATTCCTGCTGGTGGCCGCATTTCGGGTCACGGTGCGAGCGGTGGATCGGCGCGGACCCCTGCTGGCCGCTGGGGCCGGCCTACTGGCAGGCGCAGCACCCGCTTCGTCGCTGCTTTCGGCTGCCGGCGCCCCCGTGCTGCTCCTCTGGATTTTCTTCCGCAATCGCGCGGGCAACCGCTGGCATAAGGCGCTGGCTTTCTGTGCGGCGGCCGCCATTCCGTTCGCGCCCGTATACTGGCTGCTCTGGCTGGGACCGCGGCAGGCCTGGTTTAATCTTTTCCAGTATCACTTGAACTATCGGGCGCTCTACTGGCCCGACACCACCCGGCATGACCTGGAAGTGCTGACTTACTGGATCGATTCCGGGCAATGCCTGGTTCTCGGGCTGCTTTTGGTGGCGGGATTGATTTTCATCATCCGGCGAAGCGACTGGACGCGGGAGATCAAATCCGAATACTATCTGTGCGGTTGGATGGCCCTGGCCCTGGCGGCCGAGACGGGCCGGGCACATCCTACGTTTTCCCAGTATTTTCTTCTGATCGTGCCATTCCTGGCGATGCCCGCAATGGCGGGGATGTATAGCCTGGGTTCCCTGGTTCTGGGCTTGAACCGGCCGGTGCTCACCATGGCGCTGGTTACCGGATTTTCCGCCGTTGCTCTGGGCAAGGCGACATACTACGAAATCAAAGACACCAACAACTGGGGTACCTACGAGCGGCAAGCCCAGAAAATACAGCAGGTAACTCCTCCAAACGGGCTGGTGTTCGCGGACGAGCCCATCTACTTTCTCACCAAGCGTATACCGCCCCCGGGATACGAGTTGTACTATACCCACGAACTCAAGCTGCCGCCGGCGCAGGCCAAGCTTCTGCACATCCTCAGCACCGATGACCTGAAGAAGCAGGTGGCGGCGGGAATGTTCGCGACCGCCTACAACTGCGACGACGATGAGATTGCCGACTACGGATTAAAGGCGCACTTCAAGCAGCACGTGGAGATGGGCGATTGCTCCATCTTCTGGGACTTCAAGAAGTGATGCGAGTTCTACCGGCCGTGGTGGCCGCCACCGCCGCCGCTATGTCCACCACCACCGCTGTGCCCACCGCCGCTGCTTGGATGACTGGCGGGAGCGGATTGGCGGCTTCCCCCGCCGTTTGAATGCTGCGGCGCGGGCGCTGAACGAGGCGCGCTATATGCTGGCGCGCGATAAGCCGGTGCATCATAAGCGCGGTCATGCACAATCGGCGGAGCGATTCGAACGGATTGGCTTCCCTGCCCGTAGGGCCGAGCCTGCTGGGCGTAGCCGTATGAAGCCCCGGAGCGCTGATAAGCGCCGCTCGCGGCGGGGGCGGACCCGAAACTACCCCAACCGGAACCGCCCCTGGAATAGGTAGCGGGATTCGTTCCTGGCGCTACTCGATTCGGGCTGCCGAAGCGACTCCAGCCGGAGGCGCCGGCGGACTGCCCGGTTGGCGCGTAGCTCCGTTGCATCCCGCGCTGAAAAGCTTGTTGCTGAAAAGCCTGTTGCTGCTGGAACGAGGTCCGTTGGACCGGGGCCGACGGTGTGCGGGAGTAGAAGTGGTTATCGGCCGGAAAAGCCAGCGGCGTCACCGTGGCACGCTGGTTGTTGAAGCGCAGATTGTTGGCAGTGGGGGAAATGGGAAGCGCTCCGCGAACTTGGCCCGCCTGGCCGATCTGCGTCGGATTTAACCGGGCGATGTTCGAGAAGTGTCCGCTGGTAAACGAGGCGGCGTCCACGCCATGCAGGGCGTTCCCGATCCGGGCGTTGCGGTACGCGGTGGCGACGTTCACGTTGGTCAGCCGTCCGCCAAGCCCGTAGCCACCCCGGCCATACCAGGGTGTGAATCGCTCATAAGGGGCCAACGGAACCCATCCGACGTGTCCCCAACCGCCGAACCCAAGCCCAGCTCCCAGGAAGCCGCCAAATCCAAAGAACCCGACCAAGGCCGGCCGAAAGAAGGTGTGTACCCTGGGGCCCGGCCACCAGCACCAACCAGCCGAACCATAGAACCAGTTTCCATAGTGATAGGGCGCCCAACCCCAGGGGTCGGCGCTCACCCAGGTCCATCCGTAATAATCCTCCCAAGCCCAGCTTCCGTCGCCATAGGGCGTCCAGCCGGGGGCCTCGCGGGGCGCCCAAACCTGCCCGTAGGTGGAATCGTCCACCCATTGGCCGTAGGCATCCAGATCCTGTGCGCCAGTGATTTCCGGGTTCACGTATTGATAACTCTTGGCGGAATCGAGCATGCGGTCGCGTTCCTGGTTCCAGGTATCCCATTCGTCAATCGGGCCGGCGGCGGCCACCTGATACTCGGGGTCTTGCGCGGTGCCGCGGATAAACATGGTCTGGCCCTGGTGCACACGCTCACTTCCGCGTTGGGTGTAAATTTCAGACTCTCCGGCTCGAACCGTGACTACGGTCTGGCCGTCGTCGCGAACCCAGATGCGATAGAGCCCAGGGCTGAGCGGCCGGATCGAGACGTTCGGCGTGCTCACTTCCACCTGGGTACGGGAACCGGTGAATACGCTGAAACTGGCGGTACCGTGCGCCAGTTCGATGTGGTCGCGGTCGGGCTGCATCTCCGCGATGCGCGCTTCCGCTTCGTTCCCGAGCCGGAGCCGGTTCGCAAAGTCGAACTGGATTTCCGCCCTGCCTCCCTGGCCGACGGCGATCGTATCGCCAGCCAGCACGGGAGCGTTCGGAGCCGCCGCCACCGGTTCGGGGCTGTCGCCCCGACGGACGGACACGCCGCCATTCACAATGCTGAGGCGCGCGACCGACGGACCCGCCACGTCAGGCGGCGGTTGGTTCGGATCTCCCGCGTTTGGCCCGGGGCCATTCGGATCAGGATATTGACCGGGCTGCTGGCCGGAATAGTCCGGAGAGCCGTTCGCAGAACCGTTCGGAGGGGGATACGTCTGATATTGCGCCAGCAACCCGCCCACCAGCAAGAAATTCAAAACGAACCCAGATCCAATCAGCCGCGGCATACGCATTCCACACCCTTCTGCTTGCATCGACGGTGCCAATCCGCAACTGGTTTCATAACAATGATTTAGGCCCTTTAACATCAGCGCGAGAGGTGGTTGATTACCACCACCGGCGGTGCAATCAGCCTATAATTAGCGGGTGCGATGGGTTTCTCTCCTTTTCCTTCTGAATGTTCTTCTGAGCGGTCACATGGTTGAAGCAGCAGAACCGGTGACCTATACCGTTCGATTTCCGTCCCCAGTTTCGCATTACGCCGAGGTGGAAGCTACCATTCCAGCGGCCAAACAGAAAGCGCTGGAAGTCTTCCTGCCGGTTTGGACTCCGGGCTCGTACCTGATTCGCGAATATGCGAGGAACATTGAGAACATGCGCGCGACGGACGGTAACGGGCGCGCACTCGGCATCCAGAAAACGCGCAAGAACCGCTGGTTGATCGAACCGGTTGGAGTAGCGACAAGCGTCCGCCTGCAGTATCGAGTGTACTGCCGCGAAATGACGGTGAGGACCAATTGGGTGGATGAAAACTTCGCTTTGTTGAACGGTGCGGCGACGTTTCTCTCGCCGCTGGGGGATCTGCACCGTCCCTATCAAGTAACGGTTGAACTGCCGCACTCCTGGAAGCTGTCGATTAGCGGGTTACCGGAACTGAGTCCGAATCATTTTGAAGCGCCGGACTACGACACCCTGGTGGATTCGCCGATTCTGGCAGGCAGCCCCGCGGTGCATGAATTCGTGGTGGATGGGAAGAAGCATTTTCTTGTCAACGAGGGAGAAACGGCGTTGTGGGATGGCGCTCGCTCTGCGCGGGACACGCAGAAAATCGTGGAGCGGAATCTGAAGATGTGGGGTTCCCTGCCCTATCAGAAATACGTCTTCCTGAATCTGATTGTGGATTCCGGTGGCGGGCTGGAGCACAAGAACTCGGTTTGCATGATGACGGGGCGTTATGCGACGCGCACACGCAAGGCGTATCTGGACTGGCTGGACCTGGTGAGCCACGAGTATTTCCACGCCTGGAATGTGAAGCGGCTGAGGCCGGTGGAACTGGGTCCGTTCGATTACGAAAACGAGAACTACACACACAACCTCTGGGTAGCGGAGGGGTTCACCGATTACTATGCCCCGTTGAACCTGATTCGCGCCGGACTCTCGACCGAGACCGAATATCTGATGGCCCGGCCAGCCGGTGAGCGGGACATGAGTTCCTTGAGCGGACAGATTGACGCGCTTCAGAATACCCCGGGGCGGTTGACCCAGCCGATGGAAATGGCTTCCTACGATTCCTGGATCAAGGCGTACCGTCCCGATGAGAACTCCGGCAACACATCCATCAGCTATTACTTGAAGGGTGGGCTGGTGGGATGGCTGCTGGACGCCAAAATCCGCCGCCTGACGGATGGAAAGAAGAGCCTGGATGATGGAATGCGACTGGCATTTGAGCGGTACTCCGGTGAGCACGGCTATACCTCTGAGCAATTCCAGGCGGTGATGAGCGAAACGGCCGGTCAGGACCTTACATCCTGGTTTCACAAAGTTCTACAAACTACTGATGAATTGGACTATACGGAAGCTACCGAGTGGTTTGGCCTCGAGTTCAAGAAGGCGGAACCGCCAAAAAGCGACAATCGCTCCAAGGCTTGGATTGGGTTTGTGTCGAAACCTCTGGAAGGTCGCCTGATCGTGAGCCAAATCCCGCGAGGCACCCCGGCGGAGGCGGCCGGGCTCAGCGTTGACGACGAGATTCTCGCGTTGGACAACTGGCGCGTGAATGTGGAGGGGTGGGCCAAGCGACTGGAGCAATACGCCCCTGGAGACATGGTCGAAGTACTCGTGAGCCGACGGGACCAAGTGATTCGCGTGCCAGTGAAATTAGGGGAAGAACCGTCTAAGAAATGGCAGTTACAGGTAAACCCTCAAGCAACGGATGAGCAGAAGCTTCACTTGAAGGTTTGGCTGAGCGGCGAATGAAAATGGCCCGGGTTGCCTTTAGCGCGATAGCGCCGTCTCGATGGCTGACGTTACTTCTGGGGAATCCGGCTTCACGTTCGGTTCAAAACGCGCCAGTATGGTCCCGTCGCGGCCGATCAGAAACTTGGTGAAGTTCCACTTGATCTCGCCACCTTTTTCCGCCGTCAGGTAATGATAGAGCGGGGTCTCGCCGTCACCCTTAACGTCCGACTTCGAGAACATGGGGAAATCGACGTTGTATTTGCGCGTGCAGAACTGCTTGATCTCCGCTTCCGTGCCCGGTTCCTGAGCCATGAAATTGTTGGCCGGGAAACCAAGTACCACGAGGCCCTTGTCACGGTATTTCTTATACATCGATTCCAGGCCTTCATATTGGGGTGTGTACCCGCATTTGCTGGCGACGTTGACGACCAGCACCACTTTTCCCTTGTACTGGGAGAGCGGCGTGGGAGCCCCGTCGATGGACTTCATCGTGAAGTCGTAAATTGTGGCGGCTGACATGGTGGCGGCAAAAAGTGCGGCGATGGCTGTGCTTTTCAGGAACATGGTGGTAGTTTATCGCGTTCGGGAAGTCATCTTAAGGATTCGGATCTGAGTTGACGCGATTTTACTTTTTCGTTACAAGCCGCAAACGGACCGCCGCATTAGCGTAGCGGAAGGTAAACGATGAGGTCGCGCCATTCCACCGCCTGTGATGCGGTCCAGATCAGGAGAAGTGACTCGATGACTTCCGCGACCGCGCTGCGTTGCGGTACGATAAACAGCCTTGGATTCGGTTTGCCAAGTGCAACGCGATCAAGGAAAAACCGTGTCATCGTCCTTCGGTCATGAGAGATCGCGATCCTCTCTTGCTTTGCCGCCAGGTCAAGAATGAATGGATCTTTGACTCCCCGCATACCAGCATTCTTCAAGTCGAGATCTAGCGACGGGCGGCTTCCAACCTTGAAAAAAGCTCGGGCTTCGCCTGACTTAGGGGAACCTCAGACCGCTCGGCCTCTCGTTCGCCTTCGGCGACGTACTCATTGATTGCCCGTTCGTTCTCGAGATAGCTAAGCAATCACGCCGTATATCTGCGATAGTTTGAGCGTCGGGAAAGACGTCGCGATCTTGTCGGGTGACGCTCCCTCTTGGAAATGAATCACCAACGAGTCCAACGAGACGCCGGTACCCGCGACGTAGAGTCCGCCGCTGCGCTCGTCAACGTACTGGGAGGGTGGATAGGCCACAAAGATTCCCCGATTTAAGCGTAGCACCGGGAACTAAGAATCGCCAGATACGCGACTGCTACGGATGGACCCGATAACTTCATCCATCGTGAGGTCTTTCTGCCAGGCGTCGCGATCGCGGGTATAATCGCCCGGACCGGAACAATTCAGTCGCAGGAATCGGGCAAAACCATCCGCTCCCAGTCCGCGCGCCAGCACATCGAGCACGTACCGCTGAAACTGCTCGTCAGTCATTTGGTCAACTGTCATCACGCAAATCCATGCTGCTTCCGATGATGCGGCCCCTCATGATCCGCCGTACTCTTAAACGTCTCGCAACGCCCATCCCCAGACCACTCCCGGGCGCGATCGATCAACTGCTCCTGCTCTTCCGATCCCATCGTCACAAGCGGAATCGCCAGCGCGGCGTCGGCCTCCAACTGCTCCATCGTCCGAATGCCCATCACCAGGCTGTCGATACTCTGCGACATGGCATAGCGGTAGCATTCCGACGCCGAAAGCCGGGTCTTGTCCAAGAACTTTGCCGTGGGCGACCCGCCGCCGAGCGCCTTCATGCCAATCACTCCCACGCCGCGTTCCTTACACACGGGAACCACCTGCTTCTGGAAACTCCGGTAGTTCGCGTCCATCACATTGATGGGCATCTGGCACGCATCCCAAAGAAACGGCCGCGCCAGCATCTCCAGGTGTAGGCGCGGATCTTTGTGCCCGGTGAATCCAATAAACCGGACTTTGCCCTGCTCGCGCGCCTTGATCGCCACGTCGATTCCACCGCGGGTGAAAATCCACTCCGGGTCGTTGTCGTAGTTGATCTCATGGAACTGCCAGAGATCGATATGATCCGTCTTCAGCCGTCGCAGGGAGTCTTCCAGATCCTGCATGGAGCCGTTGAAATCGCGCTCGCAGTTCTTGGTCATCAGGAAGACCTTGTCGCGCTTGCCATCCTGCGCCAGCGCTTTGCCCATGCGCTCTTCCGAGTCGCCGTCGTTGTAATCCCAGGCGTTATCGAAGAAATTGATGCCCAGGTCGATCGCGCGGTGCATCAGGCGGATCGCTTCCTGCTCGTCCGGGATCGACCCGTTGCCGATATGCCAGCCGCCCAGACACACAACTGAAACCGATTCATTGGTGAGACCGAGTTTGCGAAGTTCCATTTGGCTTGATGATAGCGGCTTCCGGCCCGCCAAACACTACACTAGAAGTAAGGGAAGCGAGTTAAATCACACCGGCATGGCCGAACCGCCAGTACAATCATTCATCTTCTACGATCCGTCGGGCAAGCGTTGGACGCGTTTTCAGCGCGCCGTGCAAACGTTTGGAATCGCTTTTTTCCTTCTGCTCGCGGTGTTCGTTCTGGCGCTTTTCGCCAACTACAAGCTTCCGGCGATTGGCCTTCCGGAGGCACAACTTGGAACGCCCGCCCAAACCGAGGTGCGTTCCATCGTGCGCGGCGAGAAAGTGGAGCGCAACATCCCTTTCAAGACGCAGCGCGATATGCGCAAAGACGCGCGCGACCTGAAGTACGTCCGTTCCAGTTCGCCCGTGATGAACCCGAAGAAGGCGGCCGTGGTGGGCGAGGGGCGTCCTTACGTGTTCGGATTCTACGTGAACTGGGACCCCGCCAGCATTGTTTCCCTGCGCATCAACCTTGCTCATCTGACGCATCTGGTACCCGAGTGGTTTATTTTGCAGAACGCCAACGGTGATATTGACGACCAGTCCGACCCCACCGTGGTGACGATTGCGCGTCAGGCGAATCTTCCCATCATTCCGATGTTGACGAACTATCGCGACTCGTGGCAGGGCGGCGATGTCCGGACCATTCTGCGGAGCGCGGACCGGCGCAAAACGATGATCGATAACATCGTCAGCAACCTGGAGGAACATAAGTTTCAGGGAATTAACATCGACTTCGAAGAGTTGAAGAACGGCGATCGCGCAAACCTGATCACCTTCATGACGGAACTGAAGGCGCGGCTGGGGCCCCTTGGTTTACTGGTGACGCAGGACGCTCCGGTGGACGACGATGCCTATGACCTGAAGCGCCTGGCGGCCGTCGACGACTTGGTGCTGCCCATGGTTTACGACGAGCACTATCAATCGGGACCGCCCGGGCCTGTGGCGTCGGAGGACTGGTTCGAAGCTCATCTCGACAAACTGGCCAAGATTCTGCCCCCGGAAAAGACCGTGATCGGGCTGGGCGCTTATGGGTATGACTGGATCATTGATCGTTCCACCAGCGCGGAGATCGGTTTCAACGAAGTGATGTCGAGGGCTCTGGCGAATGCGCCGGGCTCCACGGTGGAATGGGATGCGGACCAGGAAAACCCGGTTCTTCGCTATCAGCGCAACGGCGAGAAGCATGAGATCTGGTTTCTGGACGCGGTGACCGCCCTGAACATGGCGCAGGCCGTGCACGATGGCGGATTCAAAGGTGTCGGCGTGTGGCGCCTGGGCGCGGAAGATCCCGCTGTTTGGGAAGTGTTGAAGCGCGAGGCCTGGCCGGAGGACAACTACGACCCTGGCCAGTTGAACTTCCTCACGGCGGAAAAACAGGTGAATCCATCCTCCGGCGGAGAGTTCCTGCGAATCACCCAAACCCCGCACGATGGCTCGCGCGATGTCCTCAAACCGCCGAGTCCTGATGGAGATTACAGCGAGTCGTACAAGGTATTTCCGACTTACTATGTAGTGGAAGATTCCGGCGGCACTACGAATAAAGTAATCGCGCTAACGTTTGACGACGGACCGGACCCGAAGTATACCCCGCGCATCCTCGATATCCTCTCGCACTATCATGTCCCAGCCACTTTCTTTGTCATCGGAGTGAATGCTGAGCAGAATATCGATCTGATCAAGCGCGAGTACCGCGAAGGGCATCAGATCGGGAATCACACTTACTCACATCCGAACATCGCTACTGTGTCTGAAAACCGGACGGAACTGGAGTTGTCCGCCACGCAGAGGATTATCGAGAATGCCACCGGCCACTCCACCACGCTGTTCCGGCCGCCCTACAATGCCGATAGCGAACCGCAGACGCCGAATGAGTTGCGTCCGATTCTGCGCGCGCAGCAGTGGGGATATATAACCGTTGCCGAAAGTATCGACCCGCGGGACTGGCAAACGCCGACTACCGCCGCCGCCATTCTTGATGAGATCAAGGCCGAGAAAGACAACGGCCATATCATCCTTCTTCACGATGCGGGCGGCAACCGCGAGGCCACCATCCAGGCTTTGCCCGAGATCATTGCGTATTTCCGGTCGATGGGATATAAGTTCGTCCTTTGCGGCGATCTGATCGGTCAGACCCGCGCGGAAGTAATGCCGGTGCCATCCGAGGAGGAAATGCGATGGGCGCACATTGAAGGCCGCGCATTCGACATCAAGAGCAATCTGCTGGGGATATTAGGGATTCTGTTTCTATCCGCCATCTATCTCACGGCCGCTCGCTCATTGATCTACGGCGTGCTGGCGGTGATTCAGAAGGTGAAGGCGCGGAAGCTGGTATTCGACCCCGCGTACAAGCCTCCGGTATCCGTTGTTTTGGCGGCCTATAACGAAGATAAGGTGATCGTCCGGACGGTTCAGTCGATTCTATCGAACGGCTACGAAGACATTGAGATCGTGGTGGTCAATGACGGGTCAAAGGACCGGACTTATGACGTTCTGGTTGAAAACTTCGGTCAACATCCCAAGGTCCTGATCCTCACGCAGCCGAACGGTGGCAAATCGGCGGCGCTGAACAATGCAATTCTGCACGCGAAGAATGAAGTTTTGATCGCCGTTGACGCGGATACGGTCTTCGCCACCGGAACGATCGGTCATCTGGTGAAGCACTTTGACGATCCGAAAATTGGCGCGGTCAGCGGCAATGCGCGCGTCGGGAACCGGGGAAAATGGATCACGCGATTCCAATCCATCGAATATGTCTATGGCTTCAATCTGGACCGCCGGGCGCTCGACCTGCTGAACGCCATCACGGTGGTTCCCGGCGCGGTGGGCGCGTGGCGCAAGTCACTGATCATCGAACTGGGCGGTTTCCGCGGTGACACGCTGGCGGAAGATACGGACCTCACGCTTTCCGTGCGCCGCCTCGGATACCGCATTCGCTACGAAGACAAGGCCATTGCGTACACCGAAGCGCCGGAAGACTCCAAGGGCCTCGCGAAGCAGCGCTTTCGCTGGGCGTTTGGGACACTGCAGGCGGCCTGGAAGCATCGCGACGCAATGTTTGTGCCGCGCTACGGAACGCTGGGCTTCGTGGCATTGCCAAGCATCTGGCTGTTCCAGGTGCTGCTTTCCGCGCTTTCGCCTTTTGCGGAAATCGCCATGATCGTGGCGCTCTTTTCGGGCAATGGCGGGATTGTGTTCGTTTACTATGTCGCTTTCTTCTTGCTTGAGTTAGTCACGGGCTTACTCGCTTATGGCCTTGAGGGTATGTCACCACTGGATCTGATTCTCTTGTTTTTCCAGCGCGTCTACTATCGCCAGCTGATGCACTATGTTCTAGGTAAATCGCTGATCTTTGCCATGCGTGGCCGCTTAGTGGGCTGGGGCAAACTCGAGCGCCGGGCGACCGTGCAGCACGTCCAGTAAAATTGTGTTCGTGCGCCTGTTGTCGGTTATAGCGCTCGTCGCGGCATTGTCGGCACAGGATACAGACACTGTCCTTCGAGTCACCAGCCGCCTGGTGCAAATCAGCGTCATCGCGCAGGACAAGAACGGCAATCCGGTCCGTGACCTGACGAAAGATGACTTCGTACTTACCGACTACAAAGAGCCGCAGCCGATCTCGATCTTCTCACTAGAGGCTGCCGAGCCGAATTCAGCGCCACCCGAACCAGCCGAAAAGCCCGGCCCGTTGACCATCACCAACCGCGGCGTCCACGCCAACTCCAGGCCCATGGCCGTTACGGTAATTCTCTTCGACGCCCTAAACATCGGGTCCGACGATCTCCAGTACGGTAAGAACGCAGTCGTCCGCTTCCTCAGAACCCTTCACCCCGGCGATCCGGTCGCGGTGTACTCCATCCGCGGCCCCCAGGTTCGCGTGGTTCACGATTTCACGGAAGACACGGCTTCGCTGATTGCGGCCGCGAACAATCTCTCTGGAACCAGGGTGCTGGGCGGCTCGACGCTGATAGGCAGCGGGGCCGACGATAGGGCGCCAACCCGTCTCAAGGCGGAATGGACCCTCACCGCTCTTGAAGTGGTCGCGCGGCACCTCAACGGTGTTCCCGGACGGAAGAACATGATCTGGATCTCAAGCGGCATTCCCATGAACATAGGGCTCGATCCCGCGTTATTCAACGCAGCGCGACAAGCCGGTGTAGACCAGCAGTTGGAAGATTACGGGTCGCGCCTCCATCGCATCGCACGAATCCTGGCGGAAGCGAATGTGGCCGTCTATCCGATCGATCCAGCGGGAGTCCGGACCGATCCGCTGAAGACCGCCCTGCAGATAGGCAACGAACAGTTCTCCGGCCACATGGTGACGGCCGGGGGTGCTTCCGCGCCGCAACTGGAAACCATGCGCACCATCGCCGCGCTTACCGGCGGCCTGGCCTACTTCAACAACGATATCGAAGGCAACATCCGCCGGGCCACTGACGACGCGCGCATCACGTACACACTCGGGTTCTATCCGGCTCAGCAATCCTGGGACGGAAAGTTCCATGATCTTCAAGTCATCGTGAAGCGCCCCGGTGTTCAGGTTCGAACGCGCTCGGGCTACTTCGCCGCGTCGGTAGCGGAACTGCGGCCGGAGCGTGAGCAATCCCTCAAACTGGCCGTGGCGAGTCCGCTGGAAGGTGCGGCTATCGGAATCAAGGTCAATGTTCAATCCAACCCCTTGCAGTTTTACGGTCAGGAAATGACCGTTGAGATTGATCCGCGCGATCTCCTGTTTGAACAGAAGCAAGGCCGGATGCGCGCCAACGTCGATGCGGTATTCGCGCAACTCTCAAAAAACGGCCGCCTGGTGCGAGGCGAGAAAAAAACGGTGATCTTCAACCTGACGCCGGAATCGTACGACGACGCGCTCGCGACCGGCGTTTTTCTCACCGAGCAGATCACCATTGAGAGAAATACGTCTCGCGTCCGCGTGGTTTTGCAGGATGCTTCGACCGGTGCGGTGGGATCGGTATCGATCCCAGTGCGTGGAACGGGGTTAAACTAAGCACGGCGGCCGAAATACGCGTCCGCTCTCAAGCCTGCACAACGTTTAGGCCGGGCACTACCCTGAAATGGCGAACGTTGCCAAATCGTGACGACGGACAAACCAACCTCAATCTCCCCAAAATCGGCCTTGAACTGCTCGAGAATTTGTTTGACTGAATGGCCTCGGCGCTCCGCGAGAATCACCACCGTCGAGTCAAGAATAAATCCCACAGCGGCAGCTTCCGCGGCTTTCGGTTGCGAATGATCTCCTCAACGTCGGCTGCGAAGTCCGGATCGAGAACCGGCCAATCCGATGCAGTCCGAAATCGTCGGGCGCGCCGGGCCCGCGGCGCGGATGATCGCAAGCGGTTGCGCATCGCGCTCGATCACAACCTCGACCCCTGCCTGAACCGTCTTCAGGAGGGCGGTCAGGTCGCGCGCAGCGTCCGCTCCATAACTTGGATCATAACGTAAACCAGCTTCGATTCGTTGCGCCGTGAAAAGTCCATCCATGGCTGCGCCGCAGCAGTCAGTTGTCGTATGAAGCGGCAAACAATTCGGTCCTGAAGATGAATCCAGCGGATTCGATAACAGCGCCCGCTTTCCTTACGAAAGCTCTTCCAGATCAGGTTGAAACTTGAACATCACCATAATGACTATCTCCATGCCGCTCACCTCCGGAAATTGCTCCCGGAGCTGTCCGCTCTCAACGAATGAAAGATACGTATTGAGCTTAGCCTGCAGATCATAGCGTAAACTCAGCTTCGATGCCCGGTCGCCAAATCTTCTACGGCTGGTGGGTAACGCTGGCTGCCTTCTTCACGTTCGGAATCGCAGTCGGCATTCCCTACTACAACATGCCGTTCTTCTATGACTATTACGAGAACGCCTTTAACTGGCCGCGTCATAGCATCACGCTCGGCTTCCCCATTGCCGCGGTTTTGACCTTATGGGTCGGCCCGCTGATGGTCCCGCGCTTCCGGCCGCGCAACCTGATCGTCGTCGGCACCGGCTGTACGTTCCTCGCGTTTCTCGGCTTCAGCCGGATGACAGGCTCGCTCGCCGTCTACTACGGACTCTGGTTCGTCTACACCATCGGCTACGTCCTTTCCGGACCCATCCCGCACCAGATCATCATTTCGCATTGGTTCCGCCGCCGCCGCGGCATGGCCATGGGCATCGCTTACGTCGGCGTCGGACTCATCGGCGCGGCATTTTCCTGGGCCGTGAAGCCACTTGCCGAGACCTACGGCTTTCGCGGCGCGCTGCTGGCCATGGGCATCCTGATGTTTCTCGCGTGGCCCGTCGCGCTGCTCGTGTTGCGCGACCGTCCTTCCGAAATGGGACTTTACCCCGACGGCGACCCCGGTCCGCATGCCGACCAGTCCGCCGCGGCGCACTCGTTCCGCTACTTGCTGACCCGCTGGGATTTCTGGCTCTTGCTCACCGGAAGTTTCTGCTCCATCGGCGCGATCGGCGCGATCAATCAGCATATGAAGCTGGTCTTCAAGGACGCAGGCTTCGTCAGCCAGTCGCTTCTGAATTCCACGTGGCGCACGGCTTCCACAATCATCCTCATTTCCAGCGTGGTGGGCCGCGTCGGCATCGGATTTCTGGCCGATAAACTCCCGATGAAGTACGTGATGACCGCGACTTACTTTGTGGTGGCGGCTACTATCCCGATGCTCCTGATGGTGCACCCGCCGGACTCCCCTGCGCCGTTCGCCATCATCTTCGGATTCGCCATGGGCGCGGATTATATGCTGATCCCGCTGATGGCCGCGCGCCAGTTCGGCGTGAACTCGCTGGCGCGGGCGATGGCCGTCATCTTACCAGTCAATACCATCGGGCAGACCTGGGTCCCGGAAGCGGTCTCGGTGCTGCGCGAGCACTTCGGGAGCTATGGAGTGGCGCTGAATGTAGTGCTGGGTATCGCGCTGCTGGGCGCGATCGCAATCGCGATCCTGCCCAGGGAAAATTCGACAAGTCGGGAATAAGCGGTGGCACTATCGCCGTAAGTCGGATCTACCGAGACCGCGTTTGAAGGTGACAAAGCCCACAACGGTGTAACCGCTTTGCAGCGCTCGTAGACATTCACTCGCAGTTCTTGCGGAAAGGCTTATCTTCTCCCGGGCTCACCTCCGCTCACGATATCCTTTGTGGGGTCGCCGCGACTAATTCGCGCTCGCCCCCCGTCAGCGTCAAGGACCGAGGCAGGCCGCCGAACAACCCGCGGCCCCGCCTTTACTGGGTGCTCGACAAAGCCGTTGCGACTCTTGCGCCATACAGTCGTAGCATGATAGCGTCAATGTCGTATGAGAAGCAAAACGGTAGGCCTCACCGCCTATGGCCTTTTCTTTACTGGGGTCTCGTTGATCATGTTGAGTGTGCTTGGTGCGGAGAGCTGGCACTGGCTGGCGTGGGTCGCCGCGTTCGTCCGGGACGTCGGCCTCTTGCTTTCGGCCGTGATGGCGGGCACGATTTTCCACGAGAAGCTGCTGCGGGACGAAATGCTTCGACACCTCGTCCACGAACTTGACAAAAAGCTGGACGCGAAGATCCCGAAACTTCACGACGCTGCTGCAGAGACCGCCAATGCAGTGCATGAGCTTTTTTGCGAACGACCACCGGGAATCACTGGCATTCGGCTCGTACACGGGGTGCGTCGCAACTACGCCGGATACTACAGCTGGGTGAATGAGCAGAAAGCACAAGAGCTTTTTTTTGCGGGCCGTTCAGTATTGCACAGGATTGATGCCGATATCCGGTCCAGAATGGCTGGGACTGCAGAGGACATCCTATTCCGGCGACTGAAGGAGGGTTCAAAAATCAAGGTTCTATTCCTCGATCCGCGCTCCGACATTCTGGAGCGGTTAGCGAAGGAGGAAGGTCAAACACCGGACGCGATGCTGGGAGACATCGCCACATCGATAGGAATATGCGACCGTCTTCACAAACTCCTCCAGGCCAACTTCTCCACCCTTCAACCCGGCGCGGAGTTAAGTATTCGAGTATACGACCGGGTTCCCTACTTCGCCTACCACAAGCAAGATACGGAGGTGATCGTTGGATTCTACTTCTTATCCTCAAAGGGCTCCACCTCCGCGGCGTACGAACTCATCGATGACACAACGAAGCAGGTCTTTGGGGATCACTTCATCGGGATTTACTCCGAGGCCGTAACCAGCACGCTCGTCGAATTCGATGGAGCCAGGGGACGCCCGACTTTCAATGCGAAATTGCTCGGCGACCTGCGATCGTGCCTATCCACCAAACTTGGCCAGGATAAGACCGACGAATTGCTCAACCGAAAATTCGTGATGCCTGCGCGTGCGGCGTCGGCTTAAGCAGCGGC
>PLFE01000109.1 GCA_003136675.1 Bryobacterales bacterium
GGGGGCGGCGGGGTGTTTGGACTGCGCCCGATGGCCAATTTCAGTTCCATGTAGGGACGCCAGGCTTGAGGCCTTCTGGGCTGGGGCGGGACAGTCGCGGTAAAGTACGGGGGCGGGAGCGAGTGGTTTCTCTCGCGCGGCGCTTCGGCCAGTTCCCGCGCCAAGGGTATCTCCGGGGATTATGATGAAATGTTTTTCAATGCTTGCGCGCGCGGCTATCGGTCTCTGTCTTGCTGTCTTGGGTGTTCGGGTGGCGCCCTGCTCTGAGGCGTGTGTCACTGTACTCGATTTGGGCGGACTTCCGCTTCCCGATGCGTCGGTTGTTGCTACGAACCTAACGACCTCGAAGATGGCCTCGGGCGGAACGGACGAGCGCGGCACGTACTGTTTCCCGTCGATTCCTGAGGGCCTGTACTCGTTCGAGTCGGGCCTAAGGGGTTTTCTTAACGTTAGGTACTATCCGGTTCACGTCACGTTTTCGAAGCCGGCTGAGCTTGAGTTCCGTCTTCCTTTTGGCGAAACGGAGGAGGGTATCTCGTCCAATGAGGCAATGATCAACGGGACGCTTCGGCGAGCCGGTGGACCCGTGGGGAACGCGAGCATTTGTGTGATGGGCCAGCCCAACGCAAAACCGATCCGTTGCGCGCAGACCACGGAGTTGGGCGAGTACGCCATCGCCGTGCCGCCCGGTATTTACTACGTCGAGATCCGCCTTGACCGCAGCGGGGAGGTGCGGCCGTTGTTCTCGCAAAAAAGTCCCGTCAAACTCGGGGCGGATTACCGCGTGCGGCTTGACGTCTCTTCCCCGGGCGACTACAGAAACCGGCTATCGTTGCCGGGCGACCAAGGGGATAGAGGGATAAAATGAGAACCGGCGCTTGTGTACGCCTGGCGGCGAGCGCGGCGGTGCTCGTTGCCGTTGTGGTCGCTCTTCGGGGGGCGGTGTCGCACGAGCCCAAAATCCTCCACTTCGAGCGACTAGCCTATCCTCTTTCCGCCAAGGTCCGAGCGATTCAGGGCTTGGTGGTCGCCGAGGCTCTGGTTTCGCCCGAGGGCCGCATCGAGAATGCCAAGGTTCTTTCGGGCCCCGAAGCCCTGAGGGGTGATACGATCGCCAGCCTGAAGCGGTGGATATTCGCGTCTTCGTCGCCCGGGAAGATCATCGTGGTCTACTGGTTTCGGGTCTCGGGACTCTGCGAGGCGCCGTGCCCGAGCGGGTTCGAGTTCTACCCCCCTAATTTTGTAATTGTAACGACAGGCACCATGACTGTGATGCCTTAGGCGGCTTCTTGATTGATGGTTTCGGAGGGATGAACTCTTCCTCACCGCGTCGCCCTTTTATTGGTACGCTGGAGCAGGAGCAGCCAACATGAGATCGATCATTTTCGTTTTATTCGCCGGAATCGTCCTCGTTTCGCGGCCGACGCCCGCGCTTGCCGATGAGGCGAGCAAGAACGCGAAGATCGACGAGATGCTGCGTCTGACACACGTGGACCGGACGATCGGGCAGACGCTGGATTCGATGGAAAAGATGGTCACGTCGCAGATGGCAAAGGCGGATTTGACGGCTGAAGAGCGGCAACATGCGGAGGACGTGCAGTCGAAAATGATGGCGTTGATCGCCGACCGGCTGAGCTGGCAAAACGCCAAGGCTTCTTATGTCAAGATCTACGCGGAGACTTTCAGCGAAAGTGAAATCGATGGGATTCTGGCGTTCTACAAGTCGCCGGCCGGCGAGGCGATGCTGGATAAGATGCCGCTGCTGATGCAGAAGTCCATGGAAGTGAGCCAGCAACTGATGGTCGACATCATGCCTCAGATTCAGCACATGACGGAAGAGCTGAAGCAAACCACCGACAAGAAGTAGTAAGCTGCGAATAACGCGGCCCATGCAGAAATTTCGGCTATTGGCGTGCTTGGCGAGTTGCGCCGCGCTGGCCGGGTGCCTGGACAATCGGCCCACCGCGGCGGGGCAGGTGTTTGCCGGACCCGCCGAACTGGTGCTGCATGAAGACATCAACCTGAAATCGAAGCCGATGGGGATCGTCTACCACGGCGACAAGCTGGACGTTCTGCAGCAGCGAAGGCGCATGTACAAGGTGCGGTCGGCCACAGGCATACAAGGTTGGACGGACGAGCGGAATTTGATGAGCACGGACCGGATGGAGGCTCTGACGCACCTGGAAGAAAAGGTGCGCGGATGGCCTTCCCAGGGGGCGGCCATCACGTTCGATGTACTGAATGTCCACACCGAGGCGCAGCGGTTTTCGCCGAGCTTTATTCAGATCAAACCGGGGGAAACCTTCGACATCATGGCCCACGAGATTTCCCCGCGGGCCGAGCCGACGCACCGGGTTCTGTTGAAGCCGCAGCCGCGCACCGATGCGGGCAAGAAGAATTCCACGAAGACGAAGAAGATGGTGCTGCCTCCGGCGCCCGCCGCGCCAAAGCCTCCGCCGGACTGGGTGGAACTGTCCGAGCAGCGCGAACCCGGACCCGCGCCGCTGCCGGAAAAGAAGACGGACGCGGAAAAAGATCCGGTTCCGGAGGACGATTGGACCTTGATCCGGACTTCGCGGGGCGCGGCGGGGTGGGTGCTGACCAGCCGGATCTTCCTCAACATTCCGGATGAGGTGGCGCAATACGCGGAAGGGCACCGGATTGTGACGTACTTTCCGATTGGCCGCGTACATGACACGGAACGCGAAGTGGATAAGGAGACCTGGCTCTGGACTACGGTGAGAGCGGGGCAGCATCCCTACGATTTCGATAACGTGCGGGTGTTCGAGTGGAATCCACGACGCCACCGGTACGAGACGGCTTTCATCCGGAAGAATGTGGAAGGATTCATGCCGGTGGTGATTCACAAGATCGATGCGGAGGTCACGTTTTCGGTGTGCATGACGGATGACGATGGAGTCAAGCAAGGCTACAATTACAGCCTCATCGACTTCCGGGTACACGCGGCAGGCATTGGAGAATGCCCGAAGCCGGAGAGCGCCGGCGGTATGGTGAGCCCGGCCACTTCCGCAAAGCAAGCGCCGCCGGCTTCCTTATCGGAGAAGCTGAAAGAGAAGGCGGGTGAGGTGAAGCGAAAAATAATGGGCAAGTAGATTTGAAAGGGTCAGTTTGGGCCTGCGGGGTGGAGGGCCTCAGCCACTTCCAGATGGAGCGTGCGATCGGCCAGACGCAACTCCATGACTTCCAGCACCACTCCGTACCCGAGAGCGCAGGTTCCGCAAAGGAACAACGGGTAGAGAATCCATTGTGAAGCGGCGGCGCTCGATGAAACCCCGATGGCCAGCACCATGAGAATGAAGAAGCCCACGGCGATGTAGAGCGAGAGGTGGGCATTGGTGATCATCTTGAGCCGGCGCTTGAACAGGCGGCATTGCGCTTCGATGTTGCGGCGGCGATCGGCCGTGATGTCCGGCTGGCGGTACTCGGTCATCAGGGCGCGCAGGCGGTCCGCCATGGACCCGTGTTTGGTGGACACGGTACCGATCAGGATGGCGGTCGCGGAGATCATCACCGCGGGCGTCACCGCCAGCGCGATGATACTTAACGGACCTTGCATTTCCGGCCGCACCGTCAGTATTTGGATTGGAGCAGAACGACGGCTTGCGATTCCGCCGACTTGCCTTCGCCCACCGGACCCACGCCCTCAGCCGTTTTGAACTTCACGGAGATGTTTTCGTGGTGCATTTTCAGCACCTCAGCCACCTTGTTCCGGATGGCGTCGCGATAAGCGGCGAGTTTCACGTTCTGAAGGATCACCGTGCTGTCGATGTTGACGACGCGAAACCCGGCATCGCACGCGAGTTTCTCGGCGTGCGCCAGGAACTGCAGACTATCGGCATCTTTCCATTGCGGATCTGTATCGGGGAAGTGCATCCCGATGTCGCCGAGGCCGGCCGCGCCCAGAATCGCGTCGGTAACCGCATGCGCCAGAACATCGGCATCGGAATGGCCATCAAGGCCCACCGGCGCATCGATAGTGACGCCGCCCAGCACCAAAGGCTTTCCTTCGACGAGCCGATGGCTATCCCATCCCAGCCCGATTCGATACTTGGTCATCTTTGTTCGTTACTCTCCAGAAAAAATGAACGGCTACGAGGGGTGTTCCCGGCTGGCGATGCGCCGGTTATCCTGCTCCAGAAAAAGACGCGCCAGCTCCATATCGCCTGGCCGTGTAATCTTCAGGTTCCTATCACTGCCGAGTACAACGCTGACCTCGACAGATTCGAGACGCTCCACGAGGCTGGATTCGTCGGTACCTGTAAATTCATCCTGCCGGGCCTTTTCGAAGGCACGCTTCAGGATTTCATATTGAAAAACCTGCGGGGTCTGGGCGAGAACCAGCCGCTCGCGGGAGATGGTGGTGCGCACCTTGGCCCCGGTGGCCTGCGCGCCGCTTACCTGCTTGACGGTATCCACGGGAACGATGCCGACAATGGCCGCGCCGTTCTGCCGCGCTTCTTCGATGGCACGATCAATGGTTTCGACATCGACGAACGGGCGTACAGCATCGTGTACCACAACGAGGCCGGTGGTTGGAGGCAGACTGGCGAAGGCGTTCTCAACGGACTGCTGCCGGCTATCGCCACCGGCCACGGCGCGCGCTTCAAGCGAGCGTTCCTCTTTGCGGAGAAGATCGGCCAGCAGTTCGTTCACCCATTCCACGTCGTCGGCGCGAACCGAAACCACAATTTCGCTCACTTTGTCCGATTGCAGGAACTTGCGAACGGTATGGGCAAGGATGGGCGAACCATCGAGCAGCATAAACTGCTTACGGCTGGTTCCACCCGTTTCGGAGGTGGGCCGACCCATTCTGGTACCAAGGCCCGCGGCGGGCAGTATCACGGCAACTCTGGTCACGCTCTCTATTCTCGCTTATGAGCGGAGCGGGCAGATTTGCGTTAACCAGCACCGGCGCTTTGTTCGCGTCGTGCGGGGCGTTCGATGCCTGAGACGGCGCGCTCATCGAGCTTGCCGAAGATCATTTTCCCGGCGGTGGTTTGCAGCACGGTAGTTACCGTGATGTCGATCGTCTTTGAGATCATTTTCTTGGCGTTATCCACCACGACCATGGTTCCATCGTCCAGATAAGCAACGCCCTGGTTATATTCCTTGCCTTCCTTGAGGATGAAGACACGCATGATTTCACCCGGCAATACGATTGGTTTCAAGGCGTTGGCGAGATCGTTGATGTTGAGAACCTTGACACCGCGGAGTTGGGCGACCTTATTCAGATTAAAGTCGTTGGTCACGATATTCGATCCGTAAATGGTTGCGAATTCGATCAGTTTGAGATCGACTTCGGGAATTTGCGGATAATCGTCTTCCACGATTTGAACGGTGACGGCAGGCATCTTTTGAATGCGGGCGAGGACGTCCAGCCCGCGGCGGCCGCGGTTACGCTTCATCGAATCGGATGAGTCGGCGACCATCTGAAGTTCGCGTAGAACGAACTGCGGGATCACGACGCCGCCGTCGAGAAATCCGGTCTCCGCGATGTCGGCGATGCGTCCGTCAATGATCACGCTGGTATCGAGCACCTTATCGCCGGACTTACCGCGCCGGTCGGGATTCGGACCGCTGCCCAGGGTGAAAAGTTCTCCATGGCGCGCCCCGAGAACAGCGCCCCAATAAACCAATATGATGGCGATCGCGGCAATGCCGAGCGGCAGGCCAGAACCTTCTCCGGCGTGCATTTGGGCGAGAACGAGCGAGACTAAGACGGCGATAAACACCGCGGCGACAATGCCCACCGCCGAACCCATCAACGGTTTGAATGCGATCCGTCTTAACTGGAACTCCGCCCCAATCGCGAGAGCCCCGAATAGAGATGCACCGGAGGCGCACGCCACCGGAGTAAGACTCGCGGGATGCAATAAATACCCGCAAATGCCAAGAGTCAAAACTGCAAGAAAACGAACGAACCAAATGCCAGTCAGCAATGTACTGCTCCGTGATTCCGCGAGACACCCCGTTTCAGTCCCGCATATAACAAAATTGCGGTAATTGTAGCATCGAATCCAGCGAAGGCGCAGATATCTTTTGATAGTCAAAACCGGAATCCGTCAACTCCGTTGGGGGGCAGTTACTTTTTGCCGCAGATCCCGAGCGGGTGAGTTGGGCGTTTCGAAGACCGCATCTAAAGATCTGGGCCATTCTTCCGATAGAAGTACAAGCGGTTGCATTTCGGCGTCGCACGCCCCGCCACAGGCCAAATGGAAAAATCCAACGCTTACCGGATCGGAACGTCGCCTGCGCGGCCGCGTCTGCCTGCGAAGAAGGTTATTGGAATGTTTTTGCGATTCAAAGCTTTGCGGCTAATACATGACGAGCTCGGCCAGGACATGATCGAGTACACGCTGCTGGTAGCGTTTGTGGCGCTTGCTTCCGCAGCAATTTACATCTCGGCCGGGAAGCAGATCCATGGCATCTGGAGCCAGGCCAATAGCACTCTTGTGACAGCCAACGCAGCGGGGAGCTAAAGCCTGGGGTGGGCTGGCGTAAGATACAGGCGTGGAGACTCTGCTTCGGGATACGCGCCACGCGCTGCGGCGTTTGCGACGGTCGCCCGCGTTCACCATCACGACGGTTCTGACGCTGGCGCTGGGTATTGGCGCGACTACTTCGATCTTTACTTTGGTGCAGGCTGTGATATTGAAATCGCTGCCGGTGGTAAATCCGAACGAGCTGTACCGGTTGGGGAAACAGAGCCGGTGCTGCTACCAGGGCGGGTACAGTCAGGATAAAGAATTCTCGCTGGTCTCTTACGATTTGTACAGACACCTGCGGGATAACACCAAAGGGTTTGTGGAATTGGCCGCATTCCCGGCCTTTGCGCCGCTGTTCGGTGTCCGGCGCGCGGGCAGTTCGATACCGGCCCAAAGCTATCCAGGCGAGTTCTGCTCGGGGAATTACTTCAGCATGTTCGGAGTGAGAGCGTATGCAGGACGGGCACTTACTGTAAGTGACGACCGGCCCGGCGCCGCGCCGGTTGCTGTGATGAGTTATCGCTTATGGCAGCAAGGTTATGGGTTTGATGCTTCCGTTATCGGCAGCGTCTTTGACATCGATGAGAAGCCGTTCACCGTGGTGGGAGTTACTCCGCCGGGATTCTTCGGAGACACGTTGCGCAGTTCTCCGCCTGATTTCTATCTGCCGCTCAATCAAGAGCCGTTTGTGGAGTCCGACACGGATCTGAACCACGACGAAACCCACTGGCTGGAATTGATTGGGCGGATTCGGCCCGGTACGGCGCCCGCGCTGGTAGAAGCGGACATGCGGGTGGAGCTGAAACAATGGCTGCGCTCGCGCTGGGGCCAGATGAATGCGAACGATCGCGCGGCATTTCCGAGCCAGACGCTGTTTCTGAGGCCTGGGGGCGCGGGGATCACCAGCATGCGCGAGGCTTATGAGCACTGGCTGCAAATCCTGATCATCGTCACGGGGTTTGTGCTGCTGATTGTCTGTGCGAACGTCGCCAATCTCATGATCGTTCGCGGCATCACGCAGCGCCGGCAAACATCGTTGAGCATGGCGCTGGGGGCGCGACCATCCACACTGGTGAGGCAGGCGCTGACGGAATCCGTATTGCTTGCGCTCTTCGGCGGCGCGGCGGGCTTGATGATTGCGTTCGCAGGGACGCGCCTGATTCTTCACTTTGCATTCGCCAATGGGTCCGCGCTGCCGATTAGCGCGTCGCCTTCGATGCCGGTGCTGCTGTTCGCGCTCGGCGTTTCGTTGTTGACTGGAATTGCTTTCGGCATTGGTCCCGCGTGGATGGCCACCAGGGTAGATCCGATTGAAGCCCTTCGCGGAGCGAGCCGATCCACCGCACGCGCCGGCTCCCTTCCCCGGAAGAGTCTCGTGGTATTTCAGGCGGCGCTCTCGCTGGTTTTGCTGTCCACATCGGGATTGCTCACAAGCGCGCTGGACAGGCTGGAGCATCAGGATCTGGGAATCGATCAGGAACGGCGGGTTGTGGCCCGCATTGAACCTAGGCTGGCTGGATACCGCAAGGAGCAACTCACGCCACTCTACCGGCGGATTCATGACGCGCTGTCGGGCATTCCTGGTGTATCGGCAGTAGCGCTCTGCGCATACTCGCCTCAGAACGGCTTCAATTGGAGCAGCGGCGTCTTTGTGGATGGACAGACTGCTCCCGGACCACGAGACGATAACACGGCTTTCTGGCTGCGAGTGACGGCGGGATATTTTGAAGTCGCCGGGAATCCAATCCTCGAAGGACGCGGGATCGAGGAACGGGATATAGAGACCTCAAAGCACGTGGCAGTGATCAACGAAGCGTTTGCGCGGAAGTTTTTCAAGCATGAAGACCCGATTGGTCGATATTTCGGACGTTCTGGAACGGGAGAGACGCGCGAATACGAAATTGTGGGAGTCGCCAAGGACATCCGCAATTTGACTTATCGACTCGACAGGCCGGCGGATCCGTTCTATTTTCTGCCGGAAGCGCAGCGTTCCATCGCCGCCCTGTTTCCGGAAAAGCTGATTTCCTCGATGTCCGATACGGATGTCAATCCAGGCTCGCATTTCATGCATGACATTACTATTGTGAGCAGGCCGGGAGTTAATGTGTCTATCGCGCAGATACGTCAAGCCATGGCTTCGGTAGACCCAAATCTTCCCGTCATTTCGCTGCAAAGTGTTGGCGAACAGGTAGCTGGGCAGTTCAGCCAGCAGAGGCTGATTGCGCGACTTACTTCTTTCTTCGGAATTCTTTCGCTGGTGCTGGCGTCGATTGGGCTTTATGGAGTTACGGCCTACAACGCGGCGCAGCGCGTCAACGAGATCGGTGTGCGGATGGCGCTGGGCGCTAGCCGGGGTGACGTTTTGGGGCTGATCTTACGAGGCGCGTTTGGGCTGATTCTTGTTGGACTCGTGGTTGGATTGCCGTTGAGTTTCGCGGCGGGACGAGTGCTGGGCACTCAGCTTTACGGCATGAATCCATTGAATGCGCGGGTGACTGTCGCGGCGGTGGTGACGCTGGGGTTATCGGCATTGGCCGCGGCGCTGATTCCGGCGGTTCGGGCAAGCTTGATTTCCCCGCTAGAGGCGCTGCGCGAGGAGTAAGCGCCGGGATGCAACAAATGGATCACTTGCTCCGGGACGTTGGGGACGCCCGGCTTTCGCCCACGGGTTACAGCCTTCATTTTGCGGCGTAATGCTCAACGTAAGCCTGATTGTACGCCTCTTCCTGCCTCGTCATCGCTACGAATTCCTCGGTGTGCGAGTCTATGTCCCAATTCTTGCCGGTGATCTCATAGGCCAACTTCAGCCACGTGAGCGCCCTTTGGTACCAGGTATCATGCGGCCAAAATTTGGTTAGGTTGCGCACTTCCAACACTCCTAACGAGTGCGTCCAGGTCTCGTTCACCTTGAGACGCGATGTGCCACCTCCGGTGGACTTCTTGTGCGCGAGGGCCACATCCACTAACGGATCCGCGGCTCCTTTCAGGATGCTTTGGATGTATCCGCCAACGGTGAGGCCGACGAGCTTCTGGAATACGGGCTCGTCCTGAGCGAGGCGAGGGAGATTGCGCTTCCACTTATTGTCCGGAATGAGAAGACTCCCGGAATTAATTTTGAAGGCATTACAACACAGGCTCACGATTTTGGCAGAGTTGGCATCAAGATTGGTCACAAAATACGCCCTGGCGGTGGGTGACAAAACAAGGGCTTGATTTCTCCACCATTGGTTCAGGCCGGACTTCGGCAGGATCGACCAGAGCTTCTTCAACAAAGAGCCCCAGGGCAACACGCTCGCGTTCATGACTGCCCGCGCCAGCAGCGTCAGAAAACCAGTGAGAGCGGGAACATCAGCCAGCTCGAACGCTCCCAATTTATCTAGCGAGCTGAGGATAGTTTGCACGGTGGCGCCGGCGGCCTTATCGGCATCGGCAGGTATGTTTTCTTCGATGGCAGCCTGTTGCAGGATTCGTTTCACACCTTCAAAAGGAGCGTCGATATTCACCTGTACATAGGCCTCCAAGGAGATCTGCCCCGGGACATAGTCGTTCATGGATTGGCCCATGTCTTTGACCAGCGCGGGCGGGGGGAAACCAATCACGTACTTGGTTGCACCGACCCTGGTACGTTTGGTTTGAGGATCCTCCGAGATAATCTGCTTCAGCCACAAATTGATGTTCTCGATTTGCCGTTTCAATTCGGCTTCGCATTGCGAAGGGACAAGGCTCTCGGTTTCGATGGGCACAGTTACGATCTCGAGATTCGCCTTATGGGAGCCGAGCCGATTGGTATTGTCGACGGTAGCGCGCCAGCCTTCCGTGGCACGGCGGTCCTCGATATCTTCGTGTCCCCGAACGCGTTCGGCACCATTAAACGGATCGCTCTGCATGTCTGCCCTGAGCTGATTAAAGAGCTTGGTGCGGACGGATTTGGGGTTCTCCTCACCCGCGATGTAGCGCGATACCGGAATGCCGAGTTCCAGTTCAAAGCCAACCTTCCTTTGAACGGGCGGGGATTGGGGTGACGGGCGCGCGGCTGGACGGGCGGGAGTGGCGGCCTGCCCCGGTACCGGCTGCGGCCGGTATACGGCGGGGGGCGAGGGGCGCAAACCATTGTACAAACCGGCGGGCAAACCATGGCGCGAAGCCCGCTGCGCGGTTGTCGCCGGGCGCCACGCTTCCCTGGGAGGTTGGGGGCAGTAGACCGGGGGCGCCTGCGGCCGGTTAGAACGCTGCAAAGAAGGCGCAGCCTGGGGATGGTAAACGGGATGGACCGACGGGCGCGGCGCTCCGCTGTGGGCAACCGCAGCAGGTTGCGGGCGGTAGACAGGAGGCGGCGATGATTGAGTGGAACGCGCTGGCGGGCCTGGGCGAGCGTTGTTCCGAAGATTTGCCGCGACGGCGAGAACGGCCTGCACGGAGATTCCGGGGGGCGGCGCAATTCCATTGGGGAGTTTTCTAACCCGGGCGGGGGTTATAGTCCGGCGGGGCACCGGAGCGAAGGGATTGGATTGCGACATCTTTCCTCCCGTACCTGTATAGGGTCATATATACCGCACCTCGCGGGTGGTGGTCAAAGGCGAATATAACCCAAATCGAACGCCTGAGCATCCGGGTAAAGCCGATAAATAAAGCCGACGCTCATCCCCCGACAACCGCAATTTGATCGAGCGATCGGTCGAGAGCGGCCAGGAGGCGACCGAAATGCCGCCTCTCGGGTGACCGGTTTTCTGAAGGCGACGTCAGGCGATCGACCGGAACGATCGACCGCCAGGCCGAGAGGTCCGCCGCGACAACGGACCGTCACTGTAGAGATTGAGGGTACGCCGGACCCTGGGGGCAAGACTTGCCGGACAATGGCCGACGGATCGCGGTTTACTGAGCACATGGGAGTTCCGCGGTGCGAACTATGGCTCGCCAACCGCCGCAGGGAACACAGCACTCAACATATCGCCCACCTGGATGAGCATCGCCTGATCTCCGGCGTAGATATCCGGGATCTGCACATTCACCTGGAATAAACCGACTGTTCCCCGAGTCATTCCGGCAAACGCCACGTTTGCATTCAATCCCCCGATGGTCACCGTCACAGGTTGAGTCGGCAGTGAAAGTGGATTACTTGGAGCGGCAGTACCATCTGCAATCGGGTGGTCCAGCGCGCCTTGTCCGGTCATATAGAGAACGACATAGTCTGGGTTCGCTGGGTGATCCGGGTCGTTGAAACTTCCGTCCAGGTTGAGAACGGCGGGTTCCGGGGAAGCTTCAGGTCTATCAGGATCAGGCAGCGGAGTCGTCGATGAAACAGAAGCAAGTCGACCCGATACCATTGGTCTCCGACGCGAAGGCGTTTTTGGCGGGCGATGAACGTGAATTCGCCGCCTAGTTCCAGAAGGAATTTCTCCAGATGCTCTATGAGAGCGTCTTCCAACTGACTCTCAGAGTATTCGTCCTTCAGGTTCAGAAATTCGAGAACGAAAGGGTCGCGGATGTGGTCGTCGGGGGAGGTCTCGTCTTCGGGTTTCGACTTTGCGACGAGCGTTCGCTTCGCTGCCTTCGACCGCTCATAGAACTGGGAAGCGATCTGCCGGTCCAGTTGGCGGACTGACCAGCCACCGCGAAGCGCTTCGCTCTCGTAGAACGACCGTGCAGTCGCGTCCTTCACGGTTAGCAGGCGAACGTAGTGAGACCATGACAACGGGAATGCTGGAAGCTGGTTCAATTGTCCAGACGGTGTCTGGANNACCACTACAACATCCCACATACGTCCTTCGTGAGGTCGAAAAAGATCGCGTTCGTAAACGGTGCCCTGAGGATGCGTTTCTTCGCGTCGCTCTTCAAGATGTTCACAAACCGCGGTGAACTCAACAGGGAGTGCCGTGACGACGGCTCTACCGGATACCCCTAGAGGACTAGGTTGGATCGTCGTCACGATAAACCCCAGGAGCGACCAAAGTCTGTCCGCCTGTGTACCGTAGAATTCATATCGGTAGATGTGGTTCTGCGCGGGCTTCGCGGCGCACTGTTTCNNTTGGATACCAATTATATAAGCTAATTCGCCGCGAGCCAGCAACAGCGAAACTACTGGAAGGGTGGATGAGCCGAGGAACGCAGAGGCACCCGCGAAAAGCGCTGAGTAAGTCAAGCCAGTAATGGCCAAAAATCTTGCAAAGTGAGATGCAAAGTCGATTGATGACCGGAGTCATAATCACTCTATGTTCCTGATTCTATTGGTGAGCCGGGCG
>PLFE01000221.1 GCA_003136675.1 Bryobacterales bacterium
CGGGCTGAGGTGTCAAGTGGCACCACACTGATGAGCTTGCGCGAACGCGCGCGCTCCTTATCTGGCTAGCAGGACTTCGGCCGGTTCCGCCGCCAACCGGCCGAGCTTGCTTGCTCTCTTCATTTCGTACATGCGGCCGTCCGCATGAGAGATCAGGGCGTCCGCCGTCTCTCCATCCGCGGGATAGAAGGCGGAGCCCACGCTGAGCGATACCACGCGCTCGCCCAGTACGTCGATTCCGGCCTGGACCACGGCGTCGCAGAGTTGATCGAGGCGGCGATCCAGATCCGACGGTCCGGCATCGCGCAGCATCATGACAAACTCATCTCCGCCGACGCGGGCGCAGTAATCGTGCTCGCGGCAGCATACCGTCAACCCCGCCGCGACACGGGCCAGCAACCGGTTTCCTTCCAGGTGCCCGAAGCGGTCATTCACCTGCTTGAAGCCGTTCAGATCCAGCACCAGAACGGAGAGAATATGGCCCGAGCGGCGGCAGAACGAGAGCTCCCTTTCCAGTTCGACCTGAAGCGAACGCGCGTTGGGCAATCCCGTTAGTTCGTCCGTGGTGGCATTCTTGCGAGCTTCGTCGAACCGCAAGGCGTTTTCGATGGTCAAACTCGCCTTCGCGCTCAAGGACAGGAGAACACGGAGATGGTCCGGGGTGTAGAAGTCCGCAACCATGCTGTAGAGAGTGAGCACTCCAATCAGCCCCGAAGGCGATTCGAGAGGAACCGAAATCGCAGACTGTAGAAGAGCCTGTTCCGACACGCTGCGGATTCGATAGCCGGGCTCCAGGGAGGGATCGCCGCTGGTCACGGGCCGTCGATTCTTGGCGACCCAGCCAGACAATCCTTCGCCCATGGGTATCTTTTGCGAGCCCATGAATTCGGAATCGGCCCCTGACGAAAACATGGGGACCAGAGCGGCATCCCGGAGAATGAAGATCACCATGCAATCGTAGGGGGCCATGGTTCTCAAACGGTGGGAAAGAAGAGAGAACACTTCTTCGGTGCGAAGCGAATTCCCCAGTTCGGTGGTGACGTCGAGAAGGTGCTGAAACTCCTCGCGGGCGGCGGCGATGGTTGACATGAACCCTGCCGGGGCGGGCGTCTCGGTGGAGGGAGCGGAACCGGAATCGAGCGCCCCGGTTTCTGAAGCAGCAGAACCGAAAGGGATGTCCACACACACGAACTCCTGGTTTGACGACTTGAAGGCGTCGCAGTGCTTCTCCAGCAGATCGACCATCCTGGGGTCGTAGCTTTTGCCGGCCTCGGAGCGGATCAGCGCCATGGCTTCAGCAGGCTGCATGGCCCGGCGATACTGCCGGTCTGAGGTGAGCGCATCAAAGCAGTCGACCACCGAGAGAATCCGTGCGCCGATAGGAATCTGCTCCCCCTTGAGCCCGTCCGGGTACCCGGAGCCATCCCACTTCTCGTGATGATGGCGGACAATCGGGACCACGGGATAGGGAAACCCGATGCTCTCCAGAATCTCCGCGCCCACCACGGCATGGGTTTGCATTTTGGCGAATTCCTCGGCGGTGAGTTTACCGGGTTTCGAGAGGATGTGCTCGGGTATGGCCAGTTTTCCGATGTCGTGAAGCAGCGCGGCGGCTTCCATGGCCTGCCGCTCTTCGGGAGTCACCGCGATCTCGGCGGCGAGCGTGAGACAGAAGTGCCGCACGCGGCGGACGTGGTAGTGGGTGGTGGCGTCTTTCGCTTCGATCGCGAGAGCGAGCCCGCGGATGGTCCGCATCTGCAGTTCGGACATCTCGGTGACGTGTTTTTTCTCCTGCTCGAGCTGTCCGAGGTAGAGCCGGTAGGAGTAGTAAATCAAGAACAGCACCGGCATGACGAGCATGAAGATGGCCCATCCAAACGCACTGTACAAACGGTCGAGGATGAGCACCAGAAGCGCGCCAATGAGGTATTGCGGCGCGGTGTAGACGAAACTCCCATGCCATGTTTCGAGTAATGTCTTGTGCTGCGTGAGGGAGATGATGCCAGACACCGACAACGTGTTGAGAAAGAAATAGACTCCCACCGCGCCCACGACGGGCAGCACGGGCAGATGGGGAAGCGCGAGCACGTTGTGAGCGGCCAGACTTGCAAAGGCCAGGTGGCAGGCAAATCCGGAATACGCCGCGGACGACAGATTAAACACCAGTTGCGTCGAGGTTACGGGGTGCTTGGGCTTCCATAAGCACTGAGAGAGCGTGGCGGCGGCGGCGATGAGAACCGTTTGCGGCGCATTCAGCTCAATCGCTCCGAGCAGGATGAAAAGGAAATTCACCGAGACGGTACCTTCGACGCCAGGCAAACGCACCTTCATGCGCGAGGTGGCGACGGCCATGGCCAGCAGGAAAGCGAATTGGCCCAGTTCGCTGTTCTGCCAGAGAAGGGCGCTCCAGCCCACGGCGGCCAGCCCACAGAGCGTCACAGCACCGAGGTAGACTCGCGCCGCTCTCGAAATCACGGCGTTTTGCCCTTCGAAGAAGGTGGCTGGGACCGGTCTGTGCCGCAAAGCGCCATACAGGCACTCTATCGGCAGGTGGCGCCAAAAACTTTCGTCCCAGCGTCGGGAATTACTCGTAGCGCAGCGCTTCGGTGGGATTGAGGCGGGACGCGCGGTTGGCCGGCAGGATTCCAAATAGAAGCCCCACGGCGCAGGAGACTGCGAACGCGATCACAATCGACCAGACCGAGATGGGGATATAGACGTTCTCCACCAGCAGGTCGACCAGAATGGGCACGGAAATACCCACGGCGATGCCGGCCAGTCCACCCCCAATGCTGAGCAGGAGGGCCTCGGTGAGGAACTGTTCGAGAATTTCCTTGCGCGACGCTCCCACGGCCATCCGCAGGCCGATTTCGCGTGTGCGCTCGGTCACTGTCACCAGCATGATGTTCATGATGCCGATGCCGGAAATGACCAGCGCAATGGCGGACACCAGCACCAGAACCACGCGCAAGGCGACGCCGATGCTCTTGGCCGCGTCCAAAATGCCCACCAGGTTCTCCACTTTGAACGCGGCTCCGGCCCGGTGGCGGCCTTCCAGAATGCTCTGCACCTGGGCGGTGAGGGGCACAACGTCCTGCGGGGTCCGGGCTTGCACGTAGAGCGGGTCAATGCGTTCCACGGGCACGAAGAAGCGTTGGACCGAGAGGGGAATCACCACCGTTTCGTCATTGATTTCGGACTGCCCGAAGCTATCCACGCGCTCCTTGAATGTACCCACCACGCTGAACTGGAGGCCATAAATCTTGATGGTCTGCCCCACCGCGGCGGACTGCGCGCCATAGAGGCGCTTGGCCAGTTTCTGGGTAAGAACGGCGACGTGCTGGCGCTGCGAAATATCGCTCGCATCCAGAAACCGCCCGGCGAGTACCGCCAGGTTGCGAACGGGCTGGTAGTACTCATCCGAGCCGATGATCAGCAGCCGCCGTACTTTTCCATTGATCACGACGTGATCGTAGTTATTCTCGACGCCGGTGGCGGCCACAATGCGGTTCTTGAGCAGATCTCGAACAGCCTGCACATCGGAGAATTTGATCAGATCCGCATTCACTTCGCTATTGGCCTGATTGCCTCCCACGTCGGCGGACGCGAAGATCATGTTCGAGCCGACGGCCTCGATCTCATTGATGATGTATTCCTGGCTGGTGAGCGAGATGGTGACCACCAGGATGACGGAAGCGTTGCCGATGACCATGCCGAGTGCGGTCAGCATCGACCGGAACGGGTTGGCCAGCAGCGCTTGTACGCTGAAACCCAGGGCTTCGCGCCATATCATGAGGTCAGGATCCCGAGGCCTTGCGAAGGAGTTTTTCGGCGGCCTGCTTGGAGGGGTCGTCCGGGGTCAGTTTCAGGGTTAGGTATTTCGTAAGCAGGTCACGCGCTTCTGGCAGGTTGCGGTTGGTTCGGACTAAGGTTGCCGCGCGCGCATAAATCATTTTCGGCGTGTTGGGCGAGGCTTGAAAGGCCTGGGCAAATTCCGCGTCGCTCTCCGGAAAGCGTTCGTGGCGGGCGAAGAATTGCGCCAGATCGGCATGACGGGTGGCCTGAGAAGCTTGGGAAGCCAGTTGGATGGCGCTGCGGAACTGCTGCTCGGCGGCGGGAAAATCTTTCCGGCGCTCGGCGATGCGGCCGCGGTCGGCTGCGCCCTCGCTCGGATCGTGCGCTGCGATGGCGTCCGCCATTTTGGAAGCCTTATCCAATCCGCCACCCATGAAGGCGGGGGCTTGCAGGTAGAACTCGAACAGATCCCCGGCGGCGTCCCAATTATGCGGGTCGAGACTATAGGCCTTTTCAAAATTGATGCGCGTTTTGATGGCCAAGGGGGCTGCGGAAAGGGTTGCATTTTGCGCGCGCAAACCGTAGGCACGGCCCAGCAAAAGGTAGCCTTCGGAGCTCTTCGGATCGGCGTCAACGGCTTTTTCAAGCGTGTCGGACGCACGGTTCAAATCGTTCATCTGCAGGTAGGCCTGGCCGAGAAGACGCAGCGACGCAGCGTCGCCCGCGCCTTGCAGTTTGTCGGCAGCGGCGGAGTAGTTGGTGGCGGCGTAGAGGCGTTGGGCGTCGTCAAGGGCGGTTGCGCCGTATGCGGCGAACCCTGCAAACAGAAAGAGAAACGCTAATGATTTCATTCTTGGGATCTCTATTATTATAGGGCGGCCAGGTAGTCCTCCAGCGTTCGGTCCAGCCGCTGGTGCATGAACAGTTGGAACGGCCCAAGGTCTTCGGTGAGCGATGCGCATTCCAGGGCGTCCAGGTAATTGTTGCGATCTTCCATGCGCACGGCTACCGGAGGGTAACCGCCTCGCAGCAGAAGGAGATTCATCAGCAGCCTGCATGTGCGCCCGTTGCCGTCGCTGAANNCCCCTGGGTGAACCCCTGGGTCAACCCCTGGGTCAACCCCCGCCAGCCACTCGCCAAATTGCCGCATGAGCTCCGGAATCTTGAGCGGATTCGGAAAGACGACGGGCGAACCGGCGATGCGGCGCGGCAGAGAGCTGTAGACTCCGGCGATTTCCGGTTGGCTTCGCAAAACAATACGGCGATGGATTTCCCTGACGGCTGGTTCGCCGAGCGGAGCGTCGCCGCTTGCCAGATCACGAACAAAGAGAACTGCGTCGTAATGGTCAACAGCTTCCAGGTGATCGCGCAGCGGCTTGCCTCCCACAGTGATGCCGTGCTCGATCAGTTCCGCCGTTTCCCGCAGCGTGAGCGTGTTGCCTTCGATAGCGTTCGACGTGTAGGTGAGGTCGATGTCATAGAACTTTTGCAAAGCACGCAGGTCGCCTTGCGAGAGAGGACGCAACTGGTCGAAGCGCGCCTTCTTCGCGGCGATCTTCTCTGCAATCGGCTGCAGTAGCGCTTCCATACTGTCCATAATGTAAACTAACTTCTTTATGTTTAAAGGTGTTGAGCACACGGCGCTCGCTTCGCCCAATCCACGCCGCCTGGCGGATTGGTACGTCAACAACTTAGAGTTTCACATTAACTTTGAGTACGCCGGGAACTACTTCGTCAAAGCGCCGGACGGCACCATGCTTGAGATTATCCCGAGCGAAGGCGAGCCGCTGAAGCCGGCGATGAAGACTCCGGGAATCCGCCACATTGCCATCGCCGTCGACGATTTCGACACGGCCCACGCGCACATTCGCGAAAAGGGCGTCAAGTTCCTGGGGGAGCCTTATGAAACCCAAGGCAACCGGCTGGTCTTCTTCGAGGACGGCGACGGGAATTTTCTTCATTTGATCCAGCGCGAGAAACCGCTTCCGTAAGCGAAAGCATTCCGTGCTGCGAAAAGTCTTCAAGGCATTCTCGTACCCCAACTTCCGGCTCCTCTGGTTCGGCGCCTTCACGTCCAGCGTTGGAACGTGGATGCAGCAACTGGCGCAGAGCTGGTGGGTGTTCGACGTCTCGAAATCGGCGTTTTATCTGGGCCTCGACGCATTTCTCGGCCAACTCCCCATCATTCTTTTTTCTCTCGTCGGCGGCGTGATCGCGGACCGCATGGACCGGCGCAGGCTGCTGCTGGCCTCGCAATATGTGCAGATGGCATCGGCGTTTCTGCTGACGGTTCTGATCGCCAACGGGTTGAAGCAGGTCTGGCCTGTCCTGGTGCTTTCCTTCGTGGTAGGAACGGCGCAGGCATTCGGCGGGCCGGCTTATTCGGCGCTGGTACCCAGCCTTGTGGATAAGGAAGACCTGCCGAACGCGATCGCCCTCAACTCCATCCAGTTCAATCTGGCGCGCGTCATTGGCCCCATTCTGGGCGGACTGGCTCTCACCAATTGGGGCGCGGCGTGGTGCTTCGGGCTGAATGGACTCTCGTTCGTTGCGGTGGTGTTCTCGCTCTTGAAGCTGAGGATTGATTTCAAAGCGGGCGCAGTCGCGACATCCATCCTGACCAGCATGAAGGAAGGCTTTGGCTTCATCCGCAAGCAGGGCGCGATGCAGGGTTTGATTGCCATCGCCTTTTGCATGACTCTGTTCGCGTTTCCGATGCTGACCTTTTTTCCAGTGTTCGCTAAAGAAGTCTTCTTCGGCGGCCCGAAGGTGTTAACTCTGCTGCTTTCCATTTCCGGAGTAGGTTCCGTCGTTGGTTCGCTTTGCGTCGCGGCGACGGGAAACATCCGGCACAAGGGCATGGTGGCACTATTCAGCCTGGTTGTGCTGGGAGGTTGCATCGGCGGATTTGGAGCGTCGCGTAACCTGCCGCTCAGTTGCGTCATCGTTTTCATCAATGGGTCGATGCTGATGGTGGCGTTCTCGATGATCAGTTCCCTGGTGCAGTTGATTACAGCGAATGAAATGAGGGGCCGCGTGATGAGCGTCTATAACCTGGCTTTCCGCGGCGGCATGCCTTTAGGAAGTCTCGCAACAGGATACCTGGTGAGGTTTTATCCCGCCCCTGCCGTCATCATGGTGAACGGGTTCTTATTGATGGGCGTGGGGGTCTACTTTCTCTTGATGCAGCGTCGGGTGGCGGCCTTATGAAGTTTTTCGTGTTATTGGCTCTGGCGTTTGCGGCGGTGTGTTCCGCGCGCAGTTTAGACCCGGCGCTGCTGCGCGCGCGCGACGCGCAGGATCGCGCTGCTCTGCAGAACCTGGTCTCCGCGGCGCGATCCGCCGCGGAGAAAGCCCCGAAAGAGGCGGAAGCGCAGTACCGTTTGGCGCTCGCTTTGTCCATGGAAGCGGAAGTCGCGCTGGAATTGAAGGACAAGAACGCCGCGGAAAAGGCCGCCACGGAGGGCGTGAAAGCGGCCGAGAACGCCATCGCGCTGCGCGGGAATGACGGCGAATATTACCGCGTGCTCGGTACGCTTTGCGGCCAGGTGATTCCCGCGAATCCCATCATGGGCGCGCTCAGCTACGGCAAGCGCGCGAAAGATTCCATCGAGAGGGCAAAGCAGCTCGATCCGAAATCGGCCGGAGTGTGGATCGCGGATGGCGTGGGCAACTACTACCTGCCGCCTTCTTTCGGCGGGGGATACGAGATCGCCATTCGCAGCTTTAAACGGGCCCTGGAACTGGAGCCCAATAACGCCGAAGCATGGCTCTGGCTCGGCCTGGCGCAGCACCGCAGCAAGCAGGACGCCGACGCGCGCATTTCGTTCGCGAAATCGCTGGCGCTCGATCCAAATCGGGTATGGGCCAAATTGCAGTTGGATAAGATTCCTCCGAAATGAGGCGCGGCTCGGCGCTCGCGGCTCTGGGGATCTTGGCCATCACGGCGCTCTCTTTCTTCGTCTTTCCCGGACATACTTATCTCGAGCAAGACACGCAGATCTATGTGCCGATCCTGGAGAATCAGTGGAGCGGCGCACTGGCGGGCGATTTGATTGTGGAACATCCGCACGTCAGTTTCACGCTCTACGACGAAATGACGAACGGAGTTCGTTGGGTGACCCGGCTTCCGCTCGAGTGGATTCTTGAAGGCGAACAGTTTGTGTTTCGCGCGGCAGGATTTCTGGGGATCTATCTGATTGCGCTTTCGTTCGGTCTGGATTCCAGCGCTTCGATTCTAGTGACCGCGCTTTGGGCTTTAGGCGCGACGATTAAAGCGCCGGCGGTCCTCACCGTCGAGTACGAACCCAGTCCCCGCAGTTTTGCCGTGCCGCTGCTTGTGCTGGCGGTCGGGCTGGCGCTGAGGAATCGCTTCCGGTGGGCCGGTTTGGCGACCGCCGGCGCCGTTCTGCTGCATGCGCCCACCACCTGGCCATTCTTCGCTGTCGCCGCCGTTTTTGCGATCCCGCGCAAGGGCAGTTGGAGTCTACTCACCTACCCGCTGGTGGCTCTAGGCGTTCTTGTGGCCATCGGTCTCAGCCAGGCTACCGCCGAACACCAAAGCTTTCTGGGGACACTCGCGCCGGCCCAGGAAGCCTCGCAGCGCATGCGCGCTTCTTACAGCTACGTGTCTACGTGGTGGGGTGACTGGGCCTGGCAGTACGAGTTCTTCGCCGCCGTCGCCATTGCGGCTCTTTGGCGGGTGCGTGCGGCGAGGGAGCAATGGATTTGGCTGGGCGGACTTGTCGTGGCCGGGCTCCTCAGCGTGCCCCTGTCGTGGCTTTTTCTGGACCGGTTGCATCTTTCCGTTATCCCCCAGATTCAACCAGCCCGCGCACTGCTTTTCGTCACGGGAACAGCCGTGCTCATGGCGGCGGTAGCCGCTCTGAAGGCCAGCGAGAAACGCCGCCATGTGGAAGCCGCCGCCTGGTTCCTGTTTTGTCTCCTGGTTCCCGTGCATGCCGTCTTTTTCGAGTGGCCCGGCTGGAGAGTGGGTTGCGTGGCCGCCGTCGCCGCGAGCGCGCTGGCTACCATAGCCAGGCCCAGGGAGCCGCGCTGGCGCTTTGCGGCCGCGCTGCTTCTGGCCCCGCTGGTGGCGTACTGCGCGGGCGTCGTTCTCCATGGCCAACTGGGGACGCCCGATTTGCGAAACCTGGCCGCGTGGGCCCGCGTCAAAGGCCGTGGTGTCTATCTTTTCCCGGAAGCCGGACGAGACCGTTCTCCGGGGTGGTTCCGGGCGAGCGCGGTCCAACCTGTGTATGTCGATTGGAAAGGGGGCGGCCAGGTGAACTATCTACGCGGCTTCAGTGAACAGTGGGCGGGACGCTGGAACCGGGTGAACATCCTGGCGGCAAGCGGCGCGTCTCCCAAGAGTTATGGCGATCTGCCGGTCGATTATCTGGTGTATTCTCACCCTTTACAGACTTCGCTCCCCCTGGAGTTTCACAACGAATCGTGGTGGGTGTACCATTTAAGCGCGCATGTCTCATCTCGCTGACGACGTTTCACAGGAATTTAATCTGTCCGACACCGATCGAATAGCGGTTGGACGTACACTAGATTCAGCAAAACAGAATGCCTCGATTCTGTTTTCAAAGCGGAGGACGATGCAACATACGAAGCCGGAGTATCTCTGGCGAAATCCCGGCGCGGCGGATGGATTTGCCTGCGGCGTTTCCCTGCATAGCCACACAACGCATTCGAAGGAAAACCTGGAGTTCATTCCGCAGTACGCGCGGAAGTCCCGCTTTCTAGGCAAGGTGATGGACATCGCGGAATGGCAGTACCGGTCGCGGGCGCACCGCGAAATCGACTTCTCCCTCGCGTACTGGACCCCGCCTCTTTCGCCGCGCATGGCGATTGACCTGGAGACACGGCAGATTCGCGAGAAACTCAGTCTGCCTGGCATTGTGTCTTTAACGGATCACGATAATTGCGAAGCTGGACTCGAAGTCGACGGCATTGCCTCGATCGAGTGGACGATTCCCTGCGCACCTTCTTTCTTCCACCTCGGCATTCACAATCTGCCCCGCCACATTGCGCGCGCGATCACCGGGGAGATGAACGACTACACGGCGAATCCGCAACCCCCGCGCCTCGAAGAGTTGCTCGCCGGGTTGAACGACTTGCAGGATGTTCTGGTGGTGGTGAACCATCCCCTATGGGATGAAGGTTTGGTCGGCGCGGCGAACCACTCGCATTTGCTGGAGACCTTTCTACAGCGCTATGGACGTTGGATCCACGCCCTCGAATTGAATGGCTTACGGTCGCAGGAAGAAAATGACCGCGTGTTGGAAGTGGCCTTGCGCTACGATCTTCCGGCAATTTCCGGAGGGGACCGGCACGGGCGCGAGCCGAACGGGAACGTGAACCTTACCTGCGCTTGCACTTTTGCGGAGTTCGTCCAGGAAGTCCGTCAGGAAAAGCTAAGTACGGTTCTCTTTATGCCGCAATATCGCGAGCCCCTGCGCATGCGGCAGTTTGAAGTGGCTTGGGACATTCTGCGCTATGACGACGAACGCGACGACGCGCGCAACTTCTGGTGCGATCGCGTCTTCTATAGTCCGGAGCCGGGCATCACGCGCCCGATCTCTTACTACTTCGGCCAAACCGGCCCCAAGCTTCTGCTGCCCTTCCTGGCTGTGATGCATCTGCTGGAGAAGCCGGCGGTGCGCCCCGTGCTGCGCATGGCGCTTACCGACTAGCGCGCCGCGATTCGATATAATTCCGCCAACTATGTCTCGTTGGCGAATTTCTCTTGCTTTCCTCTTTACGTGCGCGTGCACGTGCGCAATTGCCTCGGCGCAGAGCGCCCCGGCACTGGCTGTCGACAACGCTTCGAACCGCAATCCCATTAACCCCGATATCTACGGGATCGACGACTATGCCGACACAGGTCTTGCCGATATCCTGCCGGTGGGCGCGCGCCGGTGGGGTGGTGATGCCACCAGCCGCTATAGCTGGAAGCTGGACACCTTCAATTCCGGCAACGATTACTACTTTGAAAACCAACCGTCCGCGCCTTCGCCGGCAGGCTCCACATTCAACACATTCGTTGAGAAGGGATTGACGACCGGAACGCTGCGCCTGGGAACTATTCCGGTGATGGGTTGGATGCCGAACGGGAGTAACGAGCTTTGCAGCTTCAGCATCGCCAAATACGGCGCGCAACAGTCCTTCGACCAGTACCGCACCGATTGCGGCAACGGCGTGCTGACGAACGGAAACGATGTGAAGAACGATCCTACCGACGCCAACGCCCCGTCCACGCAAGCCTTCCAGCAGCAGTGGATTCAATCCGTAATGGCCAAGTACGGAAGCGCGCAGCGTGGCGGCGTACAGGTCTGGAGCCTCGATAACGAACCGGAGTGGTGGTACGCGGTGCACCGTGATATTCATCCCGCGACATCCACCTACGACGAGATGTTGGCCGACCACCAGGCCTACGCGGCGATGATCAAGCAGACCGATCCAACCGCGCTGGTGACCGGCCCGGTAGCCGCGGGATGGAGCGGCTATTTCTATTCCGCGACGGATTTCGTGAATGGCTGGAGCACGCCGCCATACCGCTTCTATGACAACCCCATCGACAGGAACGCCCATGGCGGCACGGCGTGGATGGATTATTACCTGCAGAATATGGCCGCGTACGAACAACAGAACGGCGTACGCATACTCGACTATCTGGATCTTCACGCCTATCTGGCGCCCAGCAACATCAGCTTCGAGGACAACGCAGGGCAGCAGATCACTCTGACCAATCCGGCTAACGAGCCGATACCCGGCACGTTCGACGCCGATACGCTGCGCCTGACTTCCACGCGTGTCTTCTGGGACCCCACCTACGTCTCTCCCGACATGGGAACCTGGGACGCGTGCTGCCCAACCGGAGAGCCGCCCTACATCGTTCCGCGCATGCTGCAATGGGTGGCCGCCGACTATCCCGGAACCAAGACCGCCATCACGGAATATAACTGGGGCGCCACCAATGACATCACCGGCGCCATCGCCCAAGCCGATATTCTGGGCATCTTCGGGCGGGAAGGATTGGACCTGGGCGCGATGTGGGCGCCACCCACCACCAACCCGAACCAACCGGCCGTTTACGCTTTCGCCATGTATCTGAACTACGACGGCCTGGGCAGCCGCTTCGGAGAAACCAGCGTCTCCGCCACCACCGAGAACCCCGACACCATTTCCATCTTCGCGGCGCAGCGCGACGATAACGCGCTCACCATCATGGTTCTGAACAAAAGCACTGCGGACCTGAGCGCGCCGATTCCGGTGGCCAACTTCCAGGCCGCCGGCAATGCGCAGGTCTTCCAATACAGCGCGGCGAACCTGAATGCGATTCAGCAGCTTTCCGATCTGCAGCTTTCGAGCGGCGTCGTGAACGCCACCTTCCCAGCCCGCTCCATCACGCTTCTGGTATTGCCGGCCGAACCCTCTTCCCTGCCCGTTCCGCAGCCCGTAATCCTGGCCGTTGGCAGCTCAGCTTCTTACGCGACGAATGCGGTGTCACCGGGGGAAATCGTCGCCATCTTCGGAACGAATCTGGGCCCGGCCACACTGGCGGGGTCGCAGCTCACGCCGGACGGCGGCTACTTCGCACAGTCCACCGGAAACGTCAGCGTATCGTTCAACGGCTATCCCGCCGCGATGGTTTACGCGGTTGCCGGACAACTGGCCGCCGTGGTGCCCTATGAAGCCGCGCTCGCGCAAACCGCCGCAGTCACGGTGGAAGTGCAAGGCGTTCGATCCGCGCCGTTCATGGTTCCTGTTGCGGCCGCCGTTCCGGCCATTTTTACCGCGGATGCGTCGGGCCACGGGCAAGGCGCGATTCAGAATCAGGACCTGACGCTTAACTCGTCGCTCAACCCCGCCACACGAGGTCAGGTGATTGTGATCTACGCGACAGGGGAAGGCCAGACAACACCGCCCGGCGTGGACGGCCGAATTCAGTACGATGTCAAGAGCGCGCCGGTGGGCGCGTGTTCAGTCTCTATCGGCGGCAAGAGCGCGACCGTTGACTATTGTGCTTTTGCGCCCTATGAAGTAAGTGGCGTTCTGCAGATCAACGCGGTTGTGCCGACCGGAATCTCCACGGGTAACGTGCCAGTCAGCTTTTCGATTGGTGGAGTAAGTTCACCGGCGGGAGTTACCGTAGCCGTCAAGTGACGCCAACTTGTCCAACACAGCATTTCACTTTGCTAACAAGAGTTAGATAACTCACAGAGTTTCCTGAGTTGCACAAAACTCTCGATCCAGTTTATGCTTGGGTTACAAAGCTTGTGTCACAAGCTTGTGTCACAAGGAGAAACTCATGGCGAGAATTCTCGTCGCCACCTGGCCTTTCGGCGGACATTTACTTCCGCACATCGAGATCGGACGGGAACTCAGGTCGCGGGGCCATGAGGTCGCCTTCTATTGCAGCTCCACCGTGCTCCCGGAACTGCACCGCCAGGGCTTTCGAGTGTTTCCGTACGTTCGGCTCGATGACAGCCAGTTCCACACCGCATTAGTCGAGCGCCAAAAGAAGCTGTCGTGGTTCCGGCCGTTACGGGCCATGAGGATGTGCGGAAGCTGGGTGCTTGACAGCGTCCCCATGCAAGCCGCCGACCTTGAGGAGATCATCGAAAAGTGGTGTCCGGAGGTGCTGGTCTCCGACGAGTTCATCTGGGGTTGCACGCTGATCATGGCGGAGAAGCATCACTTGCCGCTGGCGGTCTGTTCGACCTTTGGCGGTTGTATGCTGCCGGGCTGGGACGCGCCGCAATTCGGACTCGGGCTGGGACCAATGCGCGGCTACGCAGGCCGTTTCGTGCAGAAGGGTATCGAGTCTGCGACGTCGTTAATCGCGCGCACGGCGCGCGCCAGGGCGAACGAATACCGGCGCGAGCATGGGCTGACGCCGCTAAAAGGGCCGCTCCGCGCCAATGCGGGAAGAGCTGCGGCCTATCTGGCGCGCGGCGCGCCACAGTTCGATTACGAGCGGCGCGATTTGCCGGATACCGTTCACTATGTTGGCGCGCTGGCGTGGTCCGGTGAGGAGGACGAGATGGAGCCGGCCTGGATGAGCGGACTTTCCCGTCAACGCGACCCGGTCGTTTACATCAGCGAAGGAACGCTTCAGGCCGGGCTGCCGGTATTGCTACAGGCTGCGGTGAACGGATTGGGCGGCCAGCCGGTTCAAGTCGTCATGACGGGCGGCAATTGCCCCGAAGCCCGGAAAATAGCTGCCGCCGCGCTGCCTCCGAATATCCGGTTTGAGGAATGGATTCCCGAGAAGCATCTGCTGTCGCACGCGAGCGTGGTGGTTTCAGTGGGAGGCGCCGGAACCATTCTGGGCGCTTTGGCGGCGGGAGTTCCGATACTGGTGGTTCCGCAAGAATCCGACCAGCCCGATAATGCAGGACGCGTGGTACGCGCCGGCGCGGGGCTCTCGCTGCCGCGGTCGCGCTGCACGCCTTACAATCTTCGTAAGGCGGTGGCGCGCCTGCTGACGGAGCCTGCGTTCCGTATGAACGCCCAGCGCATCCAGCGCATATTTTCGCAGTATCCCAGCCGCGAACTCGCCGGGAATCTGATTGAGGCGCTGGTGCCAGTGGGAGTGGCATAACGGGCTCGTGGCGAACCCGCAAGTGTACACAGCCCCGGCCGGCGATGCCGATGGACCTCACCGCGGCTTGCTTCAGGGCGTGGATCTGCGACCTATTTTCATCATGGGTTTCCCCCGTTCGGGAACCACAATCCTCTACCACCTCTTGTGCGAATCGGGCTGCTTCAATTTCCTGACGGCGTTTCAAGTGGTAAACCGCAATCGCCTTCTCGATCTGCATTTGCATCCTGAGAAGGAACAGCGCGCTAAAGAAGAGCTCGCCGGGTGGTTTGAGCATGTAGGGTTGAACGATCGGGGTTACGACGCCGTTCCCGTGGGCCCGGACTATCCGGAGGAATACGGGTACGCGCTCGATTATCTCGGCATTCAGAAGAGAGTGACGGCGGGCAATATCGACGGCTTTCTCGACCTGCTGCGAAAAACGCAGTTCATGGGCAAACCCGCAAACCCTCTGCTGCTGAAGAATCCGTGGGATGCCAACAATTTCCTCGAAATCCGGCGGCTGATCCCCCATGCGCGATTTGTCTTCATCCACAGGGGTCCGGTTGCGGTGGTGAGTTCACAATTCAAGATGTTTAGCAGCATGATCCGCGTCCGGTCGGACTATGACATGCTCCTTGAGGAACAATACCGAGCCCTGTATCAGCGCCCTGCGATGCTGGCGGCGGCGCGTATTCTCTACTCGGAATCGCTGCCATTCCTCTACTGGCGCGTGTTTCGGAACGTGGCCCGGACTTGCGATTACATGACGAATAACAGTGTTGCTCTTCAAGGCAATGCGATCCACGTCACCTATCCGCAACTCTGCGCGCAACCCGTTGAGACCATCCGGAAGATATTCAATTTCCTCGGCGTGGAATCGGAATGGGTCCCGAAGAGGGATGCCATTCAGACGCGGAATGCGCCGTTGCATCCGGTTGTGGAACGCAAGCGCGAGGAGATTCAGAGGCGCACGAAACGGTATTGCGAAATGTTCGGCGTTTAAAGCCAGATGTAAGCTGGAGCCGCTATTTTACTTGGCTTCTAAGTAAGTCGCCCGCAAAACGGAGTGCGCGGGCCGCTTTACTTGAATGCAATGAGGGTGCCCGACGCACCCTTTGCGGGCTAACTAGCGACTTGAGAGACAAT
>PLFE01000098.1 GCA_003136675.1 Bryobacterales bacterium
ATTGCTAGCCTTGACGCAGCGCATCGCTGACCTGCTCGACTCGCACGCGTTCAATTGGATCCGTGACCGCCTGGAGGCTTGATGAAAAATCCCCGTACTCTTGCGCTACACGATGTAGGCCAGCGTCTTTGGCTCGACAACATCACCCGTCAACTGCTGCAAAGCGGTACGCTGGCTCGCTACATTCGCGAACTGTCGGTTACTGGTCTTACCTCAAATCCGACCATTTTTGAGCATGCCATCGCGACCGGTACGCTTTACGACGAAAGTATTCGGGAATTGACCGCCGCCGGCATCTCTGATGAAAGGCTATTCTTCGAGCTTGCGCTCGAAGATCTCACTCAGGCGGCTGGTTTGTTCCGGCCCATTTTCAACGACAGCCAGGGAACGGACGGCTGGGTATCGCTCGAAGTCTCGCCACTACTTGCGCACGATACCAGCGGCACGATCGTCGCGGCGGCGCACCTTTATGCGCAAGCGGCTTGCGCCAATCTGCTGATCAAGATCCCGGGCACTGCCGAGGGAATTGTCGCGATCGAGCAATCCATCTTTGCGGGCATTCCGGTCAACGTCACATTGCTCTTCTCGGGTGACCACTATCTCGCCGCGGCGCACGCCTACATGCGGGGTCTCGAGCGCCGGGCGGCGCTGGGTCTCGACCTGAAGGTCGGGTCGGTCGCTTCGCTGTTTGTCAGCCGTTGGGACGTGGCTGCCGACAAGGCAATCCCCGGCCCCTTTCGCAATCGGCTCGGCATCGCGATCGCGACGCTCGCCTACAAGGCTTATCGCGAGATGTTACGATCCAACCGGTGGACAAAGCTCGAGGCCGCAGGTGCCCGTCCGCAGCGCCTGCTTTGGGCCAGCACCGGCACCAAGGATCCGGCGGCGCCGGACACGCTGTATGTTGAGACCCTGGCCGCCGACGGCACGATCGACACGATACCCGAAAAGACGCTGTTGGCCTTTGCGGACCACGGTAAGGTGAGCGCGCCACTGCTGACAGAAACCAGCTATGCCGAAGACATCATCGCGAAATTTCGGGACGAAGGGCTTGATGACCATGCACTGGCGTCCCGGCTCCAACGCGAAGGCGTTGACGGCTTTGCGAAGTCCTGGCGCATGCTGCTCGCGCGGATTCGTGAAAAGTCGCATCCCGTGGCGTCCGCGGTAACCCCATGAGTGCGGCCGCGGCGATTGCGACGGGCCGCCCGACAGGCAATCTGGTGTCCCGGGGCACCTGGAAGGCGCTGCTCGCACATCACGTCCACATCGGCGGCCAGCATCTGCGTGAGCTCTTCGCCGCCGATCCACAGCGTGGCACCCGCTTCACTCTGGAGGCGGCCGGCCTCTACCTTGACTACTCGAAGAACCGGATCGATGCCGATACGCTTCGACTACTCGTGGCGCTGGCGCATGACTGCGATCTACCTGGGCGCACCGCCGCGATGTTTCGCGGCGAGTTGGTCAACGGCAGCGAGAAACGCGCCGCACTGCACACGGCGCTCCGCGCCCCGGCGAGCGAACGGATCCTCTTGGACGGCGTCAACGTCGTCGAGGAGGTGCATGCAACGCTCAATCGCATGGCGGCGCTCGCCGGAAAGATTCGAAGCGGCCAATGGCTCGGCCACACCGGCAAACGTATCCGGAACGTCGTCAACATCGGCATCGGGGGCTCTGACTTGGGACCGGTGATGGCTTATGAGGCGCTGCGCCACTACAGCGCAGAGACCTTGCGACTACGGTTCGTTTCCAATGTCGATGGGACCGATTTAATCGAGGCGACCCGAGACCTAGAACCCGAGGAAACTCTTTTCATTGTGTGCTCGAAGAGCTTCAAAACGCTCGAAACGCTCACCAACGCGCACGCTGCGCGCGCCTGGAGTCTGGAAAAATTAGGGGATGAGCGCTCCATTGCCCGGCACTTCGTGGCCGTCTCATCGAACGCCGACGCGGTCGCGAAATTCGGCATCGCTCCGGCCAACCTGTTTCCGATGTGGGACTGGGTTGGCGGCCGCTACTCGATGGATTCCGCGATCGGGCTGTCGACCATGATCGCGATCGGGGATGCACATTTTCGCGAATTACTTCACGGTATGCGGGCTATGGACGAGCATTTTTGTACGGCCGCGCTCGCAAACAACATGCCGGCGCTGTTGGGCCTGCTGTCGATCTGGAACAATAACTTTCTTGGGTGCACGACGCTCGCGGTGCTGCCCTACGATCAATACCTTAAGCGCTTTCCCGCCTACCTGCAGCAGCTCACGATGGAAAGCAACGGCAAGCATGTAACGCTCGAGGGGTTGCCCGTGACCCAATGCACCTCGCCCATCGTATGGGGCGAGCAAGGGACCAACGGTCAGCATTCCTTCTACCAATTGCTGCACCAGGGCACACCCCTGGTCGCCTGTGATTTTATCGGTTTTTGCCAAACCCTCAACCCCTTGGGAACCCAGCATGATCTACTGATGGCGAATCTGTTCGCCCAAACCGAAGCGCTCGCTTTTGGCAGGACGGCCGACGAGGTCCGAGCCGAAGGGATAGCAGCGGTCTTGGTGCCGCACCGAGTCTTCGAGGGCAACCGCCCAACCAATACCGTACTCGCGGAGCGTCTCACGCCCTTCACGCTAGGCGCACTGGTGGTATTGTATGAACACAGCGTGTTCACCCAGGGCGTCATCTGGGATATCGATTCATTCGACCAATGGGGCGTCGAGCTGGGCAAGGTCCTCGCCCAGCGTACCGCGGCGGAGCTTGCGATCGTCCGCGAGCCGGCGCTCGCTCACGACAGCTCCACCAATGCACTGATACGCCGGTATCGGGCGCGGCGTCATGCGGATCCCCCCACTAAGAGATCTGTATGAATGTTTTGACGATCGAGCAAAGCAAAGCTGCCTACTGGGGGGATTTCGCGTTTTACGGAACCACCATCGTCGTGTTGGCAGTTGTCCTCGTGATCGGTACGCCGCACGCTGAATGCCCAAGGGTCGCGTTCTGGTTAATCACGGGAGTGGCCGGCTGGAGCGTGCTCGAGTACCTGGTGCATCGGCTTCTTTTTCATGGCGTGCAGCCCTTTCGACGTTGGCATGCCGAACATCACACGCGTCCGACGGCCTTCATCTGCGCACCCACGATCGTCACGGCCTCGGTACTCGGTGCGTTCCTGTTTTTACCCGCCTGGTTGATGGGGGACGCCTGGAGTGCCTGCGCTCTGACGCTTGGCGTGTTGTGCGGTTACGTGGCGTACGCCACCACGCATCACGCCATTCACCATTGGCGTGCAAAGAGCGCATGGCTCAGGCGCCGTCAGCGCTGGCATTTTATCCACCATCACGCGCGACGGCCGTGCTGCTATGGCGTCACCAGCGGCATTTGGGACAGTGCCTTCCGCACTAAGCCGCCAGACCGCAAATCCACAGCTAGCCAGGCTTCCGACTAGCGGCTCAGCGACTGATCCGCGAGGGCGTTCCATAGCGCAATCACCGGGATCTTCGGGTGGCCGGCTTCATGTGCGAGGATGCTGATCGATGCCGGACCAAGGGCCAAGTGTTGAGCTTCGATGATTGCCAATCCGATCCATCGGGCAGCAAGAGCTGAGCCAAATTGACCGTGCGAAAAAAGCGCCACATTGCCGGCCGCCTCGCGCAGACGGACTAAAAGCCTGTCGGCGCGATCGGATATGTTGGCGGGTGTTTCGCCGTGAGGACAACCATCGCGCCACACATTCCAGCCGGGTCTCTCCTCGTGAATATCGACGGTGCGCTTGCCTTCGTAATCGCCGTAGTTCCATTCCACCAGATCCGGGTCGATCTCCGCTGCCGCCCCAAACCCCGCCATCTCACAGGTCTGTCGCGCCCGCCGCAATGGGCTGGTCAGGATTCGCGTGAACTGCACCTTCGCCAAGCGGGACGCCAATTCGCGCGCCTCGTCCTCCCCGTGTGGCGTCAATACAATGTCCGTGAATCCGGTATGTTGGCCCGTGATCGACCAAGCGGTCTCCCCATGTCGAATCAGATACAGTTGCAGCGCGGCGCTCAAGGCAATTCCATGGCAACCCCGTATTCGCCTCGACGGGCGGCGCGATTGCATTGTGCGCGATGCAGCAGCGCTGCCTGTGCTGCCCCGCGGTGCATCTCCTCTCCGCTCCAAATGCCCAGCGCGGGCTGCTGAATGGCGCGTCCGAAGGAAAATGTCAGCGCCCACGGCAGTGGCGATGGCATCGACTCGGACCTTGTGTGCATGGCGTTCAGACGAGCAGAGGCCAGTTTTCCGGATTGTCCCCCCGATAGAAACGCTATCCCGGGAACGGCTGCTGGCACGACTTCGAGGAGGCACTTCACCGTGGCGAGCGCGACCTCGGTCGAGGACTCCTGCTGGGGACAGGTCAACCCCGCAAGTACCATGTTGGGCTTGAGAATCATCCCTTCCAATAGCACTCGCTGCCCATGCAGTTGATCGAACACGGCCCGCAAACACTCCGCGGTCACCTCGCGGCATCGCTCGAGGGTATGATCACCGTCCATCAACACTTCGGGTTCGACCACGGGGACGAGACCGGCTTCCTGACATAGCGCGGCATAACGCGCGAGCGCGTGCGCATTCGCCTCGATACAACCCCGGCTCGGTCGGCGATCGTCGATGGCAACCACGGCGCGCCACTTGGCAAAGCGCGCCCCCATGTTGAAATACTCGCGTAGACGATCTCGCAGCCCATCCAGACCTTCCGTGATTTTCTCCCCGGGGAAGCCCGCCAATTCCTTCGCTCCGGTATCCACCTTGATGCCGGCTATGATCCCGGCACTGCTCAACACGTCGAGAAACGAAACGCCATCGTTCTTCTGCTGACGGATCGTCTCATCGTACAGGATGATGCCGCTGATATCCTGGCCGAGGCCGGCCGTGGTGATGATCAATTCACGGTAACGGCGCCGAGCCTCCATCGTTTGAGGAATTCCCAGCTTTGCAAACCGCTTGTCGCAGGTCGCGTTGCTTTCATCAATCGCGAGCAGGCCCTTGCCGGTTCCGACCAGGGATCTCGCGATGTCGATCAGCGGCTGGCTACTCATGTACACGGGCCTCGCATTGCGCCTCCATTTGAGGCTAACTGGCTTTTCGCATGGCCTTGGGCTCGTCCGCCCTTTTGCTGGGTCCGAGACCGCCCAGGGCGGCACCATCGGCTCGTCTTGCACCCTCCTCGTGCGGATTCCATTTCCAGTTGCGAATCTCCGGCATGTCCTGGCCGTGCTGATTGATGTAATGTTTGTGCTCGATGAGTTTGTCCTCAAGTGTCTGCTTCAGGTGAGCGCCCCGACTACCCAGTTGCGGCAGTCGATCGATCACGTCCATGACTAAGTGGAATCGGTCGAGGTCATTCTGCACTCGCATATCGAACGGCGTGGTGATCGTGCCCTCCTCCTTGTAGCCGCGAACGTGCAGATTGCGATTGGTGCGCCGGTAGGTCAACCGGTGGACGAGCGGTGCATAGCCGTGAAAGCCGAAGATGATGTGCTTGCTCGTCGTGAACAGCGCGTCGTAATCGCTTTCGTTCAATCCGTGCGGATGCTCCGAGCAGGACTGCAATTTCATCAGATCGACCACGTTGACCACCCGGATCTTGAGATCCGGGAAGTGCTCGCGCAGGATGGACACGGCGGCCAGGATTTCCAGCGTCGGGGTGTCTCCGCAGCAGCCCATCACCACGTCCGGCTCGCCGTCCTGATCGTTGCTGGCCCATTGCCAAATGCCGATGCCTTCCGTGCAATGGATGACGGCCGCGTCCATAGTGAGCCACTGCGGAAGGGCGTGTTTGCCGGCTACCACGACATTGACCAAATTGCGGCTGCGCAGGCAGTGATCGAACACCGAGAGCAGGCAGTTCGCATCGGGCGGCAGGTAGGCCCGCACGAAGTCCGCCTTTTTGTTGATGACATGATCGAGGAACCCAGGATCCTGGTGGGTGAAGCCGTTNNATGAAGGCCTCGTAGCTGTTGAATAGCCCATGGCGCCCGGTCAACAAATACCCCTCAAGCCAACCCTCACACTGGTGCTCGCTCAGCATCGAATCAAGCACTTGGCCTTGGGACGCCAGGAATTCATCATTCTTTACTTCCCGCGCGTCCCACTGTCGATTGGTGACCTCGAATACCGCCCCCAACAGGTTCGAGAGTGTCTCGTCGGGACCAAATATGCGGAAATTACGCTCCCCTTGATTGAGTTTGGCTACGTCGCGCAGGAAAGTCCCCAGCACCTGGGTATCGTGGCCTTCGACGGCGCCAGGAGAGGCCACATGCACCGCGTGGTCATGAAAGTCCGGCATTCTGAGATCATGCAGCAGCAAGCCGCCATTGGCATGGGGGTTGGCGCCCATCCGCCGATCGCCTTTCGGCGCAAGCTCCTGGAGCTCCGCGATGAGTCGGCCGCTCGCATCGAACAATTCCTCGGGTTTATAGCTCTTCATCCAGGTCTCGAGCAGCGGCACGTGATCGAGATGGTCCGGGTCCACGAGCATCGGCACCTGATGCGCCCGGAAGGTGCCCTCGATCTTGAGCCCGTCGACGAATTTAGGTCCGGTCCAACCTTTAGGCGATTTCAACACGATCATCGGCCATCGAGGACGAGACGGGTTGCCGGTGCCGCGCGCATGCGCTTGGATGCGCCGGATATCTTCGATCGCGGCTTCCATCACGGTCGCCATGCGCTCATGCATGGTGTCGGGATCATCGCCTTCGACGAAAAGCGGCGCCCAGCCGCAACCGCGCAAGAACTGTTCCAATTCCTCGCCCTCAATGCGCGCGAGCACCGTGGGATTGCTGATCTTATAGCCATTCAAATGCAAGATCGGCAACACCGCCCCATCCGTCACGGGGTCTAGGAACTTGTTGGATTGCCAGGAGGTTGCCAAGGGGCCGGTTTCCGCTTCCCCGTCACCGATCACGCAGGCAACGATCAGCCCGGGATTGTCAAAAGCGGCGCCAAAGGCATGACTCAAGGAATAACCCAACTCGCCCCCCTCGTGAATCGATCCGGGAGTCGTCGGCGCCACATGGCTCGAGATACCACCGGGAAAGGAAAATTGCTTGAACAGTTCTTTTAGTCCCGCTTCATCTTGAGTGACGTTGGGGTACACTTCACTCCAGGTGCCTTCCAGGTACACGTTGCCCACGATCGCCGGGCCGCCGTGACCGGGTCCCGCAATGTAGAACATATCCAAGTCATATTTATTGATCACCCGGTTCAAATGCACGTAGATGAAATTCTGCCCGGGTGTCGTACCCCAATGGCTGACGACCAGCGGCTTGACGTCAGACAATTGCAAGCGTCGCTTCAACAGAGGATTGTCATAGAGATAGATCTGGCCGACCGATACGTAATTCGCGGCGCGCCAGTAAGCATTGATCTTGTGGAGCAGTTCAGGCGTGAGAGTGCCGTTTGTCATGGTTCGAGATTCCTGTTTTCAAGTGCTTGTACCTTCGCCAACCGACGTTTGTGGCGAGGGGATTCGCTGAAGTGAGCGTGTAGAAAGGTTTCGATGAGTTCCAGGGCAAGCCCGGCCCCGATCACCTTCCCGCCTAAACAAAGTATATTCATGTCATCGTCTTCGACACCCTGATGGGCGGAGAACACATCGTGTATCAGCCCGGCGCGCACCCCAGGGATTTTGTTCGCGGCGACCGATGCGCCGACTCCACTGCCGCAAAGTGCCACGGCGCGCTCCACACGCGCGCCGGCTACCGCGCGCGCCAACGGAATAATGAAGTCAGGATAATCGTCAGCCGAGTCGAGTTCGTACGCCCCGTAGTCTTCGATCTCATAGCCTGCGGCGCGCAGCGACTCGGACAATTCCGCTTTCAGCATGAACCCGCCATGGTCGGCCGCGATTCCCATCCGCTTCACGGGTGGCGCCGAACCCGATTGAGTGCCTTTAAACATGCGCTGGTATCTTATTGATAATCGCTTCGAAATCCGTGGCCTTCAGGCTCGCGCCACCGACCAGCGCGCCGCCGACCTCCGGCACCGCAAGGACCGCGCGCGCGTTCGTTGGGTTTACGGATCCGCCGTAGAGGATGCGTACCTCCCTGCCTTGGGAACCCCAGCGCGCGACGAGACACTGACGAATATGCGAGTGCATATGCCCAATCTCCTCGAGACTCGGCGTGTGGCCCGTTCCGATCGCCCATAAGGGTTCATAACCGATGGCATTGCCGACCGCGGTAATGCCATCGGGCACGCTACCCGCGATCTGATCGGCGCACACGGTGAGCGCGTTGCCGGCTCGCCGCTGCGCGTCGGTCTCACCGATGCAGATGATCGCGAGAAGTCCAGCGCGCCATACTGCCTTCGCTTTCGCGCCCACCATCGCATCCGTCTCGCCGTGATGCTGGCGCCGCTCTGAGTGGCCGACGATGACCCAGGCGGCTCCTGCCTCTTTCAGCATCTCGGCGCTCACATCCCCGGTGAATGCTCCGGACACTTCGCTGGCGCAGTTCTGCCCACCGATCGCAATTTGGCCGGCTGCCGCCTGTACCGCGCGCGTGATCAGCGTCGAGGGGGGGCAGATTAGAATATCGGCTGTTGGAGCCGTTACCCGGACCCGGGCCGCAATTGCGGCAATTTCGGGGAGTTGCGGTCCCGTTCCGTGCATCTTCCAGTTACCGGCGATCAAGGGACGCATGTCTTGCTTACCTTCGCGCGGGGCGCATCGCAACGTTCAATCTTGTAACTCAGCATGATCCCTACAACCGAGCTTCGGTTTGCGCCTGTCTCGCCTCGCGAATCCAATAGCCAGAACGTCCATAATGACTGTGGATGCCCGCTTCTTGTTCGCGATCGAGCGGTGCCGCGGAGTCGTACGGCGGCGAGTGTTTGACGGCGGCCCGCGTCAATCCGACCGATACGATGCAGCCCATCCAATCGACATCATCAATCCATTGCGGAGCGATGAGCACTTGGTGGCCCAGCCACCAATTGCTGGTATTCACGATGAGGTAGCGGATCGCCCAGGATTTCTCCTCGACCAGGAAGCCTTCGACGTGACCAATATCGCCGTCGCTCGCGTGCACGTAATAGCGAATGACCGCATTGCCACTGCGCAGGTGCGGATCGTCGTGTTGATGCTGCCCGACAACTGTCCCCGCCTGACCGGTGGATTTGCCAGTGCGTGTGCCTATCTCCTGTAATCCCGCCTGAAGCACGTCGGGATAGAGACCAGCGCCCCAGAGCCCGCCCCCGCCCCAGTAGGCACCGTAACCGTAATACCCGAAATATCCCATCTCCTGCTGACGCGAAACCGGCTTGTCGGTGTCGATGTCGGGGCTCTGGACGACCTGAGCTCGCGTGAGCGAGACGGGAAGGATCTTTTCGGACCAGTTGGGCTGTCCGATCGAAATGGGTGAGATGAGAACTTTGCGCTGGGCCTCCCCCTCGCCCGCATTGACTACCAAATAGCGAATGACCGAAGATTCGTCATCAAAATAAAAATCCCTCACCCGACCAATGATGCCGTCCGTTGCACCAATCGTGTAATACTCCATATCCTTCATGCTGCGTAACATAACTGCCTCGTTGTGGAAGGATGTCGAGGCACTAGATCCCCGATAGGCTGCGCAGACCAGCGGAGCCCGAACGAAGCGTGCGCCTAGACGGCCGCTGGCGTCTGTTCGGTATCACACATCCAGAGTTCGCAGCGTAACGTCTACGGAGCTTTTAGACCCCACCGCCGAGCGCCGGATCGAGCGTCGGCAGTCCATTAGTCCTGGGTGAGCCATGTGTCCCAGCGAACAGACGGCCTTCCCTCTGGTGCAGCACAGTGGCTACCCAAACACTTGAGGGGTCCAGGACATGAAAACGACTTCGCGAAGAACCGTCAAGGCCCGCGTTCCACGTCGCACCTGGTACACGACCATCGCCTGCCTGGCCGCCACGGCACCGGCGATCGCCATGGCAGCGACCACCGAAGCCCCCCGGCCGGCAAAGCAATGTCTCACGGACCTCAAAGCCTTAGACAGCGTCCAGCAGAAGGATGGCTATTGGCTGGACGGCGGTGGCTACGGCTATGGTTACCCGATCTATGGGTATGGATACCGCTACGGCAGCCGTGAGACCGAATCAAACCGCTACCAGCGTGGTAGGCCCGGCTACGAAGTGCGCACGATGATCGCCGCCGCACGGATCCTCGGACAAAAAGGCGAGCAGGTTGCCTGTGAGAACGTGCTCAGCGCCGCGCGCGATGCGTATACGGAGTATGTCGCCGAACTGCGCAAGGGACAGGTTCCCCCGGCGAGCGCATCGACCTGGCGACGCGAACAGATCGAGACCGCGGTCCCCGTGACTGGTGAAAATCTTGTCTATCGGTCCGATGAATTGATCGGCGCGAGCATCGTCAATGGCCGGGATGACACCCTCGGCAGCGTCGAGGACATNNGGAAGATTGCCTACCTCGTGGTCGGCCACGGCGGCCTGTGGGGCATCGATGCGACTTACACTCCCGTACCGTGGTCGGATTTCAAGTCCGCGGTGACGACCAATCTGCTGGTATTGCCGGTGCAGAAGAGCACGCTCGATGCCGCTCCTCAGTACAGCGAGGACAAGATCGGCCGACCGGGTGAGTTTGCGACCCAGAGCCAGGCGGTTGACTCGTATTGGAGCGCCCACCCCCCGGTCGCCATGAAATGACGGCGACGGCGGCCAATCACAACTTGCAAACCGATAGCTTCTTCGTCACCGGCATGCGGTGTGGCGGTTGCACGAACAAGCTATCACTCGCGTTGCGCCGCTTGAGCGGCGTCGACGATGTGCAGATATCGCTCGCTTCCGGCGAGGTGACTGTCGTGTATGCGCCGGCCTTGGTAACACCGCCGCAGATCCAGGAAACCGTGATCAGGACCGGCTTCGGGACCGCCGGCGTGGCTGCGACCAATGGCCATGATCCCCGGCCCGACCAGTGCGGATGAGTGTCACAAAAGCCAATGATCCTCACGGCGATAGCGGCTTAAGAAATGCCATGCCAGATCCCCCAGCGCTGAATCACCGCGTCATCCTAGCCGCACGTCCTCACGGGGCGCCGGTCCACACGGATTTTCGCAGCGAGTCCCTACCGATCCCCTTACCTACGGCCGGGCAGCTGCTGACCCGTACGCTGTACCTGTCTCCGGACCCCTACGTGCGTGGCCGGATGTCGGATGCCCCCTCGTATGCACCCGCAGTGCGCATCGGGGATGTCATGGTGGGTGGCACGGTATCGCGTGTCGAGACATCCCATCATGCCGGCTTTGCCGCAGGGGACTTGGTGCTCGGCTACAGCGGCTGGCAGGAATACGCACTCTCCGGCGGAAATTTCGGCAAGCTCGTCGTACGCATGGGCACAGCATGAGCGCCCGCTATTACGCGATCGTCTGGATCAACCACAATGCGGCCGAAGTATTCCGCGTCAACGCAATCGAGGAATCGAAGCTCGTGGTCAATTCGCACACGTCGCTGCAGAGCCTGCATCATCGGGGGCATATCGACGGCAGTGAACATCACCCGGTCGACACCGACTACTTTGCGCGCATAGCGTCCGCCCTGAACCACGTCGGCGGGACGCTGCTGGCCGGCCCCGGCGAGGCGCGCTTCGAACTCGGCCGCTATCTTGGCAAAAACCGACCCGACCTCGCCTCCCATGTGCATGAGCTCGACACCCCCGATCATCCGGGCGACGTCGCGCTCATCGCTATGGCGCGCGACCACTTCCATCTCTCGGGCTAGTTGGCGATGTCCATATAGTCACGGACCTCCGCGACACCCGGCGACAGCTGTGTATTAGGCCGCGCGAGCTGGCGGGTCACGCCAGTAGCCGTTGCGGCTGTAGTGACGGTAGAGCGCCCCTTCGGAATCGCGGCCAAAGGGTTGGCTCGCATCGTACGGCGGAGCGTCCTTGACCTGCTCGCGCCTGAGGTTGACGGTCACGGTGGAACGCGTCCAATTCACGCTCTCGATCCATTCCGGAGAGACAAGCACCTGGTGTCCCATCCACCAGTTGCTGGTATCCACGATCAGGTAGCGAATCGACCATGTGGCATCATCCAGCAGGAAACCCTGGACATGGCCGATCTCGCCGTCGGTGGCAACCAGGTGATGCCCTTGCACCGCATTGCAGCTGCGTAGATGCGGATCGTTATCCTTATCGCTATTGCGGCTCGTCGGCGCCCGCAGGTAGCCCTGGTGGCGATCATAGGGGTCCAAGCCCATGCCCATCGGGATGGAGGCCGGATAGAAACCCTGGCCCCACAGTCCGCCGCCGCCCCAGTAGTAAGGATAGCCGTAATATCCTAGGTAACTTCGTTCATATTGACGTGAGACCGGCAGGTTGCTGTCGATGCCAGGACTGTTCCTGACCTGTTCCTTGGTGACAGTTACCGGCAGGGTCTCGCCGGTCCAGTCGACCTGACCGAGCGAATATAGCGAGATCAGGACATCGCGGCCGCCGAGCCACTTGGTCGTGTCAGCCACCAGGTAGCGAATGACCCATGACTCGTCATCGAAATAGAAATCCTTGACCTTGCCGATAGGACCATCGGTCGCACCGATCGCAAATCCTTCGAGCTGCTTTGCGCTGCGTAACATGCTGAATTCTCCTAGGTGGATAATGGCGGGTGATCGGCTCAAAGTCTGGCCCGGACGCAGCCGCCGGTCTGTGCGCCACCAGACCGTGATCGTGCGCTCATGGACTTCTCGGCGCGGGTACCCGGGGCACCGCGGCGCCGAAGTACTGGCGCACTGTCGCGGCGAGCTCGCGCTCGTTCATCGCACCTTCGGTCTGGATCGCAGCGACATGATCGCCTCGCTTCATCCAGAGGCTAAGCATGCAAAACCCCGCTCTGCGTGCGATGCCGCACCAACAGGTGCGTCGCCTCGCGGTATGCTGGCCGCCAGTCACCGGGCCACCTGAAGCGCGGCGCTGCGAAACCCCAAGGATAACCACATGCTTGAATATTCGATCGTCGAACCGGGGGGCATCCTGCGCGTGGCCCCGTCGGGTGCATTGACTGCGACAGATTTCACAGGCCTCGCACGTTTCGCCGACGCCTACCTGAACACCCACCGCACCCTCGGCGGATTGCTGATCGAGGCACAGGCGTTTCCCGGATGGGACAGTTTCGCCGCCTTGTCCGCTCACTTGCGATTCTTGCGCGACCACCAACGGCGCATCGAACGCATTGCGCTAGTGACCGACAGCCCGATCGCCCATGTCCTGGAATTGCTTGCCGAACCCTTCGTGGCCGCGGATATCCGCCTGTTTCCGTTTGGCCAGGGCGACGCGGCATTGCGCTGGCTGCGGACCTTTGGGCGGACGGCGGTGCGGATACTTGTGGTACTGACGTCGCATGACCAGCTTGGCACGACCGGCCGCAAGACGGGATTTTGGCTCGAGGAACTCGCCGCGCCCTACTACGTCTTCAAGGACGCCGGCGCAAGCGTCACCCTCGCCTCGCCCAAGGGCGGACAGCCACCGCTCGATCCGGCCAGCGACAGTGAGGCGGCGGCCAGCGATGCGACCAAGCGCTTCAAGACGGATGCGTCCGCGAACGCAGAGTTGGCGCATACGCTCCCGCTCAGCGGCCTTGCCGCGCGGGACTTCGACGCGGTGTTTTATCCCGGCGGGCACGGCCCGTTGTGGGATTTGGCCGAGGATTTGGGGTCGATTGCGCTGATCGAGGCGATGCTCGCGGCCGGCAAGCCGGTCGCGGCCGTCTGCCATGCACCCGGCGTGCTGCGCCACGTCAAGTCCGCGGGCGGCGAGCTGCTGGTACACGGCAAATCCGTGACGGGCTTTTCGAACACCGAAGAGGCAGCGGTCGGATTGAGTGCCATTGTGCCGTTCCGCGTCGAGGACATGCTGATCGCCGCGGGTGGACTGTACTCCAAGGCGCCCGACTGGCAGGTGCACGTCGTGACCGATGGCCTGCTGGTCACCGGCCAGAACCCCGCCTCGTCCGGCCCCGCCGCGCAGGCGCTGCTTGCCCTAATTAAGGAAACCCCAAAATGACCACTCCCCCGCTCGCCCTCGATCCCGCGTTCCTCGCCAGCCAACGGGCGCGGCTGGTCACGCTGCGCACCGATCTGTCACACTCGATGGATCGCGATGCCGAGGAGGCGCGACAGGTGCTGTCGGCGGACCAGGATCACGCCAATGAAATCGAGGACCGAGCGCAGGATCTGGCCATAGCGGAAAACGACAGGATTTTGTCGAGTCAACTGGGTTCACAGCTGACTGCGATAGATCGAGCACTCGCCAAGCTCGACGAAGGTACTTACGGTTTCTCCGATGTCAGCGGTCTGCCGATACCGATTGCGCGGTTGCAGGCACGCCCACAGGCGCTCGTGACTATGCTTGAGGAACCGGAGACATCGACCGGCGACGTTCGATAACTCCGTCGCGGGGATTGATCCCACCGGGACGTTTTATGGTCGCGACGCGTATGCAATTGCAGCAACGTGTGATTGTGTGGCAGAAACCATCGCACACTCTGCCCGATTGTCTGTCCGGTACCGCACTCCGCAGACTAATCTCCTCGCGGGAACATCTCGGGTTTCCCGGAGGCCAAGCTTTTGGGATCTTTGTTAGACTCTTTTGCGGGTACTTGGGTACTCGAAGGAACGAGACCCGATGAGTAGTTCGATAATCCATCGCGGTCGTGTGACCGACGAAAACCAACTTCTCGCCTGCCTTCCGAGGTCAATTAGGACACTTTGGGAACCACACCTCAAACGGGTCGATCTGGAGTTGGGCCAGGTCATCTACGAGGCGCAAGGTCACATACCCTCAGTTTTCTTTCCGCTGACATTGATTGTCTCCCTGCTCTATGTATTGGAGAACGGATCGTCGGCGGAGATTGCCATCGTTGGAAACGAGGGGATGGTGGGATTTGCGCTGATCATGGGTGGGGACACCACCCCGAGCCGTGCGGTCGTGCAGAGTGCGGGCAAGGCCCTGAGAATGGATGCGCGATTCATGAAGCACGAGTTCCAACTCGTACCGCCAGGGCTGCACCTCATGCTGCGCTATACCCAGGCCTTGATCACGCAGATGACGCAGACCGCCGTATGCAACCGGCATCACTCGGTGGACCAACAGCTCTGTCGATGGCTCTTGATCAGTCTCGACCGGCTTCAAGGCAACGAACTCGTCATGACGCAGGAGCTTATTGCCAACATGCTGGGTGTTCGACGGGAGAGCGTCACGGAAACTGCCGGGAAATTGCATCGTGCCGGACTCATCGATTACCGGCGTGGGCATATCACGGTTCTAGATCGCCCCGCGCTAGAAAAACGCGTCTGCGAATGCTACCAGGTGGTTCGAAAAGAGTATGTGCGCTTGCTTCCCGATTGCATGGCAACCTGACTTCTCAGCTTCGGTTCGATAGGCGATACGTTGATCTGACGTGGCCCACGGGCGGCTTGGCGCGCTGCTCCGAGACCCTTAGGCCGGAACGTTTATTGAACACACATAATTCAGGTGCAGTGTGCGTCACAGACGCGCCGACTTGCGCTCCCGCACATTGTCGAAGAACCAACGGATCTGCGCATCGATGTCCTCGCTGGAGAGCGGATCACTTGGGGATCCGAGCGGATCCGGTGTAGCCGGGAGACGATCGGCCGGCTGGGTGCAGCCAGCGCTCTGGAATGAAGCAGACTCATTACCATTCGGCATGGTTAATTCCTCCATTTGAATGCCTTGCGCGAGGTTGCTCGCACAATGGCACCTCGTCGGTGCGGTGGCTCACTTTGCCAAGGGCGAAAGTACAACTATCTTCGGCATGTGCGTTGCCAGACGGTCGCGCTAGCCCAAAAGAGCCGTGGGAAAAACCTAAGTAAGTCGAATCGGTCACTCTTACCGGCTAATTGCGCCGATCTACGCGCGGCGGAAGGAGGGGAGTTTCTGCCAGTTTTGCCCAGGAACTCAGTGTTCACTACGGCGACCGGGCGTGCGAGAATAAAGCGGCGCCTTGCTCACTCCACGCAATCGTCGCCGGCGATTTGCCCGATATGTCGCGCACACCTCGCGAGATTCTTCTACCGGCTGCAACCGACTGCTTGAGCCGACATTCAACCTGGCCTAGCGCGTAATTTGGGCTGCAATAGGCCCTTCGGCTGCATGATCGTCAAAGCGCTCCTCGCTGCGTACGTATTCGCGCAGCACATCGACCGACCTGTGGAGCGACTGATCCGCCATTTTGAAGATGCTCGCGCGATTGTGCGCGGCGCTTGTCAGAAATCCGCTCCAAAGACCATGTCCGGCATATCGCGCCGGATCGAGCTCCACCTTGGCCGCTAGCGCTTTGATGATTAACGCCACACTCTGCGCCGTGAGCCGTGATTCCCCAACCATGTCCCCGCGGTTCACGCGCCGGAATACCGGACCGGAGGAGATCGCGGCAACCACCAGCCAATCGAGCACTCCGCGAACCGTCCGGAACTCGAGGTATAGCAACGACCTGGCCGATGCCCTTCCTGGTCGGTCTTGGAGCTCGGAATCAAGATCGATAAGCCTTCATCCCGTTGCGTCAGATTGTCCACATCCAGGCCGACGAACTCGAAGCTCCGAAATGCCCCCGCAAACCCCAGCAGCAGGAGCGCCCGATCCCGCATTCCACGTAACGTCTGCGGTTCCACTGCGTCGACCATTCGCTTGATCTCATCGTCAACAGCTGGCGCTTTTTGCACTGGTGGACGCTTCCACTTGCGCNNCAGCGTCGATGGCGCCCTTCCCTGCTTCGCTTCCGCAGCGATAAAGAGCGCGACCGTATGGGGGTCGCCGGCAGCGGCCGCAACCCCACCACCTCGCACCACGTCTGAAAGATCTGCCAGTCGGACTCATACGCGCGCCAAGTCGCCGCCGAACGGCTCGCTTTGGCGTAATCGGTCGCAGCTTCGAGCGCGTCTTCGATTCTCGCTACCGGCACCTTTCGAGACGCGGTAGGGGATCTGCTTTTGTATCGTGGAACGGGTAATCGGGCCATGGCAACCGAGTTATAGACGATTTACTTATCAGTAGTGAGAAGGCGGTGTATCGCTATTGATGACACTCTGCCGGGCAATCGCGTCGCAGTAGATCGGCCGCAGCTTCGTCGCCCACGCGAATGCAATTCACTATTAGTCCGAATCGCGGCTCACATCGATCGCGGAATGCTGGCGGGTAGAACCCGCCAGCATGAACCTCGATTACACCATTGAGCATCGGCTCAATGTCTTCCTCGAAGAGTTCGCTCTTCGCACAAGAGCTCACCGACGGACAACCTGGTCGCCAAACCGGACCACCCGCCTCCCCGTCCCGTCATCGGAATTCGGTTCCACCCGAATTCTCGTCTTATAGACGGCACAAGATTCGTCTAAGGCGCTTTTCCAGAGCGCCCAAGCAAGAGCGGCGCCAACCGCCCCCGCAGTGCCAAACAACTCAATACATCCTTCCCAACAGGCGTGAGAAATCTCACGCCTGCGACTCGCTCGCAGGCTCCGGTCAAACATCCCGGAACTGATCCCACCTCACGGCAGGTCCGGCCATCGTTGCCAGCTCGCGTCTTATAGTCCTTGATGCCGCGATTGCCGCCACAGCAACCGCATCGCGGACCATTTTGCCTCGGTTAGAATCGTTGATGAATCGATCAGTCACACAGCTCCTCTCGACCTAGATCTGTTTTCAGGGGCTTTACCCTGTTTTCCCTCTGTAGAACCCATTAAGCACAAAGGTACGGTCTACAAACAGATGCTTCCTAAGTCAATTCCAGAGTTTCCACGCACTACCGGCGCTATCTGGTCTGATCGTCCTGAAGCCGTCACCGGCTGTTACACGTTCTATGCTTCTGGCAAGGTGTAGATTCGTCGGGCGCTACCCCGGGTCGTCGAACACTCCCGTGCCGGCCTCTGAGCACCGATTCAAGTCGATGTCATGGCCAGCCTCGCATGCTTCTAACGCTTCCCGCCAAGGAAGTCATCATCGCAATGCGTGACCAGTCTACGTGCAGGCTACCGTCATGCATCCGTGGCTTTCCAGGGCCATGGTTAGCATCCCGGCGGCGGGGTACAAAAGATCTGTCACATCTCTCGCTTCCGCACTCAACGAAGCGGGCGCTCGCTTTGGGGGATGAGCCCAAAGGTCACAGGCCTGTTGGCCCCATCGTTTAATCTCATTTCATCAGCAAATACGATTGCATTATGCCGATTGCAAAGATGATCGATGACCATTTCCCGATCGCACGGATTCGAAGCATGAGCGCTTCGCTCGTATGGAATAGATGGGCAAGATTGTGAGCCTTGACAGCTGTTTTACTTTGCCCACCCTTCCCGGCACGTGTAGGGCGACTATCAATCGCTTCACGCGCTGTCGCACACGAGAGGCTAGCTCGTGATGCCTGGGTTGGACGGATTGAGTGTGAGCTGGGTGCTTGGCGGCCCCGTCACAGATATGAAGGGACTTCGTAGCAGATGGCGTTGGCGCGCCAAGAACCCAGTTCGATGCAAGCATCGTCCAAGGACCTCATCGGTATAGCCATCAGTGTTTGGAAATGCTTCTCCCCGAAAAGCTCGCAATGGGTTCCAGTATTCGCTCTCGCTTTCGCGTCAGTGAACACCACACCAGTTCGACTCGTCGCTATACGAAGAACCCTGATGCCAATGAGGTCTCTTCGATGCCGCTCCCCTCCCCACTTGACCTGCGCGTACCCCGCAATCTGACGGCGACTCTTCAACTGATCCAGCGTCTCGTTGGACGGGAGGATCATCAACGGTATTGCAGCGGGGTCATTCCGAAAGACCGCCTGCCACAGTTCCTCCAGAAGATGGCCGACAGGTATCCACAAATCCTACGCACAACCCGGGAGCGAAGCTACGACAGGCGGCGCCGAGGACACGCGGCCATGCATATGATTGTCTTTCCCTCTGCGGGTATCACCCCATTCGAGTCAATACTACCCCTTCACTGGCTACTACTCTCAAATAGGGGCAAGGGCGGCCTGGCCGATGTCGACAGCGCCGACTTTGAAGTTTCCAAAGATGCGATGGCTGCGATCAGCCACATAGTGATCGGCGACTATGTTTTGCTCTACGCAACTAAACGCCGCCCACACCGACTTACCGACCGAAGCAGCGGCCGCGGTCGCGTGATCTTCACCGACACCTCAACATGGACATGGAAGCTCCGAGGCGACGTGATGAAAGAACTTCGCGCCCAAATCCAAGAGTGCTGCCGAACGCTCGATTTCGGGGCGAACGCGCTGGCCAATATTCCAGGTAACGGTCTTCGCGGTCTCCTTGCCAGTCAATGTGAACGCCCACTGTTCGCGGGAGTGCGAAATCAAATCATCGATTTGTACCGATATGCCGCGGACACCTGGCCTCCGTACCGCAACGCCTGGCTCAGCGCCCACCCGGGCACGGCGTCAAACGATGGATCGACTGCCGGCATGCTACCGCCCGTAAACACCTTCATGAAATGCAACCTTCCAATGATTCCTCAGATTCGTTTGTACGGAACGCCAGCCCGAACCGTCCGCGACTTGCTCACTGCTACCACCTAGATTTGGCAGTCAAGTCGTTGCCGTTCACTCCGGCGCTCTCTTTCGCCATCTCTCGACCTTTCTATCCGGAGCTTCACCCAGGCCCCTACCAAGACATCCGGTAATAGGCCGATACGCGATTGTATAAAGCACTGCGCTAAACAGCACATACCTACTTTTAAGAAAAAGGAGTCGCTGCTGCCATGAACGCTGAAAATAATAATCGTCAATCATCATCTCTCACAACTAATATCCCGCACTCGCCGCTGAGCCTTCTCGTAACGGGCACCCTATCGGGCGCGACCACGCCGGATGGCTTATCCGTTCAGACCACCGCCGAACTGATTCCGCTGCCCCCCGAGAGCTTGGACGATCTGCACTTGCTATCCTCACGCGACAATGCGCACGGTAACTCGATCAGTCTGGTCAGACTATTCGCGGTCGAGAACCGTGACGGCGAACCTTTCACACCCGGTTGGGCTGTCGCCGCCTCGGGCCGAGTCAAGGGAGATGCATTCCCCGAGCGGTTCCATTTTGAAGCCGGGCCATTTGGATTTCGGCTGATGCAGTTTGTCAATCTCGACGCGAGTTCGTACTATCACTGTGATTTGTTTTGCTGCGGCGATTTGCAGATCGGATTCGAAGACTGTGGCGACAGCTTGCGCATCAGTGCGCATTGGAACCACGATGAGGCATATTCGGTTGCTCACTTCAATGGCTCGCAGCCGACCAACTATGTGCCGGCGCTTCTGGATGCTGACCAACCCCAGGCACAGGGTTTCATGCTGATGTTCGTGAATGCACAGAACGGCCGCGCCCTAGCTGCAAGATTTGTCCAACTGCCAAACTCGGTCATGCGGACTTTTCACGCGGTCGTTGAGCGTCTCATCCGGGAACCCTCGAATGCCGAATCCCCCTTCGGCACCGGAATTGGGGTCTGTGCAGTCGACGAGGATTTGATGATGAGACCCCAAGACTGCTCTGTTTTCTCGATTTGGGTCGTTGACCATACGGCAGATCGACTTGCAAGCGCCGGTGCTCTCGGAACGTTCGCAACCTGAGCGGCATTTTCGCCGTCGATTCTTGTTGCCAACACGGGCCGGTCCACTCTCGGCAATTGTCGCATTAAACCACCGATGAGCCGAATACTCCGGGTTCACGCTTCTCAGATCGGTTTGTCTATACGTCTCGACGCGGCCTTTTCGCCGATGCATACAATAAGGACATACAATGATGACAACCTACACGCTCAATGAGAATTCTTTTCTTCAAAGTCGGGTAGACGATCAAATGCCGATCTTCTGCTGGCTGGCCAGTGGAATACGTTTGGTTGGGACCCTGCAGGCACACGACGTCGAGGCCATTTTCATAAAGCCGTTAGAGCCCAGGCCAGACCAAGGCATCATGATGATATTCAAACAGCAGATCAGTTCCATCATGACAACATCCAATCCCCAACAAACTTTTAAAAAGGACACTCTCTCCGCCATTGCTGCTCAATGAACAACACCTCAAAAAATGCCCCGGATCAATCCGGGGCTGCAAAATGCTTTCGCACATAAGCTTTCTGACTTGGCACCATCATTGAACATGGATCGCCCACACAGTTCTACGATGAATGCTTCCTCGATGCCAACTCGAATCTGAAAGTTGAAGTCGTACCTAGTTGCCCTCTGTTCGATACAACCACCTTGCGGATTAGTAGCAGTTACGGCCTATAAAGCCCCGCGTCGCTTGCTGTCGCTGAGTGAAATGACGAGGAGCAGCATTTGCACCGAGCGCGTATTGGCGCGCAACAACTCCAGTGCCTCTGCGGCGATTGCGGCTCCCGGTGTATACGGAAGATCGATTTTCGCGCACGCGTCTTTGATCTGCTCAGCAGCGGCCACCGCTCGCTGAATCTGATACCGGACCTCCGTCATCTGCTTTCTCTGATCTGCGGCGCTTCTGTCTGCGTTAAGCTCATCCACGAGCTCTCCCTCTAAAGCCTCTTGGGCCGCATCCCGCGGCGGCGCTTGTTGACGCATAGTGACCTCTCTTGTGAATCGGACGTCTCATATAGCTACGGGGATTTCGTTGAAGTTGTCAGGCTACCGTCGTCTAGAATAGTGCCCCGGATCCGTCCGGGGCTTGAATGATTCAGCGGTGCCGCACGTATTTCTCGATGACCGACAGACCTTCCGCTCGCTTGAGCGCGAAAAACCGAGCAATAACCATGCGATCCACCACTCGGCGCTTACCGAGCTTATACGTCGGCAACCTGAACTTGCCATTGGCGATTGCATTCTGCGCGGTCTTCAACTTGATCCCTAGAAGATCGGCTGCCGCTTCAAGTGTGACGTACGGTCTCCGCGTTTTTCCCTTCCGACCCCTCACCATATAAATTCCATGATCGATTGCATATGTCCTCCGGCTTCCCCCTGTATCTAGTAAAGACACCGACACATCGCGCTTAAATCGGAGGCCGCCTTGGTACCTCTCACTTCAAATATCCCGCCTAATGCTTTGATCAATCCGGCCGTGCCGAACAGACGTTTGCTCCATGCCGAGCCCCCCCCACTTGAATCGGCGAAGGCCTCGTTCTTGGTCTTTGCGGAGGTTGCTCGGCACATAAGACTTTCTTTAGTCGGATTAGGGTGTGACTGAAAACCCGCGATTTTATGCTGTGCATTGTGAATTGGCGCAGCGCCCCGGAGCAGCGCAAAGCGGACGGCGAGGCTTGCCGCACTGCAGCACGATTAAGGCACAGAGCGACTGCCCGGGACTGGGTGGCCGAAGCCAACCGCCGCATCGATGGCGAGCTTTCGCAAATCAGATTATTTTTAGATTGTCAGCACCATTGGTCGGCAAGTCGGGGCGGGACTACCGGTAGTGAGCGATGCACGTAACGAGATACTCACGATTGTCAGCGGCCTCCGGTAGTGAGCCTTCACCGGTAAGAGGTGTGGTGCGGCGGCACGGAACGCGTCCAGATGGCACCCAGGAGTTCCCAGCAGGGTTGCGAAAGCCATTTTTCGGAACGGACAGCGGAGTCGCCGGGTGGTGTAATCCATGCCAGCAGTCAAGATCTGCAGATCTGCCGGCTCAGCTGCAATCGCCGGCGTTCGTTACCGGGCGCCATTGCGGAAGCCCACCAGACGAATTCGGGGGACTCGCGATCTGCAACCCGAACCGCACCTCGCAGCCGCCGGCGCCCCGCAACACACCTCGTCCGCGGAGTTGACCGTGATTGTACCGTCAAACCTCCGAATGCCTTCGGGACCACTTGTTGAATGCTGTCGCATCGAACCCAGCGGCGGGGTTTCGTTCGTCAGCGTGTACTTCCGTGTCGCTGATGAGCCATCCTATGTCATCGCTTGCTCGGTTGACCACGATTTCGCATACTGCAACGTAGTCGTCATTGTCGATGACGAAATCATCATCGACCTCAACGACTAGTTTGTCGGGAAGATCGTCCACGTCTTCTCCGTCCGTTTCCCATTCGATATAGGTCATATAGAAACGCATGACAGTCCCTCGCAGATTTGGAATTCGTCCAACCTTGATACCAGCACGTTGCTGAGATGGTTTAGTTGAAGAGGTTTACACTCCAGCCGCTGATAACCGCTAGGTTTGTCACGACAACTTGAATTTGTGATCCGCATCTCATTTCGAGACCGCCGCGATCGCGGCTCACTCGGACCTTGCCGGTCGAAAGGTCTCGACGTCAATCCGAGAAGCGCGGACATGTCGTGACTGTCATCATCGTAATTCTGCGCAACTTGTATTTCTTCGGCGTAACTTATGCCCTGCAATCGGATGTAGGCGCGGCCGGTGTTTAAGACTCTTAATCACTACTCGGCTTTGCCGCGCAGAAGCCGATTGGGCTCCCAGCGAGAACGCAGAAGTAGAACCGGGATTGTTCCAGATGTGCCTTCAGGCGAAATAGCGCTACAGCGGGCTTCGAACGCTATTGATTGGCGCGTTCCATAGGCGCTGTCACTAAGGGTTCGGTCGATCCAGCGTTTGAAAGCCGCCGAGCCTGGTCGCAGCCGAATTCACGCAGGAGTAGGTCGAATGACTGGCATCACATCTGGCATTCCGTTGTCCTCAATTGTGTATCCGGTGATTCGGACCCGCTTCCTTCCATGCGTTGGTCTGTTCTCATGGATAGAAATCCCAATCTGTTTTGCGATGTACGTCATCGAAGCTAATCCGCATCCTCCATCGAGCGTGACGGCGCCAGTTGAAAGGTTGAGGTAGATCCCATAGAGATCACGAAACAAAATGTAATGTATATTTCCAGCGGACATACCTCCAGGGGCACCGTTGCTAAAAGCGCTCGCCGCGATTACGCGTAATCGATCTTGGTAGGCCGACTCAAGGTACTCGGCGATAACCGTGCCATACATGTCGTAACCGCCGCCACGAGCGCGGTAGCATTTGCCCGAGCTATTCACGATCAAGGTTACCATCGGCCAGCCATAGGTATTTCTTCCACGGCTGGTTCCGGCCTTCACACTGAGTTGAGTCAACATATCCTTCTCCTCGACCCGGAATGGGTCTTGTGGAGGAGTGCAGTCACCGTGTTTATACTCTCCCGGGTTCTTTAAACATCGCTGCTGCGGACTCGGGCGGTTTGCCCCCGGAGCATAAGACGGGCTCCGTGATGTGGGCTCTGCTGCCGATGCTTCAAATGGATTGGAAACATCTAAGGCGTTCCGACCGGCAGCAACCACTCAGGCGAAGATCGCGAGGGTTCGGCGCTACTGCGAAAAGCGAGAGAATATTCTTGAGTCGACCGACGAAGACGGAGCTCTTCAGATGGGCAATCCTGTGGCTTGCGCTCTTGTGGATCCTGATCGGTGGCATCATAAAAAGCGGTCGCAATGCGGCACTCGGCTTTTCACGCGTGATTGGCTACCTGTAAAAAAGAACCCCCTGAAACAGGGGGGTTAGGGTAGGTCAATGTCGGACGGTGCGCCGCCTGTGGGGATCCACTTTCAGAATCACTCCCCAAATCGTAACCGGGGGCAGCAATATTTCCATTTGCAGATCGACGAGAGCACGGCGTAACCACGATCTGGCCACGATCTCGCCTGGCGTCTCCGGTGGCGGTAGCGCGTCGAATTCGCGAATCGTCTCTCGGGATATCTCGATTGCTGTAAGCACACCTTCGAGTGCCGCCATAAGCCCATCTACTTCTTCGGGACTAATCGCAGCCATCTTGCTCCGCTTGTAATGGGGTGGTGGTTATAGAAAATCTCCCTGTCAAGGATGTCTGTAAACAGGGAAACCGCTACGTCGAGTTCATAGATTGCTTTTACGGCGCTATCGAGCACTTCGGCCGAATCTGCTGGAAGTCCAAGTCTCGGCAGGTGGTGACGAGTGGATTCAAGTCGACGCTTGAGCTCTCCGATGAGCGCGCTGGCTGGCAACTCCGCGAGCATCAGAGCCCCGAGTTGAAGTCGTAGTATGACGGCGCCGACGAGATCTCGATCGATGGCGACGAAATCGATGAGTCGCTAAACATGCTCGACGAGCTGTCGATGATGCTCGAGTTGAGTTGCGTTTCTTGCGCGACCCATTGAGGGTTGAGGATTGTGTTCTCCGGGTGATCCGGACTGGGTTGCAGACCCGTGACCAAGTCGATAAACATGCTAAATGGGTTCATCATCACTCCGTTGCTAGGGAATACCGATTACACATGCACCGACTGAACGGGGCAAGGCGGCATCGGGAACGTACGGGAACTAGACGAGACATTCCGCAGAGACAATCGTCTCAAAAAAGCAATTCGGCACCGCTCCCGTAATCCTGGGACCTTGGAAGTTCGGGAAGATGCTCTTTTAAAGGCTGCGGAAAGCACGCTCCTCAGTCTGGTGCTCATTCATTAACGCTATCGTGACATGGCCCTTCTTCGTCGCACCAGCCACTAGGCTGAGCCCTGGAGCCGCTTCGCGCGGATGAGGCTAGGGTTGTCTCCTCGGGGAACAGTGGCCTGAACGCCCCCCATCTGGGAGGTTGGCCGGACAGAGATTAATGCTTCGTCAGGGTAAGGCATTGAGGACGTGCGACACGGGAGGCGCTTGGGTTTGAGCAAAGATGGTTTGAAGTGAACGGGAGGAGCGCGGCCGGCTCCCGCTACTGCACGCATCGGCCGTCCAATTTTCAGAAGACATTGGGGGCAGGCTTTTTATAGCGACACGCAGCGTTAAAACCGCTGGCGCGGCTTTTGCACGCCGTGAACGCCGGAGCCGCTGGGGTGCGGGTCCTGCACACGAGGTTGTCGACACTAGAGCCGACATGCGACAAGACGGCCCGCTCTACCCGCGCCAGTTGGCCTCAATCGTCCGCGTCACCGGGTTGATCGCTCGCGCATCCGTCGTCGAACCATTCATGCATTTGGATGCGATGGATTCCTAGGCTCGCGGTGAGATCTCGGTACCAACACCCACCAATGAAAGGGCTTCGAGTCCCACGCAATCTGGCGACAGGACTCCGATTACCGGGCCTGTGTAACAGTATAAAGCGAGGTGGATTTACTAGACGTCTTACGTAAATATCTAGAGGACGTCGACGTGACAATGAAAAACTCCGCGCTGATTGGCACACCTGAACAGTGGACCGCACTTTCTGAACGAGATAAGGACCGACTTCAATATTTTCATGATCCCGCCAGCCATCCCCGATGGAAGCGGGTACTCGTGACTACATTGTTGGGCGGCGACGACTTCGATTTCCCAGCCTGGGTAGCAGAGAAGGTCCGCCAGGAGATTTTAGAATTTCCTACCCGAACTTCACCCCGTGTTCCGATTCCGAATGAACGGCGGGACACGTCTCATCGGCGAGAAAACAATGTCGACAACGAAATCGACGACGGCGTCGTTAAGGCAACCACCACTGAGCCGAAAACAAAAATCGAAGCCGCAGCATTCAGGATGCGCAATCCTTGGCCCGACGACATTTGGGGTGTGCCCAATGCTCTGGTTCGTACCGCATTGTTCACCTCCGCCAAGGGTAACGCTGGCGTCTACCCTTCCGTGCCGCTTGCTTCGCCTACTACCACAACTCTTTTCGCCACCGGAACTCGGCTTACTCAGGGAGATCTTGAAGTTTTTCTCAACATACTTCATCGGAACCGCGAGGGCCGAGTGCTTCAGGCGACACCGCGGCAGTTTTTACGGGATATGCAGCGCGGGGCAGGAACGCGCGAGATCGACAGCCTCAAATCATCCTTGCGGCGACTTATTGAGTGTCGAATCGAGATCTCGGTGTGGAATGCCGGGGCCAGAAATCGCACTTCTTGGGAAGGCAATCTAATCCGCTTTCCAGACCAACAGCAGGGAGAGAAGTTGAACTTCGAAAATGGGCATCCCCTGCGGATCACACTTGATCCGGCTCTCGGCGATTTCATCGGCGAAGATGTGACGTGGATCCCCATTAAGGATCGTGCCGCTCTACGAAAGCACAGGCTGGCATCCGGGCTCTTCGCAGTCTATTCGACGCATGTGAACCCGGAACCCCTGCACATCAAAGATGTTTCCAAACTCCTCGGCTTATCCGTCAGTAATAGCGACTACGAAGAGCGACTACGGCTCGCGTTGCGTTTGCTGGAACAGAAAAAGCTGATTCTTGGCTGGCGCATCGATTCCGCACTCTTGCATGTGACCCCGCAACTCACGCCGACAAAGATAAGATACCTGAAGAAACGTGGGACGGAACCCGTCATCGTTAAAACAGCAAATCATCCCCGCGTGGTCTGTCGTGCCGAATTCCGGTCCAAACGTTGGTCATGGATTCCAATCCGTTTCTCACATACGCTGTCCAAATGCTTTGGCCAGCTGCGTCACTGGATGCTCAGAGCGACATCTGATCCTCAGTTGACCAAGTAGGCAGTACCGCGGCCGTTGCGGACTCGCCCTACGGCGCGACAAGCATCCCCCAGAGGCCGGCTGCGGAGGCTTTGGGAGACTGTACTGCCAGGGTGAATTCCGCGATATCGCGCCGAGCCGTATAGATTTTCCCTACGCACGCCCGTAAGCATTGTAAGTAAACGACTGGCGGCCAAGACCAAAAAAAGCGGGACGACACCGGCATCGTCGCGAAGATTTTTGTCGCAATGGGATATCAACGAAGACACCAATGAAGACTTTACCCGCAGATTGCCGCGATATCCTGACGTCACCGTGAAAACGTGACTCGAGAAAAGACGGGGATATTGGAACGATACCGCAGTAATCGAATCCTCTAATCTCTTAGATCCGATGGAGGATCGCCATTGGCGTCGCCTTGGCGCCGACTGAATCGCACCGCATGACAACTTGTTATACCGGTACCAGTTCGGCTGCGAGCCAACGGCATTTGGTGCCAGGCCACATAAACCTCAAGCGGGTGGTCATTCAGGCTGCGCTATCGCTGGAGTTCATCGCGCACTAACGTCGCGTAGAGCTCCGTTTTCGGGCGATCCCAAACAAACGAAATCCGATTGCTCCACCCGCTCGAAATCAGTCTGCTGCTTCGAGGTTCACAGCGGACCCCACCCTCTAAGTACGCGCTCCAGGGCTAGAACAAGAGTGAATGAGTTATCACTCAGCCCGCGCGATCGTGGCGGATCCCAGATTCCGGACTCGACGCCACTAGTATCCGCAATGTCGATTGAATGCGTCGACGTTATACCATTCGGGTGCGCTGATGACGTCAGCTCGAACGTTTGAATCGCCAATGAGCCATCCAGTTGACTGGGTAGCCAATTCAATGGCGCGCTCAATAAGACCGTCAAAACCGTAGTCGATTAGGTGGTCATCCGGAATGTGCACGACCAGTTCAGAAGGTAGTCCTCGGACTCGCTTTCCGTCGGTGTCCCACTTGATTTCATATACATGCACTCTCATTGCTTATATCTCCGCCTACAGACAAGATCGGCACATCGCCCTTGGAAATCGCCGAATTGGTCTAGGCGGCCGATTTATCCAGATCAGCAGGTAAATAAAATAAATTCCCGCCTAGAGACCATGTCGATCATCAACCTGGGGTGCGCGCCGCCGAATTCGACAATCAAATCCATCAGCGGACATCAGGGGATTCAGACGTCAACAGGATCCGTGCGCATCCGTGACCGGAACACGTGTAGCGCGGTCGGATTTGAAGAGGCACCAGTAATATAAAACGCGGGAATACACCTCCTTGCCCTCTCAATCAAAGGACAGGAGTGTTGACATGACCGAAAACATATCAATGACGGCAAACGAGAATCAGGACACCGGGAACGCCACAAACGAAGAGCACTGGGGATGTATGAGTTTGAATCACCATGAACCCATGGTAATCGTTCAAATCACACTTCCTGAATCCATGCGAAACGAGCTTCTGCTCGCTGCACAGGAAATATTTTATGGGCGCCTCGAACGAACGCAGCACTTGGAAAAGGATCGGGAGAACATTCGGGACGCAGCCATGCGGGGCTTGACTATGCTCGCCGAGACACTCGAGAGACATAAAGGAACCGGACAGACAGCCCGGATTGCTCAATTTCTAGGGGCCATATACAACGGTCACGAGTACAGCTTTGACCTCATCGACTTACGTGCTCTTGACACTGAGCTTGCCAACGCGTGCCTTGCCTATTTGAACTACGATCGGCTCGGTATAGACGAGGTCCATAGCCATTTGAAAGGCGGCGGAGATCAGCTAAATCGATGGCTGGCCGAGTCGGGGGTCAGGCCGAAATCGCCACGAAAGTCGAAAAAGCGAAAAGGGTGAGATGGAGTGTCCGACAAAGATCGATTTGTTGCGGAAGACGAGATGCAAGATGCGCTCACCGCAAGCCGGGCGACACTGTGTAGTACGAGAAGTTTGGCGGCTGCTTATGGCATCTATCGATGACTCAAGACACCATTACCCGCCATGAAGCCGATTATGGCAAGTCGCACCCGTTGCGAGCTTTGGCTCCGGTAAGATGATAGACGGACGGAAGAAAATTCCGCCATTACAACAACAAGAGCGCCATAGGCGCCAGGAAACACTGATGAACACATCACCGATCGCGGTGGCTGCTGCAGCGCGCGTACTGAAAACCTCGCGCCCTGAGCTTGCATCATGAAGCTCGTTAGCCTTGATAAATACAGAGAAATGGTTTATGCGCAAGGGAGTGGTCCCTCGCTCACGACTCTACGCCGCCGGATTAAGGACATTCCCGGCGGACGCAGAGAACTGGGCCGCTACTACGTGGACTTGGACGCCAATGATCGACGGAACCAGTTATCACGGGAAGCGCAGTCGAAACTGGAACAACTGCTGAACGATCCATTATTGCTGGCGATGAAAAAAGGAAAGGGATAAGCCGATGGCAAGGCCACGTAAAGGCGGAAACGATTACCCCCGCTACATGTACAAGGGCGATCGTAATGATTGGCTCGTCAAGCCGCCAAAAGGTTTGGGCGTCACTACTACGCGGTACACCGATGAGGAACTGTGTCGCAAGACGGCGTTGCTGGTCGCTGAAGCTTACGAGCGATTGCGGCAGAAGCGAATGCTGGACGTCGGTAAGCCCACCATTGCCGGCGTAATCGACAAATGGATGGAGGATCAGTTGCGCTTCATGGGGTGGAAGGAAGGCACGCGCAACAATGCCATCAGCAAATTCAATCGCATCAAACGGGAGCTCGGCGACCGGCGAATCGACGAGACCGATTCCCTCTTCATTACCGAATGGATTCAAGCCTTCTGCCACACGGCCGACACGTACAACAAATGGCTCGACATTTTCCTTCTCATCTGGACGTTCGCCGTCTCGCGCAAAATGGTCCCCGTCAACGAGGCGGCGGCGGTAATCCGCCGCAGCAAC
>PLFE01000153.1 GCA_003136675.1 Bryobacterales bacterium
ACTGCTTTAATGGTTCTTCTAGCTGGCCTCGCATCGGGCGGCGTCGAGCCTGGATGGGCCCCAGGCGCTGGCTTCACGGCAGTGGCATTCGCCGCTGGTTTTACCGCGTTCCCATTTCGTGGTAGGCCGGTGCCCTCCCAAGACCCCGGGCTGTCTCTCTACGGGACTCCCGATGGAAGAACACTTTACGGACTGTCGAGCGTCCGACGCGGCGTTCAGAGGCTGGACCTTGTTTCCCGCGATCTCGCGACGCTTCCGGGAACCGGGAATTTCCCCTCGATCGCTTCGTTCTCGGTTTCCCCCACCGTGATTTTGTGGCGTTGGTCTCGAATTCGGTCGCGTACCCGTTTTGTGGGCTCTACGTGATTTCGCAACCCGAGGGCAATGCTCGCGTTGTTCGGCCGCGCGACCCATGCTCGGAATACTCGGCAAAATTGAGCGTCTCCCCAGACGGCGCGAGCGTTCTCAGGACCAACGGCACGGGCACCGAGGTGGTCGATCTGGCAACTGGGTCGGCCAGGAAAATCGGCACCTACAAGCACGCAACCTGGTCCCCGGACGGCAAGTGGCTCGCCGTATTCGGCGGCGGCCGACTCGCGCTTCTCGAAGCCACCAGCTTTCGACGGGTTCGGGCTCTTGGGAGAGGCTACGATGAGTACCCGACGTGGTCCCCCCGACTCCCGATACCTCCTGGTCGGATGGCCCCTGTGCGACTCGTATTTCTTTAGCCTATCGGCCCTGGAGGTCTACACTGGCCGACGGAGTGAGATCAAGAGCTCGCACTGCGCGGTCTCCCACCAGGGATACTTTTGGGTGAGTGACGGGGCATGTCAGGCCTGGACTGCGGGACGGTAGACCCACTCCCACACAGGCCTAGCCACGGCCACACAACCGGGGAGGTCCGGGACCCTGGCTCCCACGCTCGAAGGCCCTCTTTCGAAAACAACAGCGTACTTCATTGCTCGACACCCGCCTGTTTTCAGTTTATTCTTGAGCGTGCCCCTGGGCGCCTCCTCTGACGGGTGGCCAGCTATGGGTCACCGCCAGCCCGCCTTACTTCGAAGCCGAATAAATCTGCAGCGGCCCCCAATAATACGGCTTCGGATAATTCTGAATCAGTTTCAACTTGGCCTGGTGCAGCGCCCTCACCGGATCGTCGCCTGCCGCAATGCCCGCATACAAATCGGACATCAGTTGCGCGGTGGATTCATCGTCGACGTCCCAAAGTCCGCCAATCACATTCCGCGCGCCCGAGGCCAGGAACGCCCAGGCGAAACCGATCAAACCTTCGCCCGCGAAAGCTTTGGCGCCCGCGCTGCGGCAGGCGGAAATCGTAACCAGGTCGGCCTGGATCGGGATCTTGAATATGTTCTGGGCATAAAGTCGGTAACCTTCCCCAGAGCCCGACCCTGCACCCGGCCCGGACCGGGAAAGGATGACGGCGGATTCGAGCGGGCTCTCCTGGTTTGACTCGGCGTGCGCCGCGAAATGAATGATCGCGAATTGCTCCGGCTGTGAGTCCAGGTAAGCCTGCGGCGTGGCCTTCTCCTTCTCATACACCGCCGCGTGCATGTTCGGAAGCTTCGCCTGAATGTCGCTCAACTCTTCCATCGCATAGCGAAGGGTCGGGTAACTGGTTCCCCGATAGTCCGCCGCGCCGATCAGCAGCATCTTCTTGCCATCTAATGAGTTCCCGGCGACCGAGCCTGTCAGGGGTCCCGCGAAAGAGGGAGCCAGCGCGCGCGAAGGCGCAACCACCAGTTCCACATCCTTCAGCCAGTAGTGGGGATGCGGCCCCGGCACCACCAGCGTCTCCAGATTCACCTGATGCAGCGGGCCATCCGGGATCACGACCACCCTGCTGCCCGGGGGGATATCCTGCGCGGCTTTTTCGAGAAGCATGCCCCATAGCGGGCTCGCCGCATCGCCGGTGAGGGACAGCGGATTCTTCTTCTCCGTTTCGGTCAACCTCTTGTAGTCCGTCACGGCATCCATGATTTCTTTTTCGCCGGGTAAGTCGAACAGCCGATTGCCGCTGCCCGAGAACAACCACAGATAGGAGTGGTGCGGAGCGATCCAGAACGAAAGCAGCAGTGCGCCGGCCGCGCCGCTTTGCGCATGGCCAGAGGGCCTGCCCCTCCGCCGGTTGTCCTCTCCGAACCGCTCCTCAAGTACGCGCGCGCGGCTCGATTCCACCAGTTGCAGCGCCTCATCCGGTTTCTTGTCTCGAATCAGCGCTTCCACATATTCCTGGTAGGTGCGAATCAAACGGGGGAGCATTGTCACCCGCCGGATGTCTCCCGCCGGCAACTGCGCGCGCGCCTTCTCATACACCGCCAGGGCCCGCTTGTATTCGAGGAAGGCGTTCTTGTAGTCGGACCTCTCCTCGTAAGCGCCCGCCATGTCGCCGTGAACCTGCCATTCGAGGGCCGTCGTCTTCGCCGTGCGGATCACTTCGTCGCAGAGCTGGAAGAACCGGTCATACTGCCCGCGCCCCAGGGCGATATCCGCCTCATTCATGGCAATGTTGGGCGTTCGCGGCGTCGCCAGCCGGTTCCAGTGCTCCGCTTGATCCCAGTCGGAAAGATCCAGGTACGACACCGCCAGATTGGCTGCCATCCGGCTGGCGTCCGCGGCGGACCCGTCTCGCTTGGCCAGGTCGAACGCCTTCTTCTCCCAGACGATCGCTTCCTTCGTATCGCCCCGCATGTTGAGCACGAGCGCCAGCTCGCCGGCCGCGTTCACGTAGCGTGGTTCGTCGCCGATCCTCGAAGAGATTTCCACCGCCTCTTTCTCGCTCTTCACGCCGCGGTCAAAATCCCCAAAGAAAGCGTAGAGGTATCCGAGATTCAGAAGCGCGCCGGCGGTGATCTTGGCTGCGCCGATTCTCCTCGCGATCGACAGGGCCTGCTCGTTCAAGTCGATCCCGTCGCTATACCGGTTCTTCGTTTTCTGGAAATAGCCGAGGCTCAGCAGAGAACGGGCCGCGTAATAATCGGCGCCCGACTTCTGGGCCAGCGCCAGCGCTTCGCGAACCTTGGCCTCGGCCTCATCCCGTCTCCCGTCCACGGAGGCGACCGACCCTTGTAGCTGCAGAATCTGGAGCCGGAGTTCCTCATCGGTAACCTTCGCCTGGGCCTGCTCCAGCAACGGCCATGCGACCTTCGGCTCTGTTCTGTGCGCAAGCGCCATGTCGATCAGACGGCGCACTTCCAGTTGGCCAAATGTCGCAGGTACGGGCTGGCCCAGCAGCGGGAGTGCTTCGGATGCTTTCCCTTGATCGACAAGCGCTTCCGCCTTCAGTAGACGGAACTGCCAGTAGAGAGCGGAGTTTTGATCCGGATGTTGGCCAATACCGAGCGATGCCTCGCGAATCACTTCCGGGAGATTCCCGTGAAGGTATTCCGCCCTGGCGGGCGCGTATTGTTGTTCAGGTGCGCGGCTGCACGACGCCGCGCCCATCAAAATGGAGAGTAGCGCGAATCTACGCGCCAGGGCCGCCGTTCGACTGGCCTTCGCCGCCCGTCCCGGAGCCTCCCGTTGGACACCCCATTTGCATCCGGGCCAGCGTGATGCGACGCTCGGTACCGCTGACAAGCACTTCACCGAGACTGATCTTACCGAATCCTACGGAGTGGTCCTTCGGATCGTCCCAAATGATCGTATTACCCTCCACTCTCATTTGAGCAATTTCGTTCGCCGGACCGGAGAGCGTAATCTTCCGTACAACCGAGCAATGGTAGTAGGCATGGAGCGGAACCAGCTTCGTCGGGTCGCTCGGGTGCACCGGAAACCGCGCGGCGTTCTCCTGCTTGTACTTGTCACTGGCTTTCGCCCAGAAATCCGCCAGACTCTCCCAGGTTCCGCAGTTTGAGAACGGCTCTTCATCCACTTCCACGTTCGCAGTGACGGAACCCAGGTGCACACCCTCGATTTTCAGGTCTTTGATGAAGATGACGGGAGCGGCGTCGATTCCATTGTGCGTGGTTTCCATCTTCAGGCTCAGCAGGTCGAAGTGCACCCTCTCCGCCCAGGTGCTGTGTTCCACGGTCGTCTGAACGCCGGTCCGGTAGAGCTTGCCGTCGTGGCGTCCGTGGGCCTTCGTATCGACGTGTTGCACGGAAAGGATGCGCCGTTTCACGGGCCGATCAACGGCGTACAAAAAGTTGGAGGCCTTTGATTCGGACAAGCCGCCGGTGACGGGAAGGACGCTCGCGCCCTGCGTCGGCACCTGAATATCCAGACCGCTGTGGTTGTCCAACCGGTGCACATGCGCCCCGGCCCCTATTGCATGACCATTGTAAATAAACCGCTTCTCGTCGTGTTCCGTCATTTTCTCTCCGAAGCCTTACCTCACCTGGAATGGATACTGCTCCTCTTCTACGGTTTCTGCCCTCGTGGTCCCTGTTTGGATAACGATCGTATAGTCGCCCGGTGTCGCGGCCGCTCGGGGCAACAAGAGATGCGCCGTGCGATCCTGCGCCGTCTTGAATGGAAACGCGCTGCCTCGAAACAGGGCGGTGCATCCATTCATGCATTTCTTGGGCAGGCCATCGAGCTCGATGGCGAGTGGCCCGGCGCCGGCGGGAATGCTGGTCGTTTCGGCTCCCCGCGCCGTGCCCGTCAGCACATATTCAGAGATGGCCTGCGGCGCTCGCATCTTGTTGATTTCCTTCTGCTGGTAGCCCACCACGCATAGCAGAGCCAATGCCGCGAAGCTGGTGGCCAGTTGCGGGAAGCTCAACCATTTCCAGAAAAACAACGCCGGCTTCTGGTTAGCCGTCGCCCGCGGTTTCCCCTCCTCCAATAGATTCGGGTGCTCATGAAACACCGCGCGCGCATTCTCCGTGAATGCCGCGCCGCTCCTCACTGCTTCCGCGCACTCCGCGCACACGAACATGTGCTCTTCAAAATCATCCAGTTCAGGGCCGCTCATCTCGCCCAGCAAATATCTTTCGGTGGCCATTGTTTGATCCGCCTCGCTATGTCGCATATGTCTCTGTCTCTCTGCTAAGAGCCCGCGGCGGTGCTGGTTCCGCCGGCGAGCTTCTTGAAACGCGCCAGCGCGCGATGCAAGATCACGCGCAAATAATCCCTTCTCACATTCATCTGCCTGCAAATCTCGTCCCTGTCAATATCCTCAACGAAGACCAGTTGTAAAATTCGCGCTTCAATGGTGGGCATTTCCTTCAAAATGACCTGCACAAACTCCTTGCGCTCCGCATTGATCAGCACGCCGTCCATGTCGATCGCCGTGTCCATCGGCTCGGTCTCCGTGGCGCCGACGCTGGGGTGCCGCGCATGCGAGCGGCACAACTCCAGCATCACGTTGTTACACACGGAGTTTACGTAGGCGCCAATTCGTTCCGGGTGCTCAATCCCTTTGTTCCGCAGCGTCTGCAAGACGCGCAGGAAGGTTTCCTGGCACATGTCCTCGACGTCGTGACCGGACCAGCCGCGCCGGCTCAGTTTCACCCGCAGCAGCCCTTCAAAATAAGCCGTGAAATGCTCTTCGATGGCCTCGTCGCCAGCGCTCAGCCGTTCCACATATTCGGCGTCGAATTCTTGTCTAAACACGGGGTATCCGTAGGTCCGGCGCCCAAGCGCCGGCGCACGCTGAGCCTGCTCCTCAGCCGCGCGATCGGCCGCGCGTATCACAAGCGTTGCGCCCGACCCATTCATCATACGCGTATACCCCAATCCGCCGTCATTTCATTTCGCCGTTCGCGGTGCGCTCTTTTCTGGCGCGGTGGCCCACCGTCCCGGCCAGGACGCAACCAGCAATTGCCTCGTTAACCAAGTCCGGCAGACCGCCGCATAAGTGAGTACTCTTGCGTTCCGCCGCTCTCAATTCTGTAGTGAAACTGAAACGGCCAGCGTTTCAATCATCCGACAAGAAAATCGCCCCCCCAAACAGCACGATATCAGCGCCGGTTGAGGGGGCAAGGAGAGAGGTTTACAGCTTGGGAGAATCAAAGCGCAGCAAAGAAGTACCGATTTCCCGGCCTCCTTTATCTACGCTCTTCCCCTTAGTGACCCTCACGAGCGAAACGTTTCATCCCGCATCACGATACAATGGAAAATTCTGAGGTTCTGAAAGGATTTCCGTAACATGTTTGATTTGTTCCGCAGCCGCGATAAGGCTGTGCGCATTCTGCTCGGCGCGATTCTGCTCGTCGTCTGTGTCTCGATGGTCGGGTACCTGATTCCCGGTTCGGGCGGGACCGGTTTCTCCTCAAGCGACGACAACGTTCTCGCGAAAGTGGGGGATCAGAAGATCACCACCATGGCGGCTCTGCAGGCGATTACCAATGCCATGCAGGGGCGCAATATGCCGCCCGAAATCCGCGGCTTCTATGCGCCGCAGGTGGTCGAGCAGTTGATCAATGAACAGGCCATGGCCTACGAAGCGAAGCGCCTGGGTATCCAGGTGTCCGATGACGACGTACTGGCCAACGTGCGCTCGCAACTGCCGCCCGAGTACTTCAAGGCGGATGGCGCAATCGATCAGGACCGCCTCTCCGGAACGCTCGCGCAGCACAACCTGAGCGTCCAGGACTTCATTGATCAAACCAAGCAGCAGCTTTATGTGGAGCGTCTCCGGCAGATCATTCTCGACAGTGTGGTCGTCACCCGGTCCGATGTCGAACAGGAGTTCAAGCGCCGCGGAGAAAAGGTGCAGGTGGATTACGTGGTGTTGAAGCCGGCCATGTTTGACGCGCAGGTACAAGTCTCCCCGGCCGAGGTGGAAGCTTACTACAAGACCGCCAAGGGGATGTACAACACGCCCGAGACGAAAAGCCTGGCGATAGTCCTGATCAACACGGCGAACCTGGAATCCTCCATCACCCCGACCGATGCGGAACTGCAGATCGTCTACAACCAGAGCCTCGACCGCTTCCGCAGTCCGGAACAGGTGAAGGTGCGGCATATCTTGTTGAAAACCGACCCTTCAAAACAGGGTGACGCCGCAAAGAAAGACGATGCGGCGGTTCAGGCGCGGGCCGAAGATCTGCTGAAGCAGTTGAAGGGTGGCGCGGATTTCGCCGAGCTGGCGACGAAGTACTCGGAGGACCCCGGTTCCAAGGCAAGGGGCGGTGACGTCGGGTTTATCGCGCGCGGCCAGATGGTCAAGCCGTTTGAAGACGCGGCATTCTCACTCAAGCCCGGCGAGATGAGCGGCTTAGTCAAGACCACTTACGGCTATCACATTCTGAAGGTAGAGGCGCGCGAAGACGCGCACGTCAAGCCGTTCGCCGAAGTGAGAGACCTTCTGGCTACGGAATACAAGAAGAGAAAGGCCGCGGAAATGGCCCAGCAGTTGACCGATGCCGCCACGCGCGACCTGAAGAGCGATCCGGCGCATCCCGAAAAAGCGGCGGCGGATGCCAAGGGCGAGTTGGTTCGCGCGGATAACGTGAAGGCCGGAGAGCCGCTGCCTAAAATAGGGGTCAATCAGCAATTCCAGACGGCGCTAAACGGCCTCAAACAGGGGGGAGTCACTGAACCGGTGACCATCACACCGGTCGAAATTGCCATCGGGCTGGTAACCGGCGTAACACCCTCGCATGCGTCTCCTCTGGATGAAGTGCGTCCGCAGGTGGAGGCCGCCGTGCGCAAGGATAAAACCCAGGACGCGCTTCAGAAGAAGATGAATGACCTGATCGCCAAGACCAAGGCCGACGGGAACGATCTGGGCAAGGCTGCGTCGGAACTGGGCCTCGAAATGAAGGAGTCCGCTCCTTTCGACCCGCAAGGGGCCATCGAAGGGCTGGGCTCAGCTTCCTCGCTTTCCGCGGCGTTCACAGCCAAGGATGGATCGATTGTGGGCCCGGTGCCGGTCGCCGACGGCAAAGCGCTGGTGAAGGTTGTTTCCCACACCCCCGTCGATATGAACGGATTCGCCGCGCAGCAGGCCGCTATTCGCGACGAACTGAAGCAGAAGCTTTCGCGCGAGCGGTTTGCCCTGTTCGAGGAAGGGTTGCGCAAGCGACTGGAGAAGGATGGAAAAGTCACCGTTCACACCGACGCCCTGAACAAGTTCGTGCAGGGAATGCGGGGCTAAGGCTTGCTTCATCAGTTTCTCGATTTCCTGAAGTCTCTGACCGACCCGCACCGGCTGCAGGCCATGCTGACCCTTCAATTTACGGGTTGGCTGGGTTACGCTTTCCTTGCACTGATCGTATTCGCGGAGACGGGCTTGCTCGCCGGGTTTTTCCTGCCGGGGGATTCTCTGCTTTTCGCCGTGGGCATGGTCTGCGGATTCGGGTATCTGAAGCTACAATGGATCATTCTCACCCTCACCTGCGCGGCGATTGTGGGCGACAATACAGGCTATTTTCTGGGCCGGGCGGCCGGCCCGCTGGTTTTCAGCCGGCCGAAATCGCGATTCTTTCATCCGGACCACGTGCGGCGCGCGCGCGATTTCTATGAGAAGTACGGTGGACGCGCCATCATTTATGCCCGGTTTGTGCCCGTGATCCGCACCTGCATGCCCTTCATGGCGGGCGTGGCCGGAATGCGCTATGGCCGCTTTCTGAGCTATAGTCTCTTCGGAGGCTTCGGCTGGATCGTGCTGATGACGTGCCTCGGTTTCAAGCTGGGAAGTGTTCCCGTGATCCAGAAGAACATTGAAATCGTGATTCTGGCCATTGTGGTTCTCTCGCTGATTCCGGTCGCCTTGCAACTGTGGCGTCGGCCCGGCGTTCCCGCCGCCTGATTTTCTCCCATGGCGGGCTTCTGGCGCAATCTGCCGTTTCTGTTCCGACGCACCATTGTTTCCTCAGCTCAGGACGGCGTCTTCGGCATAGCGAAAGGCGCGGCCTACTCGTCGCTGCTCTCCTTCTTTCCCCTGCTCACCTCCGCTGCTGCCATCCTTGTGGAGGCCCGCGCGGATTTCGTAGCCGCGCAGCTCACCAGTTTTCTGTCTGAGATTCTTCCTCCCGGCACCGATGAGGTGGTCATCAGCCAGTTGCAACTCCGCGGCGGCCGGCCCATCGGGCTGCTCGTGGTGGCGCTCGTGGTGGCTCTTTGGGCCGCATCCAGCGTGGTGAAATCGCTCATTGAGGGGTTCCATGTGGCGTACCGCGTGCCGCGCAACCGGGGATTTTTCCAATCCACCGCGATCTCGATGCTCATGGTCCTGGCGGCGGCATTACCCTTTATCGTGGCTTCCTCACTGGTCCTGTTCGGTCAACAGGCCGAAGCCGTCATGCTCAGCCTCTTCAAGGTGGACCCAATCCTGAATCCGCTCACCGACGCCTGGGAATTACTCTCGCGCATCGCGCGTTACGGAGTGGCCCTCGCGGCCACCGCCAGCCTCATGTCCATCCTCTACTACTTCGGCCCATACCGGAGGCAGCGATTCCGCCGCGTCCTCCCCGGCGCTGTTCTGGCAACACTGCTCTGGTTGGGCGCCACAACGGGATTTGCCTGGTACATGAAACACCTGGCTCACTACAACGTGGTTTACGGAAGCATCGGCACAGGCATCGCCCTGCTCGTGTGGATGTACCTCCTGTGTGCCATCTCCATCGTGGGATGCGAGTTCAATGCGGAGTATGAACGCATGCTGGCCCTGGAATCTAATTGAGAGGATCGCGCACCCCGGGAGCACTAGCGTTGGTGTGGAATCCGGAGCGGCCAATAAATCGTGGGGCGGCCTCACCAGACTGTTTGCTGGTCTGTTGCTGGCCGGCCTGGTCCTGAACGCCCAAGACCCAATAAAAGAGCGAATAAAAGAACCAATAAAAGACCCGGCCTACGACCTGCTCACCAGCGCGTACAGTGCGCTCCGCCAAAAGGATTACGACCGTGCCGTCGCCGGTTTCGCCGAAGCCGTCCGGCTCTCGCCGCATCGCGCGGATATCCGGAAAGACCTCGCCTACACCTATCTCAAGATTGGGGAAACCGATTTGGCGCGCGAACAGTTTGGCGAAGCCATGCGGTTGAATCCGGCCGACAACCACGTTGCGCTGGAATACGCGTTCCTCTGCTACGAGGCGCAGGACCGCACCAGCCACGGAGAAGCCATCGGGTTCAAAGCCACGGCGCGGCGCATTTTCGATCGCATTCGCAAATCGGATGACTCCGCTTCGCGCGCCACCGCGGAGCAAGCTTTTCAAAACGTCGACGCGCCCCTGGCGGAGGGCATTCAACGCTGGCAGCAGGCTCTGGCCATGGGTCCGGAATCCTTCTCCGCGCACTACGAACTGGCGGAGCTTTGTGAGCAGCGCGATCAGTTGGAGTTGGCGGCCGAGAATTACCGGCGCGCCTGGCAGATGCTGCCGGCGCGCAAGAGCGTTTTGTTGGATCTGGGCCGCGTTCTCCTGCGCCTGAACCGCATGGACGAGGCCGATGCGGTTCTGCTGGCCGCGTCACGCGGGGGTGAGCCCAGGGCGGCGGAACTGGCGCGGGCGATGCTCCCCGATCGGTATCCCTTTGTCTACGAATTCCGGCGCGCCCTGGAGATTGATCCTCACAATATCGAGCTTCACCGGGAACTCGCCTACTTGCTGCTGCGCATGTCCGATCGCAACGAGGCCAAGCCCGAAGAAGCGGAGAACGAATTCAAAACCATCGTCGATTCCGAGCCCAACGATCTGCTCTCCGCCGCGCAGCTCGGGTTCCTCTACCTGGGCCGGAAAGACCTGGCGAAGGCCACGCCGGTTCTCAAACGCGTGCTGGAGGGCGACGATGCCGAACTGGCGAATCGCGTGCGGGCCGCGCTGCATTTGCCGCTGCAACTGCGGCGCACGGACACTCCGGAAGAAGCCGCCGCCGAAGCCCGCATCATGGCTGAGAAAAGCCTGCAGGCCGGGTATCTGAAAGATGCGTTGAAGTACCTGAAACTGGCCTACGATGCCGATCCGGTGGATTTCTCGTTGATTCTAAAAATGGCCAGCGTGTACAACATGATGCACGATGACGCCACCGCCATCCGCTGGTTCGCGCTGGCCAAGCGGAGTGGCGACGAGGCGATGGTGGCGCAGGCGGAGAAAAGCATCAATGCGCTGCGGCCCGCGGTGGAAAGCTTCCGCTCCACGGTGTGGACCTTCCCGGTCTTCTCTTCGCGCTGGCACGATCTGTTCTCTTATGGTCAGGTAAAGACCGACATGAAACTGAACTGGACCAGTTGGTTCCGGCCCTATGTATCTTTGCGATTTGTAGGCGATACGCGCGAGACGCTGCCGAACGCGGGTGGAATCGCTCCGCAGTATCTCTCGGAGAGCGCGTTCATACTTGGCGCCGGCGTGGCCAGCAAGATGTGGCACGGCCTAGTCCTGTGGGGAGAAGCGGGTTCCTCTATGGGCTACCTGACTGGTCACGTTGTTCCGGATTATCGCGGCGGCGCATCCTGGTCCCGTTCGCGGGGACGCAATCTGTTCTCGAAGGAAGCTGGCTGGTTCTGGGAATCGAATGATGATCTGGTATATGTGAGCCGCTTTGACCGGGACACGTTGGGATACACCCAGAACCGCGCTGGGTACACTCCGGCACTTGGTCCACTGCAAACACAGTTCTTCTGGAATGTGAATCTGACCGGTGATTTGAAGCGCCAGTATTGGGCGAATTTCGCCGAGACCGGGCCGGGCGTGAAGTTCCACTGGAACGGCACCCCGGACGCACTCACGTTTTCAGCAAGCGCGTTGCGAGGGGTCTATCTGATCAATTCCGGGAACCCGAGAGGGCCAAATTTCAATGACGTGCGCGTTGGCGCCTGGTATGCATTGACGCGGTGACTCCTCCACACATCCCCGGCCCCTCCGCGCTATATTAAACTTTGGCGCGTCGGGCGCCTCCGTGTCCGCGGGAAAGGCCGAGCCTACCGATCTCATCACTTCTGTAAGTTAGACGAATCTTCTTTCCGCCCGTCACGCGGACGCCGGGCAATCACTCGAAAGGAGATCGTCATGTCTCATCCCACCAGGCGGCTGCCGCACGGCCCAAGCCTGGAGCAACTCAAGAAACAGGCCAAAGATCTGCTCGCTGCCTATCGCGCCTCAGATCTGGCCGCGCAGGAGGAAGTGCAGCGCTTCGAGCGCAACCCCGACCCGTCGTCGTTTGCTCTAAATGATGCCCAGCGCGTGCTGGCGCGCGCTTACGGCTATGAAAGCTGGTCCCGCCTGAAGGCATTCGTCGATGGGGTGAATGTTGAGGAACTCACTGGGGCGGTCAACTCCGGCGATATAGCGAAGGCGCGCGTCTTGCTGAACGCCCGTCCGGAACTCGTTGGCATGGACACCAGCGCGAGCAACGAGCATCGCGCCCTGCACCACGCGGTCTTGCGCCGCGATCCCGCCATGGTGCGGCTGCTGATGGAAGCGGGCGCCGACGCGCGCAAGGGCATCTATCCCCACCGCGACGCAACCTCCGCCCTGGCGATTGCGCGAGATCGCGAATATCACGACATCGTGACGGTCATCAAGGATGAGGAGCGCCTGCGCCGCCAGGAGATGAGTTGCCCCAACGCAACCATCTCGCCCGTGCAGGATCAGATCAACGCCGCCATTTCCGAGGGAGACAATCAGCTGGCCATGCAACTGCTTCAGGCCGACGGCTCACTCATTCAGGCTTGCGACCGCGAAGGGGCCACTCCATTGCATGTAGCGGCACAGCAGGCCAATGAGGAAATGGTCGCGTGGCTCCTCAATCGAAGGGCTGATGTACGGAAACGCGATCTGCGCGACCGCACACCGCTCGACCGCGCGGCGCTGGCCGCGGATCCTCGAAACGACATAGGGGAGAGCTTTCCGGCAATAGCCGAGCTCCTTCTCGCGAAGGGCGCGGAGCGAACCATTCACGCCGCCGTCGCGCTCGGAGACGCCGCCCGGGTTTACGATCTGTTGCAAGCCGACCCCGCCGCGCTTGGTCGAATCAGCGGGAGTGGCGGATTAGTCTCGCTGGCCGTCAATCATGGCCAAATCGAAATGGTCCGGCTATTGCTTGACCTGGGCGCAGACGTAGATGAGCGCATCTTGCTGGAAGAACTCGAAGACCCCACGCCCACCTGGGGCATGCCGCTCTGGTATGCTGCACTGGCCAACCAGTTCGATATCGCCGAACTGCTGCTCGACCGTGGCGCCGACCCGAACGCCAATGTCTATGCATCCGGATGGCCGCTGCGCAACGCGTGGGGCCACGAAGACGGCGCCGTCAAGCGGCTGTTACTGTCGCGGGGCGCAAGGCCGCAACCTTATATGGTGGCCGAGGCGCACGATGCGGCTGAAGCACAACGTTTGCTTGAGGCAAATCCAACCGAAGACCTGGCGCAGGAATTAGCGTGGTCCGCAGCCGATCATGGATGCCCCGAAATTGTCAATCTGGCGCTGCCGCTGCTTGCCTGGCCCGGCAACGATCCGCGGTGGCATTGGATTCTGATCCAGCCGATCCGCGGCGCGACGGAAGATCGCCCCGATCGCCAGGGGCACTTCCAGGCGATGGCTGCCTTGCTTCGGCGCGGGGTGAACCCGAATGTCTCGCGGTACGGCCAAACCCCTCTGCATTTCGCCGCCGGCTATCGCGGGAGCGTGAGCGATGCGGATCGTGCGCACTTCGCCTCAATGTTATGCGATGCCGGCGCACGGCTCGATCTCCGCGACGAACTCCTGCAATCCACGCCACTCGGCTGGGCGTGCCGCTGGGGACGCAATAAACTCGCGCAGGTTCTGATCGCACGCGGCGCCCAGATCGATGAGGCCGGCGCGCCGCCATGGGCAACGCCGAAAGCGTGGGCGGAAAAGATGAGAGAGGATGCGATCATCGCCATCCTCTCTCATCGTGACCAATGAGCTTGCTACCAGGGCAGCGGCTTACCCAAATGGAAGAAGCCGCCGGTAGGCCCATCTTCGCCTAACAGCGCCAATTCCACACCGGTCTTTGCGCCTTCTGGAATTTCCATGGGCGCGGCGTCCGTGCCCATGTCGGTCTTCACCCAACCGGGGTGCGCCGAGTTCACCTTGATCTTGGTGTCTTTCAGCTCGTAAGCCAGATGGATGGTAAACGAGTTCAGTGCTGCCTTGGAAGCGTCATAGGAAAGCGATTTGAAATCGTAGATCGGGCTTGTCGGATCCGCGTGCAAAGTTTGCGATCCCAGTATGCTCGACATATTTACAATGCGCGCCGCATCGCTCTTTTGCAGCAGCGGCAGCATCGCCTGCGTCAGTGCCACGGGCGCAAAGAAGTTCGTCTCAAAGATTCGGTGCATGACGTCCTGACTCGCCTGGCTTGCCTTTTCGCCGCCCAGTTCACCGGACGAAATTCCGGCGTTGTTGATCAGAATATCCAGCCTTCCAAACTGTTTGTCCAGAGCTACCGCGGCCGCCGAGGAGTCCTTTTCCTTGGTCACATCCAGCCTCAGAAACTGTACGTCTAAGCCCTCTTCGCTTAGTTTCGCGGCAGCCGCTTCGCCCTTCTCCGTGTCGCGCGCCGCCAACACCACGGTTACACCTGCCTGCCCCAATTGCCGCGCCATCTCGAATCCTAATCCTTTGTTCGCTCCCGTGATCAGAGCAATCTTTCTTGCATTTGCCATATGCCGGGTTAGATCGCGGAGCCGATCAAAGGTTTCAGCGTATTGCGCGGGAGAACAGCAAGTATGACCCTGAGATCATGCGGACGATTTCAGTGAAGTTGCCGGACGANNACGAACTTCACGCGCAGCCGTCTGCCGGCGCGCCCTCGTGTTACGACCTGTCGCGCGACCTTGCGGGTAAGATCAAAGGACTGCCGAAAGATCTGGCTGACAATCCAAAATACATGGATGGTTTCGGGCAGTGAAAAAAGGGCCGGGGCTTCTCGATACCGGCCCTCTGGTAAGTTTCCTTGGCTCCGGGTTGCAGCACCATTCCTGGTGTTGCGAAAAGTGGAAATCGTTTCGCCCACCGTTGCTCACCTGCGAACCTGTTCTTACCGAGGCTGCATCTCTCTTGAAGCGCGAAGGCTGCGACGCCGATCCCCTGTTCGCTTTGCTGGAGCGCGGAGTCATTCGCGCCGCGCTCGATGTCCAACAGGAGCACTCGGACCTGCGAGTCCTCATGCGCCGCTATCGGAACAGGCCGATGTCCCTTGCGGATGCCTGTCTGGTTCGGCTTTCGGAGCTTGAAGTTTATCGCAGGCACGGCAACAAGGTGATCCCGGTCTTGATGCCCGAGTAATTTCCGCTTTACTAAACTCAAAGAAGACATGGACAATCCCCTTCTCGAAATTCGTTTCGAGATTCCTTTCGATCAGATCCGCACGGAGCACGTCAGGCCGGCCATTACAGAGTTGCTGGGCGGGGCGCGGCGCGATATCGACAAAATCGCCGTCACTGCGGGCACTCTCACCTATGCGAATACACTGATCGCGATGGAGCGCGCGACTGAGCGGCTGGATTACGCAATGACCATCGTGCGTCACCTGGAAGCCGTTGAGACCTCGCCGGAACTTCGCGCCGAGTTCAACGCCATGCAGCCCGAAGTAAGCGAGTTCTATTCATCAATCCCGCTGAATGAGGAGCTGTGGACCTCGCTGAAAGCCTTCTCCGGAACCGCGGAAGCGAAGGAGCTGAGCGGTGCGCGGCGCCGGTTTCTGGTGAAGACCCTCGATTCCTTCCGGCGGCACGGCGCGGAACTCGACCTGGCCGGGAAAAAGCGGCTGGCGGAAATCGCCGTGGAACTCACCAATATCACCACCAAGTTTGGCGAGAATACCCTCGATGCCACCAACGCCTGGGAACTGATCCTGAACGACGAAGCCCAGTTGGCCGGGTTGCCGCCCTCCGCTGTTGCCGCTGCTCGCGCATCGGCCGCGCAGAAAGGCGTGGAAGGATTCCGGTTTACTCTGCAGGCCCCCAGCTACCTGCCGCTGATGACCTATCTCGACGACCGCGGCGTCCGCGAACAAGCCTACCGCGCCTTCCAGTCCCGCGCCTCTTCCGGTCCATTCAATAATCGCGACGCGGTGAAGCGCATTCTGGAACTGCGCCGCGAGAAAGCGGAGTTGCTGGGTTACAAGAATTTCGCCGACCTGGTTCTGGAAGACCGCATGGCTCACACCGGCGAACGCGCCATCGAATTCCTGACGGATCTGGAACAGAAAAGCGCACCGTGGTTTCAGAAGGAGAACGAACGGATGGAGGAGTTCGTGGGCCACGAAATCGAAGCCTGGGACTCGGGCTATTACGCCGAAAAATTGCGGCAGGCGCTTTACGACTTCGATGAGGAAGCGCTGCGCCCCTACTTTCCGGCGGACCGCGTGGTGGCTGGCATGTTCGAAATTGTGGAGCGCCTGTACGGAATTCGCGTGTCAGAAAGAACGGACCTTCCCGTGTGGCATCCGGACGTGAAAGTTTACCGCGTTTGCGATGCAGACGGCACGGCGCTGGGAATCTTCTATGCGGATTGGTTTCCACGCGAGACCAAGCGTGGCGGAGCCTGGATGGATGCATTCATCACCGGGGAACCCATCCCGCATTCCGGCACAATCTGCGGCAACATGACGCGGCCTATCGGAGATCAGCCGGCTCTGCTCACGCACCGCGAAGTCGAGACAATATTTCATGAGTTCGGGCACCTTCTGCATCACACGCTCAGCCGCGTGGAAGTGCGGTCGCTCGCGGGAACGAATGTGGCGTGGGATTTCGTCGAGCTTCCGTCGCAGATTATGGAGAACTGGTGTTGGGAACGCGATGCGCTCGACCTTTTCGCGCGGCACTGGCAGACCGGCGATCCGATACCCGAAGAACTCTATCAGAAAATGGTCCGCGCCCGAACGTTCCGCGGCGCGAACGGGCAGATGCGTCAGCTTGGCTTCTCGTTCTGCGACCTGCTGCTCCACGTGGAGTATACGCCCGAAAAATATGGCGACGTGGTGGAGTACGCGAAGGGCATCCTGCAGCGCTTCTCTTCCTCCCGCCTGCCGGAAGGGCATGCTTCCATTTGCGCCTTCACGCACCTATTTTCGAGCCCCGTGGGGTACGGAGCGGGATACTACTCTTATAAGTGGGCCGAAGTACTGGAAGCGGATGCCTTCACCCGTTTCCGCAACGAAGGAGTCTTCAGCGCCGCGGTAGGGGCGGAGTTCCGTGAGCGCATCCTTTCCCAGGGCGACAGTAAAGATCCGGCGGAATTGTATCGGGATTTTATGGGACGCGATCCGGATCCGAATGCATTGTTGGTGCGGACCGGGCTGGTGGCGGATACCGTGAGCCGCTAGTACAATTTAAGGCCCCGGCGTTTCTCACACCGCGAGTCAAATGGTCAAATAACTTCATGCTGTATAAATTCCCGGCTTTCTTACTCGTCATTCCTGCCATCCTACACGCCACCGACGTCACGCTGAGCAGTTCCCTGAACCCTTCTGCATTTGGGCAGCCGGTCACGTTGATCTCGATCGTGGAGCCAGCCACCGCCACCGGCAGCGTCACGTTTTATGACGGGACGACGGTGCTGGAAACCAAGGCCGTGGTTGATGGGCGCGCCACGTTTACCACCACACTGCTCGCCGCTGGGCCGCGCGCGCTGAAAGCTTACTACGGCGGAGATAGCCAGGACGCGGCCGGTTTTTCCGCAGTGCTTACGCAAACGGTCAACCCCGTTGCGGGAAACGGATTCCTGGCTGCTGTGAACTACAACGGCGTAACCAACCCGGCTTCGATCGCCATCGGAGATTTCAATGGAGACGGCAAGCAGGATTTGGCCGTTGCCAACTACACCGGGAACACCCAAACCGGCGCCGTCAGCGTGTTCCTGGGTAACGGAGACGGAACCTTTCAAGCGGCTGTGGATTACGCGGCGGGCATCAGCCCCTACTCCATCGCCCTGGGAGATTTCAATGGGGATGGGAAGACCGATCTCGCTGTAGCCAACCTGGGGAGCGGTTCTTCCACCGCCGGCAGCGTGAGCATCCTTCTGGGTAACGGCGACGGAACCTTCGCGACTCAGGTGAGTTATGCGGCCGGTTTCAATCCCGGCTTCGTCGTTGTAGCGGATTTCAATGCGGACGGCCAGGCCGATCTCGCCGTCGCCTCCGATGTCTCCACCGGTAGCCTTTGTGTGCTGCTCGGCAATGGAGATGGAACATTCAGCGCGCCCCTCACCTACACCGGTTTCTTCCCCAGTTCCATTGCGGTGGGGGACTTTAATGGCGATGGCAAAGCAGATCTGGCCATGAGTAGTTCGCCTGGCCTCGATAGCCCCAGCGAAGTGGCCGTGCTGCTGGGTAACGGCGATGGGACCTTCCAGCCCGCGGTCAACTATTCCAACGGCGGCGATAACCCCAACTTTGTTGCCGTGGGGGATTTCAACAGCGATGGCAAGCAGGACCTGGCCGTGGCCGCCGCTGATGGCATCAGCATTTTTCTGGGCAACGGCAATGGGACTTTTCAGCCGGCGGTGAACTATGCCGGCGACACGCAACCCACCTCCGTCGCGGTGACCGATTTCAATGGCGATGGTAAGCCCGACATCGCGCTGGCCAATTTCGACTTCTCCACCGGAGGAAATGTAAGCGTGCTGCTGGGCAACGGCGATGGGACATTCCAGGAGCCCACCAGCTACACTGCCGGCGTGAACCCCTCGTCGGTCGCGGTAGGGGATTTCAAGGGCAACGGTAAGGTCGACATTGCCTCCGCCAACCGCAATAGCAACAACGTGAGCGTCCTTCTCGGCACCGCCTTTGGGCCCACCACCACCGTATTGACGTCTTCCCTCAATCCATCGAACCTGGGGCAGAACGTGACGTTTACCGCGACGGTTACGCCCGCTACGGCGACGGGCTCGATCACTTTCTATCGTAGTTCCACGGTTCTGGGAACCGCCACTTTGACGGACGGTACGGCTACGTTCGCCACGGCGGCGCTATCCGTTGGAGGGCACTCGCTGACGGCTGCGTACGGAGGGGACGCGAACGATGCGCCAAGCACCTCTCATGCCATCACCCAAACGGTTGACAAGGACGCGAGTTCGACGATGTTGACGTCTTCTCCGAACCCTTCCGCGCTTCAGCAGACGGTGACCTTGACGGCTACTGTCACCCCAACTGCCGGAGGCACTGTAACCTTTTATGACGGCATCAAGAAATTGGGCACGGCAACTTTAAGCGGCGGCGTCGCAACCCTGGCCGTAACGACGCTCACGCAAGGCAAGCATTCGTTGACCGCTAAGTACGGGGGCAATGGAAACTATCTGGCGAGCACGTCGCCCTCGGTGTCTCAAACCGTAACGCCGATTGGAACCAACCCGACCACTACGACATTGACTTCGTCCATTAACCCGTCAAACCTCAATCAGAGCGTGACCTATACGGCCACGGTGACGCCTTCCACCGCCACCGGCACGGTGACCTTCACGCATGGATCCACGGTGATGGGAACAGGTACGTTGGTCGATGGAGTGGCCTCCTTGGTGTATTCGCAACTCACGGCCGGCGGACACGATCTCGTGGCGAGCTACGGCGGAGATGCCAGCAATGCTCCGAGCGTTTCTCCAATCTTCACGCAGGTTGTGGACTAGCCGGCTCCGAGCCGCCTTCGGGACTACCCGCGCCATTTGATTCCCACTCCGAGCGCCTGCCGCGCGTAGTCCAGGCTCCGCTCCAGATCCACGCGCTGCTGCTCCTTCAGCGCCGCCTGATACTCCGGCAGCTTCTTCGCGTTCGCGGAATCTTCAATCACCATCACGCCCATGAACGGATGGCCGTGCTTCGCCAGGTCCACGAAACGCACGAACTCACCGGCGGGCATCTTCGGGAACCAGTTCCAGAACGCCGGATCGAAATACGGCAGCACCTGCGGCGGCCGGCCCGTGATGATCTCAAGATGCATCGCCGCCTGCGGACAGAGCTTGCGGTGCAACGCGATGATTCCCGCCAGATCGACATTGCCGTCCCCCATTGCCACCCATTGCGCCGCCGCGCCTTGGGGATGTTCGAACACGGCCGAATCGCGCACATGCGTGGTCAAAACGTGAGAACCCAGCACTTCCATTGTCACCAGAGGATTCTCCATCACCCACATCGGATTTCCCGTATCAAGGCACGCGCCGACGAAATCCGCGCCGGATTCTTCGATAATGGTCAGCACTTCGCGCGCCTGCATATCGCCCGCGTGGTTTTCGAGCGCGATCTTCACGTTCAGATCCTGCGCCTCCGATTTCACCGACCTAAAGACTTTGATGGTTTCTTCCATGCAGCGCGCCAGTGAATCGTCGTTCGTGCGGCGATCCGCCATCGAACCCATGAAGCAGCGGACCGAGCGGGCGTTCACCTGTTTGGCGACGCGCAGTCCCTCGAGCATCGCATCGCGCCCTGTGCCTGCGCGCTTTCCCCAACTTTTTGAAAGAGGGCAGACGCACCCCGTTCCCGCATCGATCATGATGCCGAGTTGCTCCGCCTTCGCTCGCACTTGTTGAAGATGACCGGTATCGAGGCTCTCGTAGTCTTCCAGGCTGGAGATCTGGATTGCGTCGGCCTTTTGAGAGGCCGCGTAGTCGAGAAGCTCGAAGGCCTTCCATTTGAAAGCGCGCAGGGAATATGTATCCAAGCCCAGCTTGATGCCGGCGGGTGCGGCGGATTTGAGTGGAGCGGCCAGCGCGGTTGCGGCCAGAGAAGCTTTCAGAAAATCGCGACGGTGCATGACATTGGTTCTATCATGCGATGCGATTCTTAACCGGGCAATGCCTCGGCCGGACGAAAACCCGCGGCCGGGGCGGCGAGCGGAGCGATCATTTCGTTTTCGCCGTAGGCGACCACGGAAGTGTAGTTGCCCGAAACGGGGCTACGATGTGCGATCAGCCGCCTGCCCGCGACATCGAGAACCCAATATTCTTCAATGCCGGCGCGCGCGTATAATCGCGCCTTCGTGGTGAGGTCGAACGCGAGACTGCTGTCGGAAATTTCAATCACCAGCGCGAGGTCATGGGGCTGCGGGTTCCCGGACTTGAAGTTTGAGTACTCGCGCTTCAGCACGATGAGATCGGGTTCGGGCTCGCTCCACGGATTGTCGTCCGGACCAACGTCGATGGGTGCTTCGGCATTTACAAAGCGTCTGCCGAAGGTGTCCTGAATCCACTCCAGCAAGAGCATGGAGGCGTTCACGTGCGGACGGTTTTTGCCCATCTTACTGATCAATTCCCCATCCACTAACTCGAGGCGTTCCTGCTCAAACAGGCCGGATGCCTCAAGCGGGGCGCATTGCTCGCGAGTCCACCGCTTGCGCGGCGGGGCCGGAGCGGGAGAAGATTCCGGAATGTTTGTGACCAGCGTCGGCATCCAGCTTTGTTCCGATTGTAACGCCGCACCCATCAGCGGGTGAACGAAATTCCAGCGAAGCTCACTACGCTGGCCTCATCGATATTCCACTGCTCATAGCGTTCCACTTTGCCTTGAATCCCCCGCACGGCCCGGAGGAACGTGTAGAAAGGCGCAGATCCGCACCAGCGCAAATCGTCCCGATTCTGCTGGATGAGGTCCCAGAAACCGTCAGCGTCTCCCGCGGCCACTCGCTCGTTGCGCGCCCGGTCACGCTCGGCCACTTCGATCATGTGATCGCTGTGGGCGCGCGCAGGAACCGCATCGCCGTAGCGGCGTCCAATGTGCGCCATATCCACTCCCAGCACCCAGACGAGCTTGCCGCCGGCCTGCGCATCAATCTCCCCCAGTTCCCCGATAAATCGGTTGATGGCGTCGTTCTCTTCGGGCTTGCCGCCCAGATAGATGCTGCGCGCGAAGGAACCGCACAGGATGGGGGCCACTTTGATGCCGGGCCCATACAGCCACTGCAGAAAGACCACTTGGAATTCGATGGAATGCTCCACCGAGTGGCAGTAGTCTTCTTCGGTAATCGCCGTCGCCGCTCGGGTGCTGAGCCGGTTGATCAGTTCCGTGTTTGGGCGTGTTTCCCCCAGCGGCGTGCGGAAGCGCTTACGGGTGAGGCCGAACTTGTCCATGGGGCCATAATGCGAGGTTCCGAGGATCACGAAAGTGCGGTCGCCGGCATCGCGGGGAAGCCTTTGATACGCGGCTTGGTAGGATTGCCACCCGCCAAACGGGCTGACGTGCGGCGCGGCGATCGCAATCGTCTCGGACTGAGCGGTGAGCGAACCTCGGTCCACGTAGCCGCGCATGGTCTCCTGCAGCGCGCCGGCCTCCACCGGGTACCCGCTTCCGGCGTGACAAGGCTCCCGCACTTCGGCCGCGGCAAATTCGCGTTCGCGGGCGCCGCGCCGTTCCGCGAAGATCTCGTCTTCGAGGAACGCGCTCTCGCGTAACGCGTCAAGCAGTTGGAGGCCGGAATCCCCGGCTGCGCGCAGGTCCAGTTCGCTATGCTGCCCGTCGAAGCATTCCAGGGCGCCGGCAAATGCGTAAGGAATAATCAGGACCGCGTTCGAATACCGCATCGGATCCCGAATCAGAATCCCGGGCCGGTCCGCCACCGGGGAAGGCATGACCTCGAGGTCGCTTCTCAAAGCGGGCAGCATCAGTCACTCACAGCCGCTTGCTCGCGCCGCTCCAGCAGTTGGCGAACCAACTCCTCTAACTCCTCGACCCGCGCTCGCAATCCGGCCATGTCCTGCGCCGACGGGTCCGGCAAATTGCCGTGTTCCAGAAGCTTGGGGTGGTCCCCACGCGCCCCCACCACCTTGGCCGGAATCCCGACCACCGTGCTGCTCGAAGGCACCGATTTTACGACTACCGAGCCGGCGCCGATTTTGGCCTCATCCCCAACCGTGATGTTTCCCAGTACCTTCGCCCCCGCCCCGATCACCACCCGGTTTCCGATCGTCGGATGGCGCTTGCCGCGATCCGCTCCAGTTCCGCCCAGCGTCACCGCCTGGTAGATCAGAACATCGTCGCCAATTTCCGCCGTTTCGCCGATCACCACTCCCATGCCGTGGTCGATAAACAGCCGCCGCCCGATCCGCGCGCCGGGGTGAATTTCGATGCCTGTCACCCACCGCATGTACTGCGATAAAAGCCTCGCCAGCAGGTTCAGCCTCATCTCGTACAAGCGGTGCGACCACCGGTGAACGACAACGGCGTGCAGCCCTGGGTAGCAGAGCACAATTTCGAGGGCGCTCTTCGCGGCGGGGTCTTCGCGGAATATGGTGCGAACAAGTTCGCGAATTTCGCCGATCATCTCTGCGCTACCTGATTGTACTTAGGATGCTCCGGCCCTTTAGAAAGACACAGCGAAATAGGGCACTAGAGCACCCAGGCCGATGGGTGCTGCGTGAACCCGATGTGCGGATAGTACTCCACGGCTTTGGGCGCGGAGAGCAGAATGACTTTGGCGTCCGGACCGCCCAGTTCGCGCGTTCGCCGGATCAGTTCCTTCCCAATTCCCCGGCGCTGATAGGACACGCGCACGGCCAGATCCGACAGATAGGTGCAGAATGCAAAATCGGTCAAAGAGCGTGCGATGCCAACCAGTTCCTCGCCGTCCCACGCGGTCACGATCAGGTTGGCGTTCTCCAGCATTTTGGCCATTCGCTGCCGGTCGCCCGCGGGCCGGCGTTCGCTCAGTGTGGAAGCGTTGTAGAGCTCGATCATTTGGTCGAGCGTGAAGCAGATTCCGGAGCGATATTCGATCATTTACGTCGCGGGTTGGTGGCTCTGTCCGGGGTCGAACCGGAACACCCTTTCGAGTACCAGATCCTAAGTCTGGCGCGTCTGCCAATTCCGCCACAGAGCCACTCGGGAACTTCTTCGAGCCTAACATGTTAGGCCGAAAATCCTATTTCCGCGGTGCCGTGTACAAATCCGGAACCCGAAAACTCCTGTAAGTCAGGGCTCCGTCCGCCTCCTGCGCATAGGTAATCTTGCCGTCGGCTGATGTCTCGGTGGTGCGCGAGAAGATGGCTCCCATTCCCGCGGGACCAGGATTGATGAAACCGGATTCGAACGAGTACCCGCCATTGGAGAGCGGCTGCGCAGAGCCAACCGCGATCGCGTAAATTCCCATGTCGGCATTCAGTACCAGCGTGGCCGTGCGCTTCTCCTCATCCAGCTTCCACGCCTGCCCGCGATTATTCGCCTTCGGAAATTTCTCCTTCCGCCGGTGTCCGTCATCGAAGAGCACCAGCAGATTCGTTGCGGGGTCGAAGCCCGCGTCATGCTGGTAGGAGAACCACGGATACGGATCGGTTGATGCTGTGGTGAAATCCCCGTCTTTTCCCAATCGCCACAGAACCTTCCCGGTTCCGGTGCCGTTCTTATAATCGATCTTTACGACCCAGTCCTGCTCCGGGATGGACATCAGCAGGTCGCCGGTTCCTGGGATGTACTGCAGTGAGTTGCTGTGCAGCCAGCCGTTCGCGGTGGGCGCAAGAAACACAGGGGTGCAACCGTCGCCGCCCGGACCGATTGCGCACTTCTCATCGCCCAAAGACGCGCGTTTCAAATCCATGTGGTCGAACGAGTTCCAGAACCAAGCAACCTGTAAATTCTCGTCGAGGTCGATAACCAGATCGCCGAGAATGTCCACGGGTTCCTTCGAGCCTTGAGTTCCGGCGGGGAACATTCTCTCCAGGCCGGCGATCGCCACCGTATGCCCATTGGGGAGCCGGATTGCTTCGTGGTGAAAACCGGAGACACACTCCTGGCCTCCCTTCCCGCAGTCGGATTTGATTCCGTAGCGTTCCAACTGCTCGGCCACGCGGCTGATGTTGGTCTCTTGAACGGTATGGCCCACAAGGTCTAACTCACGCAGAAGTTGCAGGCGCTGCATGTCGTTGACCGAATTGTCACCATAAGCATGCACCAGAAATCGCCCGCCGGAAAGCATCCGCGTCAGCATCAGTGGCGAGTCTGAGTCCAGGTACCAGACCACGTTTCCATCGAGGTCGCTCGCGGTGCTGCGCCACGGATCCAGCATGCTCCGCAGGATGATTCCCTCCGTGCTGGCGCCCCCCTGCCGCGGAGTTTGAACGGAGACTCTGGGGAACCTTCCGTCCAGTATTCCCGTGTGGAACGTGACCCAGGCTCCCTCCGTCGGGGTGGCTTCGCGCATCTCGTAGTCGGTGTCCGCGCGCATCCCCGCCACGTACACGCTGTTGCCGCCTGCCCGGCATGGTTCTGGGGGCGTATGGCTGACCTTGGTATCGCCACGCCGGCGGAACTCAACCTGGAACTGATTGCCGGCTGGGCAGGGCGGCGCGCTGAACAACGCCACCAATGGGTGCGAAGTCGGCGAAACCACCGCCGTCCCGCCGAATACCCGCGACGTGATACGGAACGGCAACTCTCCGTCCGCGGTCTCCTTGGTCTTGTTATTCCGCACGGCCACTCGCACCACGGCGTCCTGTTTGTAAAGTTCCGGCGCCCATTCGAAGTTGAAGGCCTGACTGAAGTCCCGAACCACGCGGAACGGTCCATTGTCTACGCTCACCGAGTATCGATAAACGTACATTCCCGGCGTCGCGTTTTCAACCCGCGGCATCAGACCCACCACCGTCCCCACGGGCTGCGGAGCGGGAAGGTTCGAGACCAGCCGGACCGAGAGTGGCGCTGCGCTGGCGCAGAAGCTGACGAGAGTCAGCAGGGAGAACTTCGTAAGCATGGTCAATTAGTATGTCACAGCTTTCGAACAGGATTCCGAGGTATCTGGAGGATCAGCATGAACGTCACGGCGAGCAGGCAGATATTCACGGAGAGGGCCGTACGCAACGCCGTTACGAAAGCAGCCGTGGTGGTCAGGTGGCCCAGAGAACTGAAGAAAACCGTTCCGATCACGGCCACCCCCATCGCAAACGAAACCTGCTGGACTGTTGTCAGCACGCCCGCAGCCGATCCAGCGTCATGCCCATGAATGTTCACCAGGATTGTATTGATCAGAGTAGGCATCACGAAGCCTTGACCCGTGCCGTAGATCAACAGGACCGGCGCGAGTTCGAGTCCGCTCAGCGATCCACCGCGCCACGCTGTCAGCCAAAGCAGCAACGCCAGACCGGTCATCATCAGCGCCGCTCCTAGATTGATGATGCGGCTACCGATTTTCGGCTGGAGCCGGACCGAGGAGAGCGAGCTTCCGAGGAATGCCACCGCGAATGAAGTGAACGTCAACCCCGCGTCCCTTGCGGAATAACCCAGCCCGTTCTGCAGGAAGACAGTAGAGATAAGGAAGAACGCGGCCGCGCCGCTAAAGAAACAGACTCCGCTGAAAAGGCCGATGACGAACGCGCGATCGTGGAACAGCGAGAGCTCCACTAACGGGGAACCGCCCTTTGCGGCTACGCGCTTTTCATATTGCACAAACAATAGAAGCGCCGGCAGAGACGCGCCCATGGAGAGGAACGTCCACAGCGGCCACCCGGCTTCACGTCCCTGAATCAGGGGGTAGAGCAGAAGCAGGAGGGCCGTCGTGAGGATGGCCACGCCTCCCATATCCAGCCCGCGGGCCTTGGGGGAGCGTGACTCCTTTACGAATCGAACGGCGGTGAAGACGGTGAGGATCCCAATGGGCAGGTTAATCAGAAAAATGGGGCGCCAGCTCAGATTGAAAATGTTGGCGCTCACCAGCAGTCCTCCAAGGACGTTTCCGGAAAAAGATGAGGTGCCGATAACGGTCCCGAACAAGCCGAAGGCTTTCGCACGCTCGTGCGGCGGGAACGTCACTTGCATGATCGACAGGACTTGCGGAAACATCAAAGCTCCCGTCACGCCTTGCAGCGCCCGGGCCATGATCAAAACTGCCGGGTTTGGCGCCAGCCCGCAGAAAATGGACGCCACTGTGAAAGCCGCCGTCCCCCAAATGAACATCCGCTTACGGCCGTAAATGTCCCCCAGCCTTCCTCCGGAGATCAGGAGGACCGCATAGACCAGGCCGTAGCTGGCGATCACCATCTGCACTTCAGCGAAAGTGGCATGCAGGTTCGCCCGAATGGACGGGATGGAGACGTTGACCACAAAGAAGTCGAGGCCAACCACGAAAGCAGCCGAGAGGACGACAGCCAGTGACTTCCACCGTCCCGGGTCGGGTAGTTCAGCCGCGTTGATCTTTACTGACGTTGGCAATGTTTCGGAAGGCACGCGAGTTGAGTCAGTTTACACCGTCCGCTGTTAGACTGTCGGGGAGGTTCCCAATACGCATCGCGTCGCTTGTCTTCTCGCCGCTGTTTCGACGCTCAGTCTCTTCGCCCAACCAACGGAACAAGCCAAGGTAGTTATTCTCGGCTCCGGTACTCCGATCCCAGACCCGCGTGCGTCCGGGCCATCCGTTGCAGTCGTTGTGAATGGGCAGGCCTACGTGTTTGACGCGGGCCCAGGGGTTGTACGCCAGGCGGAGGCGGCCGCCGAGAAGAACGGGATTGCGGCACTCCGGGCGCCCAATCTGACCAGGCTTTTCATCACCCACCTCCATTCCGACCACACGCTGGGTTACCCCGATATCATTCTTACCCCTTGGGTGGTTGGACGCCTGCAACCATTGGAGGTTTATGGTCCGAAGGGAATCGCCTCCATGACCGAGTACATCAAGTTGGCTTATGCCGAAGATATTCGCATCCGCACCACGGGACTCGAGCAACTGAGCGAGCGTGGCCTGCGCGTCAACGTCCACGAGATTTCCCCTGGCCAGATCTATCGCGATGAGAACGTCACCATTCGGGCGTTCGCCGTGCCGCATGGATCGTGGCCGCAGGCCTTCGGCTTCGCGATCGATGCGTCCGGCCGTTCGATCGTGATATCCGGAGACACCGCTCCCAGCGCCGCCATAGCGGAATTTTGCCATGCCTGTGACGTTCTGGTTCACGAGGTCTATTCGGACGAGCGCTTCCATGCGCGGTTCAGTCCCGAGGCTGGACGGTATCACGCACTCTCCCATACCTCGACGAAAGAACTGGCTGAAATCGCCTCCAAGGCCAAACCGAAGCTGTTAGTGCTCTATCATCAGCTCTACTTCGCCAACCCAGACGAGGTGGATCTGGTGAAAGAGATCAAGCAGGGATATTCCGGGGCCGTAGTAAGCGGTCGCGACCTTGGCGTTTACTAAGACCGCATTACATAGGACCGTTGCGCTCTGTCTTACCGCGTGTTCTAATCTATTGTGCTCTGGCCCCCGTCCGGCAGCACCAGAGGAGGAGAACAATGACCGCCAGCACTGAAATCGCGTGGCCCAGGAAGACCCGCGAGATGCACAATCAACACATCGATTCCACGGTTTGGAACGATTTCAAATTTCGAGATGACGACATCATCATCTCGACTTATGCGAAATCCGGAACCACCTGGATGCAACAGATCATTTTTCAGATGCTGTTCGCGGGCGACACCGAAATGGAAGTTCATTCCATGTCGCCATGGATCGACTTCCGGCTTCCCCCCAAGCACGTCAAACTTCCGGAAGTAGAGGCGCAGCAGCACCGCCGCTTTGTCAAAACGCATCTGCCGGTGGATGCTCTGGTGTATTCTCCACTCGCCAGGTACATCTACATCGGGCGCGATGGCCGAGACGTTTTGTGGAGCCTTTACAACCATCACGCCAATGGAAATGAGGCCATGTACAACGCCCTGAACAACGAGCCGGGCCGCGTGGGTCCACCGCTGGAGCCTCCGACGGAGGACATTCGCCAGTACTTTCGCGATTGGTTGGAGCGTGACGGTTTTCCCTATTGGTCGTTCTGGGAAAACGTGCGGTCGTGGTGGGAAATCCGGTCTCTCCCGAATATCCTGTTGGTGCACTTCGAAACCTTAAAGCGGGACATGCCGGCGGGGATGCGTCGCATAGCGGAGTTTCTGTCCATTGAGATCGATGAATCGAAGTGGGACTTGATGGTGGAACACTGCACTTTTGATTGGATGAAAGCGAACGGGGAGAAGAGCGTTCCCATGGGTGGCAAGATGTGGAAGGGCGGCACCAAGACCTTCATCAACCGGGGCACTAACGGCCGCTGGAAAGATACACTGACTGCCCAGGATTCAGCGGAATACGAAGCCAGGGCGATTCAGGAACTCGGCCTGGAATGCGCGCATTGGCTAGCCACGGGCGAACTCCCGAAGCGCTCTGCGGCTTAATCTTGGCGCGCTGGGTGA